>JANQII010000133.1 GCA_028282195.1 Prolixibacteraceae bacterium
GGGGGTTTTGTAACTGTTGACAAAGGTAGTACAGCAAGCCTTGCGGCTCCTGATAATTATTGGATCAGGAACGGTACTTTCCGGGATTTTGACAATAAAGACTCTGAAATGGCATTACAACTGGATGCCAAACGTGAAATTGGAGGGATAATATCTTCAATTGAGATGGGGCTTAGGGCCCGGAAAAGAAACAAGGAAGTGATGGTTAGTTTTTTTGATAACCATTTCAGGGTAGATGCCGATGGAACAGCATTTGGTTTTGAAGAAGCTGGTGGGCAAAATTACCGTGGCAGGGATAACTTTTATAATGGAGATCTTCCGGGCATTAATTTTTCTGAATTTATTTTCCCCAAAATTGATCCATATTATGAATTTCTTAATTCACAGACACTTTATGATCGTAACGGGACAATTATTACTACTGACCTTGTTTTTGATCCGTTGAATTCATTTAAGGTGACAGAGAGTACCTTATCCTCGTATGTTCAGGCAAACCTGAAAGGCGAGATTGGTGATGTCCCGTTTTCCGGCGACCTTGGTTTCAGGATGGTATATACAGACCAGGATATTAGTGGTTATGTCAGGCCATTTACCATTTCAGGGGCAGCAATTGTATTTACAAGCCCGGATAATGAGGAAATTGATTTTAACAGCTCTTATCTTAATGTTTTACCGAGTTTAAACCTAAGTTTCGATTTAGAAGAAGACTTGATCTTACGGGTGGCAGCTTCAAAATCTTTAACCCGTCCAACGTTTAATGACCTGGCTCCTGCTTTAAGTATTAACCCTAATGCTACTATCGATTTAAATGAAGATGGTGTAGCTGCTACCGCCACAGGTGGCAACCCAAAACTCAAGCCTTATGAGTCAACTAATTTTGACCTGGGCCTTGAATGGTACCTGGGTGGGGGTAGTGCCCTGTATGGAAGCTTTTTTTATAAGAAGTTGGATAATTACATTGCAAGTGTAACCAATGAGGATGTTGAACTCGAGGGTGTTGTTTTCGACCGTTTCAGCCAGCCAGACAACCAGGGTACTGCCGAAGTTGGTGGGTTTGAAATCGGTTATCAAAAGTCGTTCAGAAGTGGTTTAGGTTATGCTGCCAATGCAACATTTGTGGAGAATAGTGCCGAGTTTGTCCAGGGTGGGGGAAGCATTGATTTTCCCGGGGTATCAAAGTTTAGCTATAACCTTACCGGGTATTATGACAATGGTAAATTCCAGGTTCGTTTAACTTATAGCCACCGTGATGAGTTCCTTAGCCAGCCAAGCCCTTCATTTGGGGAACCCCTTTGGGTTGATGCCTATGGACAGTTAGATGGATCAATCAGTTACAATATCAACGATAATATTTCATTATTTGGAAACGCTGTAAATATCCTGAACAGCAATCCTGAAATGTTCTCAAGGTCAGAAGCACTTGGTAGCGACAGGTTCTATTCAACATCACACTTTGGCAGGAAGCTGTCACTGGGGTTGAAAGTAAATTTTTAGGATTTTCTTCCTAAAATTTTAGTGAATAGACTTAACCAATTATAACATTCTTTTTCGGCGCATTGAAAATTAGTTTGTAATTTTCGTTGATTTTTAAATGCCCCGGGACTTGTCCCCGGGGTATTTCCTTAAACAGTTAATTTAATCTAAGCAATTTGTTTCTGGTATCCGGTAAGGCAGCTTCGGCTATAAAAGTGGAGGTGTTGAACAAACGGATCAAGCTGTTAATGGAATCTTGTGGGTGTTTTCTGTTGCCCCGGCGGTGGTGTTTTTGCTTACTGCTTTGGTTGTTGGGTCCTTTAAATTAAACAGTCAGGTTATCGTACAAAATGCAATGGCACTGGAAGTAATTCGGGAGAAGTAGATTTGAAGTAGTGTTTTAGGAATAAAAAAGTGAGAGCCTCACTCGAAGTGAGGCTCTCAATAGTTATACAGTCTTTGTTTCTTCTGCAGGGCATCCTTCCTGGTATTCAGAAATGATTTTATTAACCTGTTGAGGGGAAACCCGTCCATAAACACGATCGCCTACCAACACAACGGGAGCAAGTCCACATGCTCCAACGCAGCGTAAGCAGTTGATAGAGAATCTTCCATCTGCAGTTGTTTGTCCAACTTCAATTTTTAACTGACGCTTGAATTCAGTCAATACTTGCTCAGATCCACGAACATAGCAGGCCGTTCCCATACAAATTGAGATTGGGTGTTCGCCTTGTGGAATCATGGAGAAGAATGAATAGAAAGTAACCACCCCATATACTTTGGCAACAGACATGTTTAGTTCATTGGCAATCACTTCCTGTACCTCTGCAGGTAAGTAGCCCAATTGATCCTGGACACCATGAAGGACGTTGATTAATTCACCTTCTTCATTATTAAATTTAGCGCAGATTTCCCTGATCACTTCAATGGTCTTTTCTGCTAATTTTATTTTTGGCATTTTTTCAAATTTTCAAATTAAAAATATTGTCATTTATTGTCAATCATAGTCATTGAGTCATTGTTTTTGACCAATCGAATTGATGTAATTATTTAGTTTAATTCCTGGCGAATTATATTTATTCTTCAATTCTTCATAGCTCTCTTTAGAAATCTGAAATACTTTTAAATCTTCAAGCTTCATTTTTAAATTCTTATAATGACTACTAAATGACCATTTAATGACTATATAATTAACTTCTGTCGAAGTATTTTGTATGAAGCAAGTGATGTGCTTTATCACTCATTGGTTCACCCAGGAATTCTTCATATAACTTTTGAATATATGGGTTCTCATGAGATTTGCGGATCACTTTATTTTTATCTTCCAGGTAAATTGCTTTTTGACGTTTCTTCAGAACTTCAGCATCACCATGGTGATAAGGCTGTCCGCCACCACCAATACAGCCACCAGGACAAGACATGATTTCAATAGCATGGAACTCACTTTTGCCTGCCTGAATTTCTTCAAGAAGCTTTCGTGCATTTCCAAGTCCATGTGCAATACCAATGTTAATTGGAATACCATCGAAATCGATTGTTGCTTTACGAAGACCTTCCATACCTCTCAATTCTTCAAAATCAAGTCTTTCAAGGCTTTTTCCTGTCTGAAGTTCATAAGCTGTACGCACAGCTGCTTCAATTACACCACCTGTAGTGCCGAAAATAACACCAGCGCCGGAAGATTCACCAAGGGGTTGGTCAAAATCTTCATTTGGAAGCGAATTGAAATCGATATTTGAAAGGTTGATTAGAGAAGCCAATTCCCTGGTTGTAATTGCAAAATCAACATCCGGATTGTCATTTACTTTGAATTCGTCACGGCTACTTTCGTATTTCTTAGCAACACATGGCATAATTGAAACAACCACCAAATCTTCACGTTTCACCTTCATTTTGTCAGCAAAATATGTTTTGGCAATTGCACCAAACATTTGTTGAGGGGAACGAGCTGTTGAAGGTATATCAAGCATGCTAGGGAACTGGTGCTCAAAGAATTTCACCCAGGCCGGACAACAAGAAGTAAGGATCGGTAGTTTTACATTTTTATCGCCATCCAGGTATTTATTTAAACGACCAAGTAATTCTGTACCTTCTTCCATGATGGTAAGGTCAGCAGCAAAGTCAGTATCAAATACGTAATCAAATCCAAGGTCTTTCAGTGCTGAAACCATTTTACCCGTGACCAAAGTTCCGGCTTCCATGCCAAACTCTTCACCCAATGCAGCGCGTACGGCAGGAGCTGTTTGTACAATTACCTTTTTAGTAGGATCAGAAAGTGCACGGATTACCGCACCAGTCTGATCAACCTCAGTAAGGGCAGCAGTAGGGCAAACGGCAACACATTGTCCGCAATAAGTACAAACCGAATGGTCCAGGTTCATTTCGAAAGCTGGTGATACAACAGCGTCAAAACCACGGTTAATGGTTGAAAGCACACCAACAGTTTGTGTATCGTTACACATGGTTTCGCACCTGCGGCAAAGAATACATTTGTCGATATCACGAATAATGGCAGGTGAAGTATCTTCGCGGTATGTTGATTGTTCCCCTGTATAATGAATTTCTCTGATACCCAGGTTTTGGGCCATGTCCTGCAGATCACATTTGCCTGATTTTGCACAGGTTAAACATTCTGCAGGGTGATCTGATAGGATTAGTTCGACAACTGTCCTGCGGGCATTTACAGCACGCATTGAGTGTGTGTTGACAACCATTCCTTCGTCCACTTCGGTAGCACAGGCCGGAGCTAAGTTGCGGCGTCCTTCAACTTCAACCACACAAACACGGCAACCTCCGGGTTTATTCTCAATGTTCATGTCCTCCAGCTTCATGTAGCAGAGGGTTGGTATATCAATTCCAATGCTGGCAGCCGCTTTTAAAATAGTAGTTCCTTCTTTTACTACTACGGGCTTTTTATCGATTGTTAATTTGATCATTTCCATAATCTTCAATTTTAAGCGATTTTGATCGCGTCGAACTTACACTTTTGATAACACACACCACACTTAATACACAATGACTGATCAATGAAGTGAGGACTTCTCTTTTCTCCGGAGATTGCCCCTACCGGGCAATGGCGGAAACAAAGGGTACAACCGGTACATTTCTCATCTTCAATAATGTATTGAAGCAATGATTTACATTGTCCGGCAGGACATTTTTGAATAGTTACATGTGATTCGTATTCTCCGAAAAAATTCTCAATCGTTGATAAAATTGGGTTTGGAGAAGATTGGCCCAAACCACAAAGAGAAGTGTCTTTAACAACATCACTTAGTGCTCTCAAACGATCAAGATCTTCGGGTTCACCTTTACCTTCTGTAATTTTGTCAAGAATTTCGTAAAGACGCTTATTTCCAATGCGACAAGGAGTACACTTACCGCAAGATTCATCCAATGTAAATTCAAGGTAAAATTTAGCAATTGCAACCATGCAGTCATCTTCGTCCATAACAATCATACCTCCTGATCCCATCATTGAACCAGCAGCAATCAAACTGTCATATTCAATTGGGGTATCCAGGAAATCTTTGGTTAAACAACCGCCGGAAGGGCCTCCTGTCTGAACTGCTTTAAACTCTTTTCCGTCTTTAATTCCACCACCAATATCATAAACTACTTCACGTAGCGTAGTTCCCATTGGTACTTCAATCAAACCAACATTGTTGATTTTTCCAGCAAGGGCAAATACTTTAGTACCTTTTGAATTTTCAGTACCAATGCTGCCGAACCATTCAGCTCCTTTATTAATAATAGGGGGAATGTTGGCAAAAGTTTCAACGTTGTTTACATTGGTTGGTTTTCCCAGGTAACCTGAAACTGACGGGAATGGTGGCTTGAAAGTTGGTTCACCACGAAGTCCTTCCATACTATGGATAAGAGCAGTTTCTTCACCACAGACAAAAGCACCAGCTCCGTAACGTAACTCAATATCAAAGTTGAAATCAGTTCCAAGGATTCCTTCACCTAAAAGGCCATATTCCTGAGCTTGCCCGATTGCTGTTTTCAAGCGCTCGATAGCAAGTGGGTATTCTGCGCGGATATATACCAAACCTTTGTCGGCACCAATACAGTAACCGCAAATAGCCATAGCTTCAATAACAGTATGTGGGTCACCTTCAAGGATTGAACGATCCATAAATGCACCAGGGTCACCTTCGTCAGCATTACAAACTACATATTTTTGATCACCTTCAACTTTACGGGTAATGTCCCATTTTAAACCCGTTGGGAAACCACCTCCACCGCGGCCACGAAGACCAGAGTCAATGATTAGCTTCGTAGTTTCTTCAGGGGTCATTTCCCCCAAACATTTTGCCAAAGCTTCATAACCATCGTTGGCAACATATTCTTCAATATTGTCGGGGTTGATGAAACCACAGTTACGTAAAGCAATACGGACTTGCTTTTTATAGAAGTCCATGTTTTTACTTTCGATAATACTGGTCTTGGTTGATGGGTCTTTATATAAAAGACGCTCAACTTTTCTTCCTTTTACTATATGTTCTTCAATAATCTCTTTGGTATCTTCAGGAGTAACTGAAACATAAAAGGTATTATCAGGTTGTATTTTTACGATAGGTCCTTTTTCACAAAAACCAAAACAACCCGTATGAATAACCTGAATGTCTTCTTCAAGCCCAAGTTCGGTTAACTGGTTTTTCAAATTCATTTTAATCAGTTCGCTTTGGGAAGCCTTACAGCCTGTTCCGCCACAAACCAGTAGGTGCATGTTATAATCAGCCATTTTAAGATAGTATTTTAGTCATCAATGGTTTTATAATTCACTGGAATGATCCCGTCAACGAGTTCATTTTTAATGACATGTTTGTCGATAATTTCCTGAGCTTTTACTTTGTCAACAAACCCGTAAATTACCGGTTCTTTTCCGGGGATGGTGAGTTCGATAGTTGGTTCTGCATAACAGTAGCCCATGCAACCCGTTTGAGTAACAAGGGCATCAACGCCTTGATTATCGAGAGTTTCAATAAAATAGTTCATTGTTTCTTTAGCCCCTGAAGCAATTCCACAGGTTGCCATCGAAACTTTAATTTGAACCAGATTTTCAGGATGATCTCCTTTTTCCCTAAGCTTGATTTTCGACTGAACTTCGTCTTTCAACTTCTTTAAGTCAGCCAGTGATTTGATTTTTGTCATGTTTTTAATATCTTATCCGTTCCTAATCAATAAGTTATGCGATATTTTCCTCAAATATCCATTCTTTGGTCTTAAAAATATCTAATTTTTGTCATTATTCGCTTATTTGAATTTGTTCTAAATTCTCTTTGATCATTTCTTTTAAATATAGCTGAATTTCCGGATTTGATAACGGTACATCTTCAAGGCTCTTTTTTATTTCTTCGGTATCAAAAATATAAGTACCATTTTCAGTTTTGTGATGGTATTTTATTTCTGTTGAAAACTCATTGTTTGCAAGGATCATCAGTGTGCCAGCAATGTCACCCAAAACTGGACGATCGATGTGTGAAAGACCAAGACTTGCGGTAAGCCTGGTTCCTTTTCCCAACTCCGATTTTATCTCAAATCTACCTCCGGTTTGTTCAGCTGTGTGTTTTAAAAGAGGTATTCCCAAACCAACTTTTCGTGTTTTTCTTGTAGTAAAAAATGGATCAGTAACCTTTTTAAGCTGTTCCCCGCTCATTCCGGAGCCATCATCAATAAACTCAATTTGATAACTGTCGTTTGACAATTGCTCTTCAATGTTTATTGCCAGGTTCTTAGCCTTAGCTCTAATCGAGTTTTGGGCTACATCTAAAATATGTAGAGATAATTCAATCATACATCAATACTTACTTTTCTTCCGTTTTTTTGTAATAAGGCCCATTTCAATTCCTGAAATGAAAGCTCATGTATATGAAAGGTTGTAAATGTTTTTCCAAAATCTTCCGGATAGTGGGCATCAGAGCATTTTATTAAACTTCGTTCTTCATGAAGATCATATTGCCGGCGAACTTCTTTTTCCGATGCATGGCTGGTTATTTGCATGGCATCCAACCTTAAATCGGGAGGAATAAAACCAAGCTGGGTAAAAATGCTGTTTATAGGACGGTCAATGTGAGCAGGGATGAAAAGTCCATTCAGTTGGTGAACTTTCTTTTCAATTGTATCCAGATCAACTTTTAGTGCTGAACCAAGATAACTTTCAACTTCATCAATAATTTCATTTTTTTCATTTACCACCACCTGGTAACCAAAATAGCTTGGGTGGTTGGGAATAGCCGGTAGATGTTTGTCTAAAAATTTTTGAAATTCATTGCGGGAATAATCATCTTCAAATAAACACAGGGCATGAACTTCTTCGGAGCTGTTTACTTCGCAGCCATTCACTACGAACAGGCCGGTATCTTTGGCCATCTCCCTGATTATGCTGCACTGGCGTGTGCTGTTGTGATCGGTAATTGCGATGATGTCAAGACCATGATATAAAGCACGTTGAATGATCTTATCGGGACTCATGTCCAGATCGGCGCAAGGGGATAAAACCGTATGAACGTGTAGATCGGCCTTGTACTTCTTCATTTAGTCGCTTTTCAAAATTTCATAAAGTTTACCGGTAATTTCGAAAGTTGACAAAGAAGTTGAAAGGATTGGGATTTGCTCATCGTTACTATGGCGAATTGTATTTTCGGCAGCTTCAAATCCTTTTACAAGGATTACGGCTGCAAGGTCTTTAAGGGAGGCTATTGCCATTACATTTTGATGAACCTGCAATGTGATCCAAACTTGATTCTCCCGGGCATGGCCCATTACATCGCTTAAAAGATCGGAAACATAAGCTCCATCTACCTGGCGGTCAAGTCCTTTTTTACCTGAAACCACCTTTAATTCTAATTTTTCTACTAAATCAAAAACCTTCATTTCTTCTACCTCTTTTGTTACAATCTGCTTGAAATCGGTCTTTACCCCATTTCTTTTCTACATTCTTAAAAGCTTTTTTCGCTTTAATTTTTCCTTCCTCCTGCCATAGTTGTTGAAGGAATATACAGTCAGACATTTTAGCTTTTCCCTGAACCATGTCTTCTGCGAGTGCATGACAATTTGGAGCACCACAAGCTCCACAGTCAATACCGGGCAGGAAACAAATAATCCGCTGGGCTTTTTTCATTTTTTCAAGGGCCTTTGCACGGTTCTCATCTAACTGGAAAACCTGCGATGGTTCTATTTTGTCTGAAACAAGTTTTGTATTGATAATTTCGACATCCTTATCGTCCAGCTTTTCTTTAGTTTCTGAGGCGTAAGGATAACGTTTTGCCCTGTGTCCTAAACGTTCGACAGTTAAAAAACGGTTGCCCGACATCAGAATACCCCCTGCACAGCTTTGGTCGCAGGCGCGGAATTCAAGGAAATCAATATACGGCACTTCTTCATTTTCAAGCCTTTCAAGGAAACGGATTACATTGTGAATGCCATCAATAGCCATACTACGATCGCCAAAATGTTTCGATTCCCCACGTGTCAGGCTCCAAAGTATGCCATCGTTGGTTAAGTTTTTTCTTTGCTCTTTTGTGTCAGGAACTTCTTTTTCATCGATAACCGTCATTACACGGTTGTACAATGAGTTCATGTTAAGAATGCCGTCAACAATTGATTCTTTTTCACCAACCGGACTTTTCACGGACGCGATCTTGGCGATACATGGCGTTACATAAAACAGCCCAATTTCTTCTTCTTTTGCTCCTTGCTTTTTTAATTGCTGAATAGCGAAATGAGCACCTAAATCGTGTGGTGCTTTTCGCTGAATCACATTTTCAAGAAGCGATGGGTAACGAAGTTTTATCAGCCTGACAACTGCAGGGCAGAAGCTGGAAATATGCGGCTTGTGTTGTGTTTCACCACTACAATACTCCTGAACAGAGTCTTTGAGAATTTGTATGGGTTGCTCTACTTCAAAAACATGGGTGAAACCAATTTTTAGCAAAGCAGCATAAATCTGGTCTTCACTATACTTTTCCTGGAACTGCCCGATCATAACCGATGGGAAAAGTACTACACGGTATTTAAATTCTTTGATTTGGTCAAGGTCATCTTGTTCTACAAATATCGCTTTTTCAGGGCACACACGCATGCAACGTCCACAATCAACACAACGGTTTTGATTAATTTTAGACAAACCGTTACGTACCCGGATTGCTTCAGTAGGGCAAACTTTCATGCAATGGGTACAGCCAATGCATTTTTGTGCGTCCACTTTTAACGCATGATATGTTTCAACTGCTTTCATTAAAAAAATTAGTCATTTTTAATGTTGTACCTTGTCCAACTATCGATTCAAGATTAAATTCATCGGTATTTCTTCTGATATTCGGAAGCCCCATTCCTGCGCCAAAGCCCATTTCACGCACCTTCTTACTTGCCGTTGAAAATCCTTCCTTCATGGCCAGGTCAATATCAGGGATGCCAGGCCCTTTATCAGTTATGGCCGTTTTAATCTTATCGTCTTCAATGTCAACTTCAATTTTACCTTCAAAAGCATGCGCCACAACATTAACTTCAGCTTCATATAAGGCAATTACAATGCTTTTAATGCACTTGGCTTCAACTCCAAGTTGTTTCAGAATTTTCTTTACTTCACTTGAGGCATGACCAGCCTGGGTAAAATCCCCACCTTCTATGTTAAAAGTCAAATTCATTCTTAATAAACCGGTTTTAAACCTGCTTCAAATAAAATACCGCTTATTCTAAACAACGAATAAGATGACTCAATCAGGCACATATTATTTTCTTTTGCCAGCTCAATCATTCCTCCGTCTATCTTCTTATTTCTTCCAAAAATAATGTATCGGATGTCTGCCATTTCAGCTGTACGGATGGTTTGCAGATTGCAAAGGCCGGTAATCAGCAGCAGGTTGTCGGTATCCAATGTAAGCACATCGCTCATAAGGTCTGAGCTAAAGCCTTTTTCTATCTCGCTTAATTTTCTATCTTCCCCGCAAATAATGCGGGCTTTCAACAGATCACAAATTTCCTCTACTTTCATGCGATTTTTATACAAATATGGACGAAAAAAGGGAATCAAAAGAAGATTTCTTTCAGATAATTTCATCTGATATAAAATTTAGATTGATTTGAAATAATAATGTTGGAAGCTGGAAGTCAGGAGCCGGAAGCTGGAAGCGGTGATTGCATCTAATTTCTCTCTTCAAGCTTGTGACTACAGTACTGGTTTAATGGTTAAATGGCTGTATAGTTAGATTGTTAAAATGGTTTTTTATCGGTTTGCCATTAAACCCCGTAAACGTACTTCCAACTTCTAGCTTCCAGCTTCCAGCTTTTATCTAACTTAATATTTAGATGCCTCAATTCCTGCTAGTTCCAAATTAAACCTATTGATTGTTTTAGATAATACTTTCACCCTGTTTTGTAAATATTTTTGTCTGTTCCCATGTATTATGTAAGGATCAAATTCCACTTTTTCGGTTACCATTTTATAAAATATTGTTGCAATTTTTTTTGCTGTGGCCACAATTGCCTGCCCTGGGCCTGATTTGGCCTTTTTTGCCCTTAAATAGTCCCCAAATGGGTTGTGTGCATTCCATAAGCCATTGGCAGCTTCCCTGAAAGCCTGTCCAGCATGGTTTTTTCTTTTGGGGACTTTCGATGATAAAATTTTCCCTCCGGATATTTTGTTGTTTGGGACCAGGTTCAGCCAGGAAAGGAATTGTTTTACCGTGGGGAATTTTGCTTTTAAGTTTACCCCTGTCTCAGAAAAGACAGTAAGGGCAGTTGTTTGTTTAAAACCATATATGGCTGTTACATCTACACCATATGCATTGTACAGGTGCTGTCCTACATTAAATGTTGGTTGCTTATTTTTACTTGCACGTGGTTTAACTTTTTTCTCTTCCACACCTTCCTGCCGCAAAAGTTTAATGACTTTTTCACTTTCCTGGTCTACCCTTAACAAATGTTTTTCTAATTCCAGGTACCTTTCCCGGGCTATCCTTAAACAGAAAAGTTGTTCATCCCTCCAGTTCCCTTGGAGTGATTTGGTCAATGTCCCCTGCGGGCATTTGACCCGGTAATTCCTGAGCGATGCCAAACGCTCAGGGTCCCTTTCGCCATTAATGATGGCATTAACGATAGCAGAGCCTGTTTCCCCATTTATATCGCTGATCACATCGTGCAATTTGATGTTCATGCAGACCATGGCCTTTTGCATGCGTTGTGTTTCCCTGGCCATATCCCTGATAATTTGCTTTCTCATCCGTACATACGTTCGAAGTTCCCTTACCAGGTTGTCCGGTTGGAAACAGGCTTTAAGATAACCATTTTCATGGAGCTCCTGCAGCCATTGGGCATCAACAACATCGGTTTTCCTTCCCGGGACATTCTTTACGTGATAAGCATTTACAAGGCAAACCTCAATCCCATAATCTAAAAGTATGGTATACAATTGGAACCAGTATGAACCTGTCGACTCCATGGCTGCCGTTTCAATCCCCAGTGATACCAGCCATTGGGCCAATTCATGTAAGTCTTTGGTAAAACCTTTAAAATTCCTTACCGGGTTTTTGCACTTGTCTTTTGCTACTGCTGCATAATGAACATTTGAGGCAATATCTATGCCTGCTGCGTTTGGGTTTATTACCTTTGCCATAATATATTTTTTAGGGTAATGTTCAATATGCATAACAATTTAAATATTCTTTTATGAGAGATCGAAGTCATCAGTTGGATATTTAAATGCATATATGCCTATACTTCCGAAAGGACTCGAAGCACCATTGCGGGATAAGGTCTGAACATTACCTGTTTTTTACAAAAGTACTTTTCCTATTCATAACCCATTCCCCCGTTAGATAATTGAATATGCCGTTTAAGCGGCTGGGGTACTTCTGACTTCTGACTTCCCGCTTTTTTTATTTCTTATTTTGACTTTCTGTGTTTTTGTAAACAATGGGTGTCATCTTTCCAAAAGATGACACCCCTGTACAAAATAACCCACCTTCTTTGAGGGTGGATATTTAATAGCAAACCGAAATTAATCATTCTTTTCATCTGGTTTTAGAAAACGATATTTGAGAGCTTGTGATCGAATTCTCCATTTTTCCTTTGCCAGTTTCTGTAGATCAATATTTTGGTCGCGCTCATCAATGATTTCCATTCCCAGGAAGGTTTCCACAATATCTTCCATGGTTACAATTCCTTCAGTTGAACCGAATTCATTTAAAACCAAAGCAATGTGTTCATTTTTTTCTAAAAGAAGGTTGTATAACCGGCTAACCGGAAGGCTTTCATAACATACTACAATATCACGCCTAATGTCTTTCATTGTCATGTTAACCTGCTTATCAATGAGTTTCTCCATGAGCTCATACTTCAGGATATACCCGGTAATTTCATCAATGCTGTCTTTGTAAATCGGGATTCTTGAAAAAGAATAAAATTCTTTTGTTTTGAAAAACTCACTTATTTTCATTGATTCCTGTGCAGTTGCGAGAACTGTTCTGGGAGTCATAATATCTTTGGTTTTTACCGATTGTACCAGCAGTGTATTGGTTATGATTTTTCGTTCGTTTTCAGCAAAAATACCTTCATCAGCAGCAATGTCAGTAAGTACAGAAATTTCTTCACGGCTCATTACTTGCGGGTTGTCTTTGCGTGAAAAAAGACGTGTTAAGAAGCCTGATACAATCACAAGTGGGTACATAAGGAAGATCACAACAGTTAAAACAAAAGCAGTTGGATTTGCCAATTCACGCCAGTAAGTAGCACCAATCGTTTTGGGAATAATTTCTGAAAGAAATAAGATTAGTAAGGTGAGTATAGCCGAAATTACACCAAACCATTCATTTCCAAACACGGCAACAGCTTGTGCCCCAACACCTGCAGCTCCAATAGTATGAGCAATGGTATTTAACGACAAAATTGCGGACAAAGGCTTGTCAATGTTCTCTTTTTGCTTTTTCAGCCTTTTGGTCGATTTGGAGCCTTTCTTCATTTTACCGATAATAAAAGAAAGCGGTAGCGATAAGATTACTGCTTCAAGGATAGAGCATAAAAATGAGACCCCAAGGGCCAATAAAAGAAACGATATTAGTTTTACCATTGAATGATGTCAAAATCTGTAATTGCAATTAAGGATTATTCGCGATAAAATCAAAGCACTGATCAAAATTTTTCAGTCTTATTTGTATCTTCGCTAAAAACAAAAACGAATGATCCCTAAACTAAAATATGTAGGACAGAATTTTCTGTTACTGGCTGGTCCCTGTGTTATTGAAGATGAACAAATGGCATTTGAAATTGCAGAAACAATTCATGCTATTTGCGATGAGTTACAAATACCCTTTGTTTTTAAAGGTTCCTACAGAAAAGCCAACCGCTCAAGGTTAGACTCCTTTACCGGAATTGGGGATGAAAAAGCATTATCCATTTTGAGGGCTGTAGGTGAGAAATTCAATATCCCAGTTGTTACAGATATTCATTCTGCCGATGAAGCACAAATGGCAGCCGGGTATGTGGATGTGCTTCAAATTCCTGCTTTTCTTTGCCGGCAAACCGATTTGTTGATTGCTGCTGCTAAAACAGGTAAGGTTGTCAATATTAAGAAAGGCCAGTTTCTTTCGGCAGGTTCAATGAAGTTTGCTGTAGATAAAGTTCGCGAAAGTGACAATAACAATGTGATGCTTACCGAGCGTGGGACTACTTTTGGGTATCAGGATTTGCTGGTAGATTACAGAGGTATTCCGGAAATGAAAGAGAATGGTTGTCCGGTAATTATGGACATTACCCATTCGCTTCAACAACCCAACCAAACCAGTGGTGTAACCGGGGGAAAACCCGAATTGATAGAGACCATTGCTAAAGCCGCTATTGCTGTTGGCGCTGATGGTATTTTCATTGAGACACACCCTGACCCTTCGGTAGCTAAGTCAGATGGGGCAAATATGCTAAAGCTTGATTATTTAAAAGATTTATTAAGTAAGCTTAAAAAACTAAAACAGGTTGTTGATGTTATTTAACCATCTAGGGTTCGATCTAAAATTAGTAATATAACGTTCTTGTTTTTATTGTATTACAATATTAGATTCTATTTTGAATACAGTTGAAGACTATTGGAAACTGTCGAAAACAATTCTTTTTCTGTTGTTTTCCCCCGAATTCGAGGCCTTCAATTATTTTCGCTTCTAATTGATAATGAGAATATGAAATATCAATAATAAGCTTTTTTATATCGAATTCATCTTAATTAAATTAATCCATATAAAATGAAAACGCGTAGAAATTTCTTTAGAATGTCAATTGCTGCTCTTGGTTTTTTAGCTATCAATCGGTTTGGAAGTAAAGCAAAAGCAGCACAAACAACTAAAACAATGTCGAAAAGTTTTGTACACCAGGTTTATTTTTGGATGAAAGAACCTAATAATGCAAAAGCCAGGGTAAAAATGGAAAAAGGTCTTAAAATGATGGATACCATTCCAACAATCAGGCAAAGTTTTACGGGTGTTCCGCCAAAAGCTGAGCGGGATGTCGTGGATGGCTCATTTACTTATTCTTACCTGGTTATTTTTGATAATAAAGAAGATCACGACATTTACCAAAAGCATAAAACCCACCTAAAATTTATAGACGATTGCAAAGACTTATGGGAACGGGTTCAGGTATACGATTCGGTAGATGCCTGATTCTAAAATCCTTAAAGAAAATATCCCAATTGCAATAATTTGAAATGTTAATGAAGTCTCCACAGAATTGAGATTTGCAATGGCAATGGTCTCGTGTATGAGGCGTTGAGCATTTCAAGGCACTTCACTGTTAAACCGCTGATATGTTTATTAATTGCACTCACTTTCAATTAACCGCTTTATGCCAGTGATTTATACTCATTGTTGGCATTTCGTTGTTTGTTCTCCACGGTGTCGGCTTGACAAGCTCTTTTGCAATTTTTGGTTTAAGCGTTGGCTTGTGGGAATTGCAAATGTGCTTGGCAATTGGGCTGGAATTATATCGCAACCTTTTTCAAAGTAGAACTCGTTTTGCCTAATTCTATATCTTCAAAATCCCTTTCCGCTTTTTCTCTGATATCAAAGTCTTTAGTTTCAAGCATCGTGGACATGTATTTCAATTTTCGTTTCAGGTTCTCAAATAAGTCAGACCATTTAATAACCCAAATTTCAATATTTTCATTCTCATTTTTGAAATAGAAATATGGATTTGAATTACTATTAGATTTTTGATTTCCTTTAATCTCAAATTCAGCATTTTTATTAATTCCCGAACTGACGAGTAAAATTTTGTATTTTAACCTATCAGAGAATACATCTTTTTGGTCAATCTCTCTTCCGTATCTCATAACCTGAGATAATTCTTTTGGGCTTATTTTAACTTTCGGTGCTTTTAATTCGACAATAAGAACTTCTCTTTTATCTGCATCAATAATTTTTTCACTATAAAGGAATAAGTCTGTAATAGACCTGATTTTCTTATCTTTTAATTCCTCATTAATGTTGTCTTCTTTTTTAGATGGTCGATATTTTAGTAAATCGTTTATCAGTTCTAACAGATTGTTTTCAAGGTTTTTATCAGACAATAGTTTTGTGCTGTTGGTATATTCTTCCCCAAACACCCATAGCATTTGCTCTAAATATTTGTGAAGCTCCTTTCGTTCTTTTACGTGCTTTGCTATTTCACTATAAACAAGCTTCTCAAGGAACTCAACATCTTCCATTTTTCTGGCAACTTTGTCTGAGAACTCAATAATGTTTTCAAGCTCAGTTCTCTCTAACAGGTTATCAAATTTTGTAATTACCTTTTTGCTGAGTTTAAGTACGCCTTTTAAAATATTGTCCAATTCGCCATTTGAAATTGTTCTGTCAATAAGTGGATATACAATTTCTCGAAGTTTATTTTGCTCGTTTAGAATATGGTAACGGTCTTCGACTAGATATGCAAGTTTATTGAACAATAACTCCTTTGACTGTGAACTTGACTGCTTTTCACGATACGGATAATATGAATCATTTTTTAGCTTTTCAGTAAAGTTGTCAAATTCTTGATTTTTAATTGTAAAGAACTCATTTAACTGGTCTTTCAGGAATGCCTTGTAGTGTTTTACATGTTCATCAAGCCCATCTAAATCAACATTTCGGTATAAATCAGAATTAAGTGTATTGGAGTGAATATAAATAAACCACCCTCCAATTTTTGGGCTTAACCAATTTGCTTCGAATTCAAAACCATTTGCTATAGTTTGTATTCCAGCATTTTCAATAGTCATAAAAACTTTGATTTTTTCAAAGTTTTTAATTTGGAAAAACGAAAATTGGATATTGTGTTCAGTTCCTTTTTTGTCCGTGTATGTAATCTTATTTTCTTCTGGATTTCCTATGATGTAATTCGAAGGATTTAATATTTCTCCATTTATTTCAAAACGTACATCTTTATTGAAGATTTTCATCGGATAACGTTCGAAAATCGAATCCATAATATTATCCTGTAGAAATTTATCAATGATTTTTTTCTTCCTGTCTTTTTCCGTCTCAGTTGAGTCGTAAAAGTCGTCTATTTCAACTTTGTAATAAGTTTTATAATTTTGCCCTTTAAGTTCTTCCTCGTTGGTATCAATTTCAATTTCATCAACACCTACTGTACTATTGAATATTTCCGACTTTAAGGGGATTTGTACTTTCGAGTATTTTTTAGTTTTTGGATTGAATCCAATAGTTTCAATTAATAACTTTTTTCCAATTTGAAATGCTGAAAACCTACCAATTCCTTTACCACCATCTTTTACATTTGTGCCAATATCAAGCAATTTTGATTTTATATCCGATGAATGCACTCCAGTACCATCGTCCTCAATAGATATCTTTTTAATGATTAAAGGATGTAATTCCGATTCATCAGTATAGTCAATGGAAATCTTAATATTTTTTGAATTAGCTTGAATTGAATTATTAAATTAATTCACAAAATGCTGTGAAAGTGCTAATGTAATTAGCAAATAATTCGTTTATAAGTCTGGAATTAGTAGTTAGTTTTCTTTTCATATACAAGGTTTATCTTGGACCCAAAAATCTGTCGCCGTTAAAATGAATCATGTGTTCAGGGAATTCCATTATCCAAACTTCCGTTTCCCAAGCAATATTATTCGTGTGCTTTTTAAACTCAGCAAAGTCAGGAAATGCTGACACATAAATTTTTCCTGCCTTACAATCTTTTAGGAATTTCTCCAATTCTACAATACGTTTTGGAGACATTGGACCATGTGAAGTAACAGCTTCAATTAGATACAACCAGTTTTTTGATTCATCATAAATAACAACATCAGGTAATTTGCTATGCTCAGTTATTGGAATTCCAATACTTTCAAGTTTTTCTTTATCTACATGTAAATCTTTGTTTTCTGTATCCCCCAAATACAACAAGCTTGAACCAATTGCAAATCGAGAAGCAAATTCCTCAACAATGGCAGCTTGAACTTCATTGTGTTTTCCTGGTGATAATAATAACTCTTGCCCATCAGATAGTTTCACAGGAACACGAGGCATATTCCTTTCTTTGTTGTATTTCTCTTTTAATTCTCCAATTTGGTTTTTAAATTCCCTAACAGCCTTTTTCCAATTTCTGGTTTTAAATGTTTTTATTGTTTGCAGTGCAATTTCAGAAATTGCATAGTGAGCACGAGGACTGTTTACAGGTAAATCAGGAATGTCTGGATTGTAGTCCGCTATTCCGGCTTGGACAAATTGATGAAGTACTTGTCTTCTGAAAGTTTCCCGTGTATTGGGTGCATAATCTTTATGATAATTTTCGGAGATAAATGCCATTATCCCTTTTGAAACACCGTGACTTTGTTTAGAAGCTTTTGACCATTTATCTTTTTCACTCAAATTGCACAAAGCAAGTAATGTATAACCTGATATTTCATTTTGTTGGGCTTCAGGCAACCCCAACTCTTTCAAAATTGCTTGCGCTTCTTCTATTTTTGACATATGTTGTTTCAAATAAAATCTGATTTATAATTTGTTCTATTTTGTTTTTTGATGGTTGAACCATCTCTTTTAACATACTCCCAATCAAAACTATTTTTTCCAGTGGGGGCATTTTAATTTGTTTCAATTCAGACGCCCCAACTTGTGTGTTTCCATTAAAGGTTCTAAAATAAGTATCGAAGAGAGTACTATTAAATAAAGCTGAAATCCCCCAAATTTCTTCATCCGATAACTCTCCATTCGGGCGATAAACATAGTTCAGGTGATTTTCAATTCCAATCCTGTCAAAATCGGAGTTTGATGCAAAATATGGAGAGCAAACCAATCTGCTCTTATCGTCTTTTGAACTAAAACGCCTGATTAATATATAATTTTTGTTTCTAAGTAGTACTTTCCGAGATTCTTCGGAGTCGATAATGTAGCTTTGTTTAGCTCCCTTTTTCAAAGGAAATACAAACTCCATTTCCTTTACATTATGAAGCCAAACTAACGGTGCAAGATTTTTGTCAGTTTTAAAATTAGGAACTAAAAAGTCTTTACACCGAAAAGCGACAACTGGTCCAGTTGAAATTTGTATGTTGAAATCATTCAGGGAATTTTGCCAGTTATTAAATAATTTGATTGTCTTAGCTTCATTGTCGTTTGAAGGTATGAATAAAGTTTTTTCTTTTGAGTTTAAATCAATTAATTCTTCTGTTTTATAAAAGGATGTATCAGGAGAATCCAAATCTTGCATACACGTTGAAACAGATACTTTAATTATTGATGACTTTTCATTTGTCGCACGTACGATAATGTTCTCCTGTAAAACATTATCATTCTTAAACATTTTGTTTCTTGATTCAAAGATGTGTATATCAGTTATGCTAACATCGTTGAAAAATGAATTTCTAAACGCTTTAAAATAATTACCTGCGGCAAAACTTCGTGGAGTAATAAAAATTAATTCTCCTGATGGTTTTAATAATTTTGCTGATAACCCCATAAAAATGGAGTAGATATTTGGTTGCCCATAAACCAGTTCTTTAGCAATGTTAGCACGAGAATCTGATTTTGAAATTTTAAAATATGGGGGATTGGAAATGATAAAGTCGTACTTGTCAACTATTTGATTTCCAAACAAAGTATTTTTATTAAAAACATCTGAATTATCTAAAACAAAGTCTTTTTGCTCAATATTAACATTTAAATCTATCCCTTTTTCCAATAACCAGCTTCGTAAAAATGAGATTACTTTTTTTAACTCTTTAATAATTTCATTGTCCGTTTCGTAAAGCTTTAAATTAATTCGTTTCAGGTTTGAGTTTTGGATTAATTTTTCAATAAGTGAACAACTTAAAATAGCTGTTCCACATCCA
Organism: Prolixibacteraceae bacterium; assembly: GCA_028282195.1. GTDB lineage: Bacteria > Bacteroidota > Bacteroidia > Bacteroidales > Prolixibacteraceae > Sunxiuqinia. Next base: position 19,790 of record JANQII010000133.1, read on the forward strand.
GGGTCAAGAATTGATATTTCAGATTTTTTGGGTTCTGCTAAATTTCCCATAAAGTCGGAAATACTTTTAGGGGTAAGGAATTGTCCGCTTTCCTTTTTATGTTCATTGGAAGTCAAACTGGCATAATCAAATCCAATTTTTTCGGCATATTCCGATGGGAATTTATATTTAGTTTCAATTTTAGTCATTCTACAAAAATAGTCATTCTTTGGTGCGATGGCAAAAATTTGGCTCTTTTGCATGCTGAAGCATCGGCTTGTGCGTTGGAGCTTGCGAATGTGCCAAAATTTGTGTGCCCGGCATGAGCATGTGCACACTTTCCTGTAAATTCTGAAAAAATGTTTAAAATACAAATTTCTGGGGTTTAAATAAACGTAAGTGTGCAATAATTATTTTCCGAAGGGTTTACCCTGTGGGATTTAAGTTTTATGCCGGAGGGTGTAAGTCTCTTCCGGCGGGGGTAACGCCCCGAACCGTTAGCAAGTGGCAAACTGGTTTGGAGTACTACAAAGTGAAGGAAGCAGGACTGCAAAAACCTGTACTGACGAGCAGGAAGTACATGTGGGGCAGGATCGAGAGGGTAAGTAGGCGCATCACTGCAAAGCCCGCAGTCAATAATCTCTTTTCTGTAAATGTACCGGGGATAGGTTGAAAGAAGGTGCTCTTATCCCGAAATAAGTTCAGGACAGGCTCTGGGTAGACCCTGGCAAGCGAAAGCATGGTCAGGGGGTCAGCAGAAACCATAGTAACTGAGGGCAACGAGCTATGTAAAACCATAGAGGACTCACAAATTAGGGAAGGGCTGAACGTTGGGCTGTCCAAAATTCGATATGGAAGCTTGCGTCAATCTCATCTAGCCATATTTATTTATACGTACTTTTTGAAAACCATCACTACAAAATATACTTGCCGTGAGTTATATTCCTATGGCCAAAGCGGCATAACCAACGACTAAAGCAACTACAAACCCAGCTCCGGTAACAATAACTCCATCTTTTCTGTTTTCTGCAAGTAATGGAAAGATTCCATCTCCACTTGTTGCAATTGCTGCTGCAATTAAAGCCGCCATAGGGAAGTTAGGAATTGTTATAAATGCTACCGCAACTGCAATCATACCACCACAACCTGGCATTACACCAATTAAAGCAGCTAATATAACAACAACGAATGCTGATGATGTCATCCAGGCATCAAATGTTTCTGCACCTACCAGCACATCAATGATGTAGTTAGCAATGAATAGACCAATAAACACGTATGTTACTACCATGGCAATGTCAAATATCGAATGTAATAACGTTGATTTCATATCCTCTTTATACGAGCAGTCATGTCCTTTATAAATGAATCTATTTACTGTGTAATATATAATACTAAAAACTGTAAACCCTACTGCTACCCAAAATGTTAAATCTGCAATTGCATCGATGCTTCCACCCCATAAAGCCATTATAGATCCTGGGGCCAAAAATACAGCCATTGCTATGATGATATAAAATCCAAGGTTTTCAATAAATCTGCCGGCTAGTGAAGTATCTTTTGTTTGAGGACTTTGGTTCTCTGTAACATTTTCCTGCTTATTTTCAGTGTTGGCCCTAAATCCAAATGCATCAGCTAGATAACCCAAAATAACACCTACGATAAATCCGATGATATTAATTACTGCATATGCCTTTAAGTTTCCTGCAACATCAGCTTCATCTGAAGCACCTAACAAAACAAATGATCCTTCACCTAATGTGGTAATGAATGTAGCAAATAAACCTCCAAAAGATATTTTTTTGTTTTTGTACATTGAAGCTACTACAATTGTTGCTCCACATCCAGGGATTACCCCCAGTAAAGCACCAATTACGGGGTGTGCCCATTTAGGGCCAAAGTGACCTTCACCTTTGTTGTTTTTTCTTGTTACAAAAGTGATTAGTGCAACACCAATAATTGAAATGGAAACATAACCTCCAATAGCACCTGCTGCTTCAAAATTTTCTAAAATAAATGTCCATATATTAAAATCCATAATTTACTTCGCTTTTTATTCTTTTTTATAAACTACACACAATGATTTCAAAATAAATATTATAAATCTTAACATACAATCATTAATTCTTGGGATTTTTTAGTCCCTAAAGCCTCTTAATTCTGTTTTTCTCGTTATTAACCCTAAAATATGGAAAACAGATTAACGAACACCCCGAAGATTGATATACGGGAAAGCTCTGTTCCGTTAATTTTTAAATAAAAGAATCCTTTGCAAAACCTTTATTGGTTTAGCTATAGAAACCCAGTACAATTTATTAAATTAAGGGCAAAAGAATAAGCAATGCCAAACAAAAAACGACAATTGACTTTCGCAGACATGGAAGTTTCGATGGACCGAAAAGCAAGCCGTATCACTTCAAAGCTATCAACGATAAATGATATAGTTGATTGGGACAAGGTTCTTGAGTTGGTACAGGTTGTTGACCGGACAAGCAAAGAAAAAGGGGGTTGCCCGCACAAAGACCTCTTGGTCAAGGTCAAGATGTTGTTCCTACAGCACTTGTATAATTTATCTGACCCGGAACTGGAAGACCAGGTCAACGACCGTCTGTCGTTCCAAAATTTTGTTGGCCTTGACATGTCTGAAACCGTACCGGATTATACGACTATTTGGCGTTTCCGCGACCGCCTTTCCAGCGAGGGTGTTGGGGGGGGAACTGTTTTTGTTGGTCAATTCCTTTCTGGATGCCAAAGGCCTTTTCGTAAAAAAGGGCACCATTGTTGACGCTACGATAGTAGAATCGACCAACCGCCCCTTGAGCAAAGAAAAGCGTGAAGGGCCCAAAGATAAACCATCTTCCCAAATAGATACAGATGCGCACTCTACAATAAAAAGGGGGAAGAAGTTTTTCGGGTACAAAGGCCACATTGGCACAGATGTAGGCAGCAAGCTTATCCGTAAACGGAAAATGACCTCGGCACAGCCCCATGATTCACAAGTAACAGATGAACTCTTAAGCGGGGATGAACAGTGTGTTTTTGGGGACAGTGCCTATTGCAACAAAGCCGATAAGCGTAAAGCCAGAAAAGATGGGGTGCATTATGGCATGCTCGACAAGGGGGCACGGCGCAAGGGGCTTTCCAAATCGCAAAAGAAACGGAACAAGAAAAAATCGAAGGTACGCAGTGCGGTGGAACACCCTTTTGGATATATGAAAGAAAAACTGGGCTATACCAAATGCGTAGCCAAAAACCTGAGCAGGAACAGTTTCCTGTTCGACATGAACTGTATCATGTACAATATATTCAGGGCAGGGTACCTGCTTTCCCGTACTTAACATGGGATTGGTGTGCCCCAAAGTGGGCAAAAGCACCAGGAAAATGAAAATCAAAGGGCAAAATGCCCTAAAAAACGCCAACTACTAAGATTTATTCTAAACAGAGGGCAAATAAAGATGGTGAAATAAAAAAAACAGGGGTTGTGCAAAGCCTTCTAAAAGTAGTTAACAACCAAAATGCAAGTATTAACAATGCATGCGTAAGTATAAACCGAGTCTATTCTCTAATAGTCCGGCGTGAGATATTGTTTTATGGAAACCGTTTTCCCAGACGGAATTTTCGAACATATCAATTTTCAACTTGTTTCCTGTGGTAGTCTCCTTTTAGTTATTAGGGGCTGTATCAACCGGACGGAGATCCCGGATCTCCATTTCATTGCGTCCGGGATGACGAGCATCCAGTATCCAGCATCCAGAGTATCCAACATCAATTTACGTGAGCTCCTTAATTTTTGCAAGGCAGGCTTTCTCTGTCAGTTCAAGGAGTTTTTTAGTTTCTTTTTCCCAGTATTCAAGTTGTTCTTTACTTACCCGGTAATGTTCCTCATCAATGTAGCGGCCACCAATGTAAGCGGCATCCAGGTGTGAAAAGAGGCCTTTTTCTTCTTCCGTATTTTGAGGGAAACAGGTAGCTGTTTCAGGGGCGTACCGTTGGGCATTCATGCGCAGCACAGCCAAACGGTGCTCATACGGGTTATTGCGGCTAAAAACCATTTCAATGGCTGTATAGCAGTGTTCCACGCACTGTTGAAGATTAAATGCTGCTAAATTGTATCTCTGTTTTTCTATATCAAGTAAGTAATGATCATAGAAACTATTAGCACGTTCAAACCAATGCTTAAAGTCCCGTTCCGCTATTTCCCTAAGACGGTCCGGTGTCAGGTTTTCGGCTTTGGCTAATTCTGCATGATCATCTGCATATAAAATAATCCCCTGCTCTTTGATCTCGGTAAAAAAGTATTGCCCTTCCCTCAGGTGCATATTCACAAAACCCAGGGTTTCCACGGTTGCCTGAACGGCTGTAGGTGCATGGTCGAACATTTTGAACAACCTGTTCTTTAAGTCCTGGCTGTCCCGTTCATCTTTGACCAGTACCAACAGGTCGTAATCACTTTTCTTGCCTGTCCTGAATTCAGGGTTGAAGAACCACTTATTTTTTCCAGCTACTTCTTTCCAATTCCCCCTTGCATACGAACCATACAAAATAACCATGCAGGTCATCCCGGTTTCAATAATCTGCCGGGTAATTGTTTCCAGTTCCGCTATTTTATGTTGTGGTAAATGGGGCAATCGTTGAGCAATTTGTTCCATTGGTTACTTGTTTGCACAAACTTAAATAATTTTAGTTAAATAATCCATT
>JANQII010000200.1 GCA_028282195.1 Prolixibacteraceae bacterium
AAAAACGTTTTCCATGCGGCGGATGAAATGTCCAATGCTTCAGATAAACCATTGCGTCCGCCTGGTTCCTTATCACATATCCCAACACCGGGTAAGCCCATCTAAAGCCGGGAGTTGTTTCCTTACCTGGACACTTCAAAAAAACCGAAAATATTTCTTCCTGGTAACCAGGGAGCCAGGCTTTGGGAATGATTGTCCCCCCTATCCACACCCCGGAACACGCACCCTGAAACCCACATTTTCATCTTCCCCCTAAGGCTTCCCTGCGGTTAAAATCCCGCACCACCCGTTTCGTTGATAGCTCCCTGGCTTTGGGAACCGGGGCTTTAGCTATCCTGATGCAAAACGGTGGATGTGCTTTGCTATCTTATGTCTTTCATGGTGCATCGTGTACAAATAAATTGACATTATACCGCGATTTCAAAAAGAATACCGGGTACAGTGTTGTTGAATACATGAACAAAATTAGAATTGGCAAGGCAACACGAATGTTGGTAGAAACAGACAAAACAGTTTTTGATATTTGCTTTAGTTGTGGTTTTCAAAACTTATCTCATTTTAACAGATGCTTTAAAAAAGTATTAAATTGTACACCTGTTGAGCTCAGAAAAAGAGAACAAACTGTAAAAGGGACAAAAACCTAACTTTAAGGTAACTTTTAATTCTCATTATTATTCTTTAGAATTCTTTCAAATTAAAATATTTTAATAGCTTAAACTTTCAGTTTTTAAATTTCGGTCTATCTTTGTACGCTGGAAAATTTTTTTGTTTTACAGTCTGTCAAAGAACATTGGGTTGGAACATATGTGAAACCCATTAATTACTAATTTAAGGGCTGTTTTTTCTAAATCAAGTTTTAACCGCAACTTGTTGTTGCATAAAAATAAAATAACTTATGAATGCTATTTTCTGGCTTGTTCCAATTTGCTCTGTGTTAGCACTTGTTTTCGCCTGGGTTTTCTTTAAATCCATGATGAAAAGTTCAGAAGGTACCCCAAGAATGATTGAAATTGCACAGTACGTTCGCGACGGTGCAATGGCGTATTTATATCGTCAGTACAAAGTGGTGGGTATCGTTTTTTTAATTTTGTTGGTAATTTTGTTAATACTGGCTTATTTGGGTGTACAAAACCCATTTGTACCAATTGCTTTCTTAACCGGTGGTTTCTTTTCCGGCCTTTGTGGTTTCTTAGGAATGAAAACTGCAACCTTTGCATCTGCCCGTACAACTCACGGTGCTTCTCAGTCTTTGAATAAAGGATTAAAAGTTGCTTTCCGAAGTGGTGCTGTAATGGGACTCGTTGTTGTAGGTTTTGGATTACTTGATATTGCTGCATGGTACTGGTTTTTAAACAGTATTATTTTTACAGCAGATAATCTTCAAAACGGTATGGAGTTTTTAGGGCTTCATTTCGTTCATGGCAGTGCTGATTACGTAGCTAATGGTGTTATTACTGAAGCTGGCCAGAGATTTAAATTAGTGGAAATTACTGTAACCATGTTAACATTTGGTATGGGTGCTTCTACCCAGGCGTTGTTTGCACGTGTTGGTGGTGGTATCTATACAAAAGCCGCTGACGTAGGTGCTGACCTTGTAGGTAAAGTTGAAGCTGGTATTCCTGAAGACGATCCACGTAACCCTGCAACTATTGCTGATAATGTAGGTGATAACGTAGGTGATGTTGCCGGTATGGGTGCTGACCTTTACGAATCTTACTGTGGTTCAATCCTTGCAACTGCTGCTCTTGGTGCTGCTCTTCCTGTTGCAGCTTTAAAAGTTTCAGGTATGCAGGCAGAAATGGCTGTTATTGCTCCGATGATTGTTGCTGCTATTGGAATTATCTTCTCGATTATTGGTATTTTTATGGTTCGCACGAAAGAATCTGCTACTCAAAAAAACCTATTGAATGCATTGCTGTTGGGAACAGGAGGTTCTTCTGTATTAATTTTGGCTGCTATGGCAGTTATGGCCTATATGAGCTGGGTTACCTGGGGTGTGTTTGGTGCTGTAATTATTGGTTTGGTTGCTGGTGTAATCATTGGCCAGGCAACTGAATACTATACTTCAGATGAATATAAACCCACACAAGGTATCGCAGGCCAAGCTCAACAAGGTCCTGCAACTACCATTATTGATGGTATTGCTGTTGGTATGTATTCAACCTGGATTCCTGTTGTAACTATTGTATTGGGTATTATCGGTTCATTCTGGGCTGCTGGTGGTTTTGAACACTTTGCAATGGGTGTTTACGGTATCGGTTTTGCAGCAGTAGGTATGCTTTCTACTTTAGGTATTACATTGGCAACTGATGCATTTGGTCCTATTGCCGATAATGCTGGTGGTAACGCTGAGATGGCTGAATTGCCTGCTGAGGTTCGTGAGCGTACTGATGCATTGGATATGCTTGGAAACACAACTGCTGCTACAGGTAAAGGTTTTGCAATTGGTTCAGCGGCATTGACTGCAATGGCATTGATTGCTGCTTATATGGAAGAAGTTCGCTTGTGGTTTGGTAAAATTGCCAATGAAGGTGAAGGTTTTGTAAGAATGGGAGAATATGCTTTTTATACGAATGTAGCTCCTCAACTCGAAGAAGGTGTTAAAGTCGTTAAGCTTTCTTTGGCTTCTGTAAAAGACTTCTCTGCTGCATACGATATTACTCTTTTCAACCCATTGTTCCTGGGTGGTGTATTTGCAGGTTCTATGATGGCTTTTGTATTTTGTGCAATGACGATGAAAGCTGTAGGCCGTGCTGCTGCTGCAATGGTTGATGAAGTACGTCGCCAATTCCGCGAAATCAAAGGTATCCTTGACGGAACAGCTACTCCTGAGTATGCTAAATGTGTTGAAATTTCAACCCGTGGTGCTCAGAGAGAAATGTTATTACCTTCATTGATTGCTATTATCGTTCCCATAGCGATTGGTGCTTTCATGGGTGTAGCTGGTGTTGTTGGCCTTCTTGCCGGTGGTTTAACTTCAGGCTTTACTTTAGCTGTAATGTTGAACAATGCTGGTGGTGCATGGGACAATGCTAAAAAATACATTGAAAAAGGAAACTTTGGAGGTAAAGGTAGTGAAGCTCACCACGCTGGTGTTGTAGGTGACACTGTTGGTGATCCTTTCAAAGATACTTCAGGTCCTTCATTGAACATCCTGATTAAATTAATGACAATGGTATCTGTTGTAATGGCTGGTTTAACAGTTACTTTGAGCTTGCTGTAGAATATAAAAGACTTAGATAAAACTAAATAAACCGAAAGAGGTTCCATATGGAGCCTCTTTTTTTGCGTTGAAGTTGAATTGTAATTTTAAGCTGAAAAGGCTGTCCCAAAAGTTAACTTAACCGCTAAGTTTTTAAGGAACCGCAAAAGGCACAAAGAGTCAAGTTTTTCTATATCAGAATCTTAATGTTCTTTGCGGTTTGAATTTTATTCTTTTTGGACAGCTTCTTTTTTTGTAGTTTTAATCTAATGTCTCAATTTTTGAGATTTTTTTACTTCTCAATCTTATAAGCCACTACCTGATTTTTAAAGAATGTAGGAACTAACAAAAGATCAAGTTCCAATGCAAAATCAATATCGGCGGTATTTATTTTTTCTTTAGTGCTGTCAACCATTTTTGTCATATTTCCATCTTCAAGATAAAAAATCCGGCCAAGCCAGTTTGAGAAAACAAAGTTGCCGTCATTGTCCTTTTCCAAACCATCTATTCCACCACAATTGGTTTGGATTACTTTTACTTCTTTCGTTTTTAAATCGGCTTGGAAAATTCGATCTGAACCAATATACAATTTCCCTTTTTCGGTAAAAAGCCCATTAATTCGACCCATTTCATCATCATGGTGCCAAAGGTTTATTTTACCGTCTTTTAGTACATGTATCTTTTTTTGGTCAGAATCAGAAATGAAAACCATTCCATTTTTACATACAGCCACATCATTTAAAAAAGTAGCTCCTTCAACCGGATACTTTTTAATTATTTTTGCTTTTGGGATATCAATCTCAACTACTTCATCAATATCCGAGACATAAAGTTTTCCATCAAAAATAGCCATTCCTTTAGGAGCACTTAAGCCACTAACCCATTCTAAATTTTTAATTTTTCCATCCGTATTAAGCAAAGAAATAAACCCGTTTCCATCTTTTTCAGAAGGAGAGTTGTTTATGTTTGAAACGAAGATGATTCCAAGTTCATGATCATAGAGAACGGATTCAGGGGTTTTTAAGCCTGTGGTTTCCCAAACTTTAACCAGTTTTTGACCCAAAGTTGTGATTGTGAAGCTGAGTAGGAAAAAAAATACGAAATATTTTTTTGCATTCATGGTGTATTAATTTTAAGTTTGATATTCCTCTAACAATAAGATTCCTATAAAGTTAAATTAAATTCATTTTTTATGATCAAAAAATATTCTTCTTTAATAATTATTCTACTAACACTTGTAGGGTGTGTTAAGAATGATAAGGTTTTAATGTTTGTTGGAACTTATACCAATGGAGATAGTAAAGGAATTTACAGTTATTATTTTGATCAGGAAGCAGGAGATTTATTTTTTGCTAATGTAACCCCTAACCAGGAAGATCCTTCTTTTTTGGCCGTTTCACCCGATAAAAAATATTTATTTGCTGTTGCAGAAATTACAAAAGGCCCTGAAATGGATAGCGGGTCAGTTGTATCTTATAGAATTTTAGAAGAAGGCAGGCTTGAAAAAATTAATAAGCAAACGACCAAAGGACATAATCCATGTCATGTTGATGTGTCGCCTGATGGAAAAACAGTAGTTGTTTCCAATTACAGTAGTGGGAATTTGAGCTTGTTTCATGTTGATTCAGAAGGTAAGCTTTCTGAACTGTTTCAGCAAATTCAGCATGAAGGTTCTGGACCAAATGAAGCAAGGCAAAAGCATGCATATGCACACTCGGCTTTGTTCAGTGAAAGTGGAGAGCTACTTGTATCAGCTGATTTAGGAAATGATAAAATTGAGTTTTATAAGAGAGGTGCTAGCGGTACTTTCTTACCCACAGAACAGGAATATGTGGCTATGGACCCGGGGGCTGGTCCACGCCATTTTGCTTTTTCACCGGATTGGCAGTTTATTTATGTAATTAATGAATTGCAATCTACTGTAAGCGTTTTACAAAGGAATGGTGAAGAATTTAAACTGGTAGAAACAAAATCCAGTTTACCTACTGACTTCAACGGAAAAAATTTCAGTGCAGATATTCATGTAAGCCAGGATGGAAGATTTGTTTATTGCTCTAATCGGGGAAATCATTCCATTGCGGTATTTGAAAGAAACCCAAGCAATGGAAAGATTAAGCTAATCCAAAATGAATTTGTTCAGGGGGACTGGCCACGCAACTTTGCTTTGTCACCAAACGGAAAGTTTTTATTAGTTGCAAATCAAAAAAGTAATAATATCACCATCTTTAAAGTCGATAAACAAACAGGTAAACTTTCATTTACCCATAAGGAAGTAAAAAATCCGAGCCCGGTTTGTTTAAAGTTTTTAGTAAAATGACGTGAGTTCAGTTTAAGCGAGATGATATTGTGTACGTTATCAGGTACCTGGAATTGTAAGAAAAAAGAAAACCCCCGAATCGGGGAAATGCAGTTGCAAACGATAGAAAACAATTGTATCCGACTGTATTCTACTGTTTTCAAAGCTTTTTAGAATATCAACATGCCTTTAACGTTTCATTATCAACACATCCGATAATCTCTTATTTCGGGTTCAGGTTAAAATACATGCTGTTTTTTTAAGCATAAAAAGGGGGTGTTGGGTAGTATTTGATTTTATTAACAAAGAATATTTAACTTTTAATGAATCATCTTGTTAAAGTTCAAAAAATAAATCATCCAAACATGAACCAAATGTATTTCAAATTATTAGCCTTTACTTTTGTAGTATCGATTGTGATAATCGTAAGTTGTTCGTCTAAAAATGGCAGCGAGGAAAGCAAGCTAATGATCCAGGCCGGGGTCAATTACCAAAATTACTGTGCGGGTTGTCATGGTAATAATCTTGAAAAATTTGAGAAAAAAGACTGGATGTATGGAGACAATATCCAGAGTATTGTAAACAGCATAACTCATGGACGGGAAGATATTGGGATGCCAGCTTTTCAGGTCACTTTTTCTGAGAAAGAAATTGTAGCGCTGGCCAATTACGTGAAAGAAGGTTTACCCGAAGATAAAGAAAGCCTGGAGCCTGCATTATCTGCAAATGATCAGGTGGAATCAGAGGTGCAAAAGTTTATTGTTGACACAATTGTAAGTGGATTGGGAGTACCCTGGGGGCTGGAGTTTCTTCCAAATGGTGATTTATTAATTGCAGAGCGATCAGCTAAACTTTATCGTTTCAGTAATAATCAGCTTTTTGAGATTTCCGGTTTGCCTGATATTATGGTTAAAGGCCAGGGAGGATTGATGGACCTGGAGCTTCATCCTGATTATGAAAATAATGGTTGGCTTTATATTTCCTATTCAGGCTTTGCCGATGGTAGCAATAAAGAAGGCTGTACGAATATAATGCGTGCAAAACTGGATGGTAACAGCTTGGTGGATAAAGAGATCATTTTTGATGGTTTCCCCGATACCAACAGGGGGCATCATTGGGGCTGCAAGCTGGAGTTTGATAAAGATGGCTATCTGTATTTTGGAGTTGGTGATCGTGGAAACAGAGATGTTAACCCTCAAAGTTTAGATAACCATTGTGGTAAAATTCACCGAATCTTTGATGACGGTTCCATCCCTGAAGATAATCCATTTGTAAATACGGCTAATGCCATGCCTAGTATTTATTCATACGGACATCGTAATCCACAGGGAACGTGTATGCATCCCGAAACCGGTGAAATTTGGGTAACGGAACATGGTCCACGTGGTGGAGACGAGTTAAATCTGATTAAACCAGCCATTAACTACGGTTGGCCAGTAATTAGCTATGGGATTAATTACAATGGAACGAAGTTTACCGATTTAACAGAGAAAGAGGGCATGGAGCAGCCAGTCACCTATTGGGATCCATCAATTGCCCCTTGCGGTACGACTTTCGTAAAAGGTGATCGCTACAAAAACTGGAAAAATAATATACTGATAGGTTCGCTTCGTTTTATGCATGTAGAACGAGTCGTGCTGGAAGGAAATGAGGTTGTTCACCATGAGAGACTGCTGGAGGGAGTTGGCCGTGTGCGAAATGTTGAGATGAGCCCGGATGGCTTTGTTTATGTGGCTATAGAAACCCCTGGAAAAATATTGAAACTTGTACCGGTAGATTAAGGTTTAGATTAATTATCTTACGCAATTTTAATAAGGTATATTCGTTTGATTCAAATTAAACTTTTGAAAATACCTTTTTAGTTCATTGTAAATGAAATTCAGGAAATTTATGTTTGGTCTACTGGTCGTATTGCTAATTGCAGGATTGATTTATGTATGGTTTGTGTTTAATCCTTCTTTTGGAGGAAGAATTAATGGTGAACGTTTAGAGCGTTTAAAAGATTCCCCAAATTTTAAAGAAGGGAAGTTTCAAAACCCGGTTGAAACGCTCATGCAAACGGAGGATATGCCTTTCTTTAAACTTTTGAAAGAATTCTTTTTTGTGAAAGGCGATCGTGTTCCTTCAGAAGTAATTCCAACCCGAAAAATAGAGCTTGATAGAAAAGAAAATAAACCTTCAGCAAGGATTATATGGCTTGGGCATTCAACCGTTTTTATTGAAATGGCCGGAAAAACGGTCCTGATTGACCCTGTTTTTAGTAAACGTACTTCGCCTGTATCTTTTGCCGGAACAAAAGCCTTCACTTACACCCATAATTACAAGCTCGAAGACTTGCCTGAAATTGATTTGGTAATTGTGTCGCATGATCATTACGATCATTTGGATTATCGAACTATTCTGAAGTTAAAAGATAAAAATACCAGGTTTGTAATGCCCTTGGGAGTGGGAACTCATCTAGAGAAATGGGGAATTGAAAGTTCCCGCATAACAGAGTTGGACTGGTGGGAAAGTAGTAGTTTTGATGGGGTCAAATTTACAGCAACCCCAGCTCGCCATTTTTCCGGCAGAAGAACAAATAACCGCTTTTCCACTTTATGGGCTGCCTGGGTAATTGAAGACGGAGATGAACGCTTATTTTTTGGCGCTGATTCAGGCTATTTCCCGGGCTTTAAAGAAATTGGGGAAAAGTTTGGTGAATTTGATTTGGTTATGTTGGAGTGTGGACAATACAGCCAATACTGGCCTTATATACATATGTCGCCCGAAGAAACTTATAAAGCTGCAGTAGACTTAAATGCGAAAGTTCTTTTACCTATACATTGGGCTAAATATAAACTAAGTATTCACAGCTGGAAAGAACCGGTGGAACGTTTACTGAAAGCCTCTGACGGTTCCGTTAAAATAGCTTCACCTGAAATTGGTCAATCATTCTATTTAAATGATCCAACACCCGAAGTACGTTGGTGGGAAGGTTTGAACTGAGTAAAAGTTTATACTTACTGAAAATCTTACTCTATTTACTGAAAGCCTCACTTCAAGTGAGGCTCTCAGTAAATAGCTAAAGTCCTTTGGCACAGGGCTCCTGCCTGTTTGTAAACTTACAGGTTAAGTCAGTTTTTTATTTATTAGCGGATGGGTCTGTAGGCTTACCTCTGTGATCAGTGTCCCAGCTTTGCTGGTAATTCTAAATAAACAAAGTATGTTTTATCAAGATTTTATTGCTTACTAAAATAACACTAATTATATTTCTATGTATCAAGGGACTTGTTTCCTCCGCTGGCGCCAATTTGTAATTGGTGCCAATTACCTTTATTGCTTCTTCAAAGCAAAACACGGATCACAGATCCGCGCTAGC
>JANQII010000299.1 GCA_028282195.1 Prolixibacteraceae bacterium
GAGCATCCAGCAACCAGTATCCAGTAATGAGCATCCAGGTTCAAGGATCAAGAATCAAGTTCCCCGTATCCAGGATCATAAATTCAACAAAGTTACCCATCCGAATATTGCAGTGATCCACGATTAGCACCTCCTTCAATAGCGAGAATTGTAGGAGAGCTTGAAAAGAAAGAAAAATTGGTAGAGTACCTTGGTGTTGGAGACTCCAATGGGGGGCGACCACCAGTAATTGTAAAATTCAAAAATGAAAGAAATTATATTATATAGGTATCGACCTTGGGGCCATTTATATAAGAGGATGCCTGGTTGATCTTAATGCGATTTTTATTTCAGAGATTCAAATGCCAACCGAAATGTGTGGCACGGTCAGACCGAAATAGCCAGGCATCTCCATACAATGGAAATGTTGCAATGTCTTTTTATAACGACAAATATAGGTTGTCAGATCACTGGAGTAGTAATTACTTATATATAGCTCCCGAAGGATTGCCAAAAACGTCAAATACTCTATATTTATGCGAAGGGGAGATTAATAAAGTTCCAAATCATTTTGCAGAAGATGGATATAGAAAAAATAAAATATAAAATATAAATACACTGGTATCAGCTTTAAGTTTGTAACAGAAAGAAAAACAGTAATCTGTCCTAATTTTTTTAAAAGAATGTGATATTACTTATATTTTAAAACAGTCATGTTAGCTGCTCAACATATTGTCCGGGAGTAATATCTGTGTGGGTTTTGAAGGTTCTGTAAAATGATTCATTAGACGAAAAGCCACATTTAGAAAAAATATCGGAAAGCGCAAACTCCTCACCGTTTTTAATCTTTTCAGTTAAAACCCTTTTGGCCTCTTCAATGCGATATTTATTAATTAAGCCTTTAAAATTAGTATCAGCATTCTGTTTTATGGCCAAATATAAATACCGTTTGTTTGTATATAGTATTTTAACTACCTCATCCTGGCAAAGAGTTGGATTTTTATAAAGCTCATTCATTTCAATAAGATTAATCAGGTGTTGGTAGATGTAGTTGTATTTTTCTTCTTTTTGAGTTACATGTTTGTATTTATTAGTTAAAAGTGTATCAGATTTGTTGATCATTGTCTGTACATCAAAATGAAGATTTGCTACATTTCCCTGGTTGCTGTAAAAAATACCGGGTATCATTTTTAAGAGAACATTATTTACGAATTGCCTGACAAACTGACTACTATAATAAATAATTGCAAAAAGTATGGCAAGAATAAAAATTAATAAAAGGAAGTAATCAAACATTCCCTTTTTTAAACCTTTTGGGAGCAATACAGGTTTTACACTAAGCTCATTAGTCAGGTTTATCATGTCTTGATTATTTATTTTTGATATAATCGAATCTTTCAACGAAGCACATAATTCATAATATATCAATGCATTTTTGTAATCATTTTTTGATTTGTACGCTTTTCCAATCAGTTCTGCAAAAATCTCTTTTATAGCTGGATTACATGTTCTGCTCAATATAGAAAGAGCTTCTTCTGCATATTTAATGGCAGAATTATAATCGTTTTGTTGAATTGCATCTTCCGTTAAGAGTCTCAACTTAAGGCAATGAGTACGTTTGTTCCCAAAAAAGTTTGATAGTGATTCGGCCTTATCTAAAGATTCATTGTATTTATCAATGTCCTGAATGTTTTTATATACATTACAAGTTGCATAATAAATATATATGAGCTGGTGAAAAAAGTTATGTTTGTATGCTTTAGCTGCGGCCTGTTTCAGGTAATTTAAGGATTCTGCAGAGTGATTGAGCTCTGAATAAGTTATTCCAATATTATAAAGACATATGGTTTGCATATAAGGGTCATCCCCTTTAAGGGATAGCTTATAAGCAAGTAAAAAATAATTTAAAGCAGATAGATGATCATCAACTGAATTTCTGATATGCCCAAATGTATTGTAGGCTTGTGGTAAAAATCCTTCCATTTGGTATAACCGGGCATAATCAATTGTTTTTCTAATGAAGTAATAAGAACTGTCAATAATCCCTGCTAAAGCATATGCTTCTCCTGCTTTTAACCATGTATCGGACAGGAGTTTATGATTTGATGTTTGATTCAACAATAGAAGAGACTTATTGATATAATAGATTGCTGAATCAATATCCCCTTTATACAACATAACACCCGTTAGTTGATTATTCAGGTATATCTTCTTCTCTGAAGTATTGTCATTTCTAAGTTGATATTTGATGACATTTTCAGCCTTATTAAAGTCGTTATCCCTGACCAGGTAGTCAATAATTGAATCCTTACATGTAAATGAAAAGCTTGTAAGAAAATTTATTATTACAAACAGTAAAGACATTTTTGTCTTTTTGATTAATTTTAATTGACATAAAAGTTAGTGGTTTTATATCGTTAGTCAATACACCCCAGCACTAATCAGGTATTAATCAGGTATTATTTTATTGTTTTATAGGAAACATGTATAGGCAATTTTGATAATCGTTATTGTCTTTTACATTACTTTAGATTAGATGGTTATCATTTTTAATCAAAAAATCATAAAAATGTTAATTGAAAATCAGATAATGATAATAGCAATTCTAAAAACGATAATTGCCCTGTGTTTAGTCGCTGTACATTTATCAAAAAAAAATTATGCGACATAAAATGATAAGATTTTACCTTTTAGGGATTGTGTTAAATTGTATGTGCGCAAACCTTACGTACAGTGTAAATGTAAGAGATGGAAGTGGAAATGTAAGAATTGACGAATCTCTATACATAGGCACAAATTCAACAGTGTGTATAAGCGGGAATGTATTTTTTCCCGAAAGCCAACAATTTATAAACAACGGTAGCCTGTTTTTCTTCAATGAAAATGATGCAGAGATTACATTACCAACTGGAAATTTAGGTGATGGTACATTTTCATTTGCAGGTAATGGTAATTATTTTCTTGACATTTCAGGAGAGGATGTACATTTAGGTTCATTGCTTCTGGAAACATGGGGGAATGTTCATTTAAGTGGGAATCTATATATTATTAATGAGTTGGTACTCAATTCCGGCTTACTGGTTGTAGATGATAATTCATCATTTAATATGATCAACCCGTCAGTTGACGCTATTCAATTTAATAATTCAGTTTTAGGTAATAGTTATATAGATGGAAAACTGAACCGTCGGATAGAAGAGGAAAGTATTTATTATTTCCCCGTTGGTGATGAAAACGGTTTTCACCCACTCTATCTTTCAAATGTTGGTTCAAACGATTTAATATCGGTAAAATTTGATGGTGGCATCCCTTCAGAAATGGATCCTGCCGGTTCACTGGTTAGCCAGATGGGTTGGGAGGTTCAATCTGAGGAACGTTTGCGTAATGACTTCATTGTAGGGGTATCCATGATTAAAGACCAGGTAAAGCTCAGCGGTAGCTACGGTTTGGTTTATTCGATTGGAACCAGCGGTAGTGGGGCACAAACAGACTGGGGGGTTATTGAAACCAATGACTTCTACCTTGAAAGCCTTAGCCGAAAACAGCCCGGGCTTTTTGCCTTGATCCAACAGGAAGAGATTGAGCTTCCCAACTTCTTTTTGCCAGGTGTTAGTAGCATCCCGCAGTTCCGGATACCAGATAGAGAGAACTACTCGGGTGTGCAGCTTCGTGTATATAACAGAAATGGGAATACCGTATTTACCAGCAATGATTACCGGGAAGAATTCAACACCAATGAATACCCCAGTGGGACTTATTATTATGAACTGATTTTGGAAGAAAACAATACAGCAAGGACCATATATAATTTTATTGAGATCAGACATGGGAAAAATTAACCATATAAAAAGATGGTGGCTCTTGCTTACAGCTACCCTTATTTGTAATGTAGCCTTTTCGCAAGGTGAGCTTATCTATAACCAAACCGTTATCGGTAAGGAGTTTTTTAACCCGGCTTATAATACCTTGAAGGAACACGCTTCCATCAATTTAATCCGGCATGAACAATGGAAAAGTGGTGTTGATGAATCACCCGAAACATTTGCAACCAATATTAGTGTACCACTTAACTCATCAGGGCTTGGAATAGGCCTGAATGTCATATCCGAGTCCCTTGGTTTGCGGGATAACACTTTGGTGTCAGCTTTCCTTTCACACAGGGTAAGTGTGTCCGAAGAAAGCTTCCTGGCACTGGGTTATGGCGGGGGTATCTTAAAGCAGTCATACAGTAAACAAAAGATGATCCTTTCATCGCCTTCAGATAACATTGACCATATAGATATCAATGATGACCTGTTTATGGTCAGTGTGGGTGCTTTTTACAAATCGCCTGTAAGCTATATGGGTTTCAGTGCAAATTCATTGTTAACGAATTTGAAAAGCGGTAGTAAGTTGCTCCCCGGATTTGATTTTTCAGTGGGCCTGGATTTTTATGCCCGTGAAAAGATAAAAGTGAACCCGGACTTCACGCTAAGGTATTACACCCTGCAGGAAGATGCACCAATTAATGTGGACAACAAAATTACCAACTCGGTGACTTATGTGAATTTTTCGGTTGATGTGCTGTTTAATAACCGGTTGGGTATTGGTGTTGGCCGAAGGTTCAACCATTCCCAGTCCTTTGCGCTTAACCTGAACATTCACCGGATGTTAAAGATCGGGTATATCTATGAATTGGGCGTTGGCAAAGGCATCAACAAGCTGGACTCACAGGGGTTCCGACTGAGTTGGGCTTTCCTGGATATCAATAAACCAAGAAAGAAGGAAAAGTTGAGATCAAAACCCATCCTGTCTTCCAGGTAAATTCTGCAAACCATTAAGTATGGAAAAAACACAGCTCAAATATAAAATACAAACAATAATAGCTGAAAGAGGAAACCGGAAAGTTGTCCAAAACTCACAACTACTGTTGCCATACTTTCAGCTTCTAATGATATAAACCACAGTAAAAATTAGCAACATAAAATAGAATCAGATGAAAAAAATTTACATTTTATTGGTTTTACTCACGTTTTTATTTGTGCCTAATATTCAGGCGCAGGAAGATGGAGTAAGTATTGGAAAAGGGAACATTCCTGCCCACGATAAAGCGATACTGGAGTTGGTCTCAAGCAGCAAAGGGATGCTTGTTCCCAGGATGACCTCTGCCCAAAGAGAAAATATTTTCGCGGGGAGCGATCCAATAGCTAACGGATTAATGGTATACGATACCAGTTTATCCGCATTATTTGTTTGGGATGGCAGTGAATGGAATTCGCTGAAGAATACAACAAATATTGAAATGCTGATTAATGGTGACCAACTAACATTAATAGATAGTGACGGGAACTCGGTAAGCGTAATGCTTGAAAACCTGCAAAGTGGTGGTAACCCAACAGGTGAAGAGCTACCCGGTGAAAGTACAGTTGGTGAAACATTTTTTAATACAACAGAAGGTGTGCTTTATGTTTTTAATGGTACGGAATGGGTATCATTGAACAGTTCGGACGGATCAGCAGATGATCAGCAAATCCTGGATTTTAGCCTCAATGGTAAAATATTGAGTTTGGAACTGGAAGGAGATGAAGGTGGAAAGAAAACAGTAAGCCTGGCATCTTTAGGCGGAGCGGTTTCTGATGACCAGAACCTGACAGCAGCAACACTGACCGGTACCAACCTGAAAATTGAAATCGAAGACGGAACCGCGGTTGAAGTTGATCTGGCTTCCTTAACATCGGGGATTAGCGGTTCATTGAATAATTCAGATCCTAATGACTCAGATGGTGACGGTACAGCGGATGACCCTGTTGCCGGAACAGCTGGTGAAGTAAAATACAATACGAATACCTCTAGCCTTTGGTACTTTGACGGAACGGTCTGGAACGAGATCGGTGAAAGTACGGCCAGTGGTTCACTGGACACAGCCGACCCGAACGATGCCGATGGGGATGGCACAGCGGATGACCCTGTAGCTGCCGAAGCTGGCGAGGTCAAATACAATACAACCACTTCGAGCCTTTGGTATTTTGATGGTACAGTCTGGAACGAGATCGGTGAAAGTACGGCCAGTGGTTCACTGGACACAGCCGACCCGAACGACGCTGACGGTGACGGCACAGCGGACGACCCTGTGGCCGCCGAAGCCGGCGAGGTCAAATACAACACAAGTACTTCGAGCCTTTGGTATTTTGACGGTACAGTTTGGAACGAGATCGGTGAAAGTACGGCCAGCGGTTCACTGGACACGGCCGACCC
>JANQII010000280.1 GCA_028282195.1 Prolixibacteraceae bacterium
TGTTGGACTCAATTGGGGTGGGTTAATTGATAACACCTTGCACAATCAGCCTATCAACCGAATCGGAAGAGGTCAAATCAAGGATTTCCCTGAATATTCAGCCTCAACCCTTGATTCACATAATTAATATGTTTGCAAAACCAGTGTGTAGAAAAAATACGACAACCACACACAGAAATTAAGTATAAACCTGCCAAGCTGTTTTAGGAAGTGTCAGTTGCAATCCTTAAAAACATGTTGCTTAGCTATATTTTGTCGCTGCCGGGCCATCATTTGCCCAATCCGAACGCCTTTTGGTCATCTCCCAGTGGCTTTTTGTTGCCTCCGAATGCATAAACGTCCTAACCGAAAGCCTTTATGCCGCTGCTAAGTGCATTTTTGTCATTTCCGGGAGGGTATAAGTCTTTGCTTAACGCCTTTTTGTTGTCTCCGGGCATGTTTTTGTCACTTCCGAAGACCAATTTGCTGCCGCTTAGCCCATACTTTGTTAAATATTCTTAAAAAGTGCACACTTTAATCCTTATTTCAGCTTTACCTATTGACTTTTAGCTTACTTATCAATAGTTTTATGCTTTGTTTCTTGGGAAACACCCCAAAATCAAGTTATTATTTAATATTAATCTTTTAATCCATTCCACATGAGTAAAAAATTATCACAAATTTTAGAAGACTGTCGTGTAATGGTTCAAAATGCCGCTAACGACGAACAAATCAAAACAGCCTTATCGGTTTATGGTTACACCGACGAAGAACTGAATACAGGGATTACATTGTATGAAGATGTGCTTAACCTATTCGGTGTTCAGAAGAAGGAACGAATAGATTTAGCTGAAGTTTCAGACCAGTTTTCTGAGGCAAGGGAAGATGCCGAAGAAAAATACAGTCAATTGATTAAACTTGCCCGAATTGCTTTTCGAAATGAAAATGGTTTAACTTCATTGTTGCCATCTGTATTATCCTATTCTCCTTTTGATAAATGGTTGCTGGGCGCGCACAACCTCTACAGTAGTTTGTTAGCTAACGAAAAAGCATTAGGCTTACTGGCACGTTACCAGCTAACCCAGGATCGTATTCAGGGAATGATTGATGGGCTAACCGACCTGGAAAACATTAAAAACCAGAGGCAGGTAGAGATGGGGGAGGCACAACAGGCAACCAAAGACCGCAATGCCAAAATGGAAGAATTGCGCAATTTCTGCCGCGACTTAACTGATGTAGCCCAAATAGCCCTTTCAGATAAGCCCCAGTTACTTGAGAAATTAGGTGTACTGGTCCGTTCATAAACCTGGAATTAAGGCACCCCGGTTTGATGATCCTTCAAACCACAGCCTAAAACTAACTGCCCCTCATAAAGCCAATTTTTGAGGGGCTTTTTTTACCTGGGTTTTAGGTGTAATTTTTTTCAACTACTAAATTCTAAATTCTAGCTACACGCCACAAAGATCCAGCATCCGGTATCTAATATCCAATGACCAGTCACAGCCAGTTTCCAGTTAGCATTTTCCCACTCCACCTTCCAGCAACCAGAAACACGGATCACTTCATAATCCGGGTTGGTTTTATTGAATTAATTAAACTACCAGGTAGAGTGGTAATATGGCTATACGGCACTTCAACGAAACGGGCAGTGCGGTTTTTTAGCCGCAAAGAAGCCTTGGGGAGAAGATGAAAAATTTGGGTTGCGTGTTTCAGGTTACCTGTCTGCCGTCAGGCAGGCGTGTTGCGTGTTTCGGGGTTTGATAGGAGGGGAGATTCATTCCCAAATGCCTGGTTCCTTGATTATCAGGACGAAATATTTTTGATTTTTTTGAAGTACCTGGACCAGGAAACAACTCCCGGCTTTTATCCGGTTTATTCTCCCGATAGACAATTGAATATGCCGGTTAAGCGGTTGGGGTACTTCTGGTCCCGATAGCTATCGGGACTATCAGGTTATCCGGCATCTGTTTCCAATATCCCGTAGGGATTAAATAGTTGTAGCACCGGG
>JANQII010000004.1 GCA_028282195.1 Prolixibacteraceae bacterium
TTTCGGTTATGCTGCGTTGAATTTTCCTTAAATAGCGGTGCTATTCGCGTCAAATTCGCCTTGCCTAACCAAAAAATACGCTATAATAATTCTAAAAAACAATTTCCTAAAAGTTACTAAAAGTTCGTAATCATGTATTGATTTCATAAAAGTTACAAAATCATCTTTTCACTTCAAATACTAAATTTACATAAAATAATAACAAATTAAAACTTTTTTAAGACAAAAAATAACAAATTAAAATCAATATGTTTCTATAAATTTACAATTAATTCTTTTGAATAATAAAATTGGATCAATTTAGAGATAGGAACAGCATATAAACAAAAAATGACACCCAACTCAATTTAGGGTGAAATAACAGAAAAGGGAGAAACTTTCGTCTCTCCTTTTTAAGTGGTGTCAATTGGAGTAGAAATACATTGTCATCCTGGGGGTTGCTCGAACCAATGTCTATGAGCCCGTCCTCTGGCAACCAGAACTATGACAATGATGGGACATACTTGCGATTGAATGCCTCTGGGTCTGCAAATTATGACATGTATGCGTATAAAGACTTATGCTACTCACAATCAACTACCCACCTTTTCTGCAAAATTTGGCAGGCCATTTGATGGCTCGTACGATAAAAAATAAGGCTTTCAAGCACTCAAACCCCTAGTTTTTCATTGGCTTTCGCCAATTTAATTGCTTTGTCATCCTACTGAAATGAAAATAACCTGTTTTTCACTGTCAATAATGGAACATCTTAACCGAATAGGATTGATGCAGGGATTAATTGGGGGGTGAAACTTGAATCTTTGTTTTAGATGTGATTTCATCAACAAAAGTGAATATGTGCCTGTAGGATTCAGATTATACTTTGCTTGCTTCTCACACATTTACAACAAAAATCCCGACAACAAGTCCACTATATTTTGTGGTTGGCTATACGGATCGTGAAGGTAACGCATCAAACGATTTTAAAATTTATTCATCTAAAATCATCTTTAAAAAATAGATCATGAAGAAATTTAGGATTGAGAATGACAAAATAACAACTGTAGTCACACTAAAGAGTTTAGCTGGTGCAAAAGACTATCCATATGAAGATGGTTGGCGTAATCCGGTAATTCCTGAAGGGTTCAACCCTGAAGTAAATCAACTTGGAGAGGAGTATTTTGATAAGGAATTGGACAAAGTAACCTGGACGGTTGTTCCTCTCAATTTGCCAGATTTAGATGAGCTGAAAACACAAAAATTAGAAGAATTTGATCCAATACTTAACGAATTTTCACTACTGGTTTTCCGTACTAAAATAGTTTCTGGTGAAAACTCAGAGCTTGACCAGATGATTAATATTATCAAGCAACAAAAAGATAAAACGGTTGCAGATATCAACACTTTTACAAATGCTTCAGAATTGATGAAATTCTCCTTCAAGGCTGAATATATACAAGCAATGAAAAACCGTTTAAAACCATTTTTACTATGAGGAACCGTTTGTTTAATTATGCAGGGGTTTCACTGACTCCCCCAGCCTTTTTAATGAATGTTTAGAAGTGGGTTTGGGACTTAGATTTCAACCAGGTATCAACAGTTCTTATCACCATATTTGTTGTTATATTCTGTTTCTACAAGATCAAAGAACAACGATATAAGGTCAGACAAGCCGAAAAAGAATGCAGACAAGCAACAGTCCCATGGCTGCAAGTTCACCCAGGTAGTAATCCTGTTTTTTTCATAAATTTGAGTTTAGTTAGTGAATTAGCCCGGTCAGTGGACCGGGCTTTTTTATGGATTTAATTTTGTAAGTTTGTTATAACCATTATTAAAAATGCAGCAATGAAAACAATTGTCATAAATATTGATGAAAAGTCCAACGCAGAGCGAATTCTAGAGGCAATAAAACTTTTGAAAGGCGTAAAAGGGGCTTCTATTGCGACCGATGAAGAATTAGAAAACATATCAATACTAAAAGCATGCAAAGCTGCCCGGAGAACAAAAAAAGTAAGTAAATCTGAAGTTTTAAAAGCCCTTAAATGATTGTTGAATACAGGAATTCTTTTGTAAGGGACATAAAAAAGATAAAGCAAAAAGCAACACGGAACCTGGTTAAAAAGGTTATGGACGATTGCGAAAAAGCAAAAACCATTGGCGACATACCCCATTGCGAACCCCTGCAAAGCCGTGGAAAATACTACAAAATAAAACACGGGCAATATCGCTTTGGTGTTTACATTGATAAAGGTACGGTCGAGTTCCTTAAATTCGGTACGAGACAAAACTTTTATTCAGACTTTCCACCATTGTAACCCCGTAAAAAGACATTAAAAAACCCGTTGATGTCGTTCAGATGAAACGGTAATTTCCTTTGCTTTCAACCGATCTTTTAACTTTTGATCCATCCATGCATAAAAGTCTACATAATGGGGTGGGTTGTGGTATTCCCTTAAAAATAAGTCCGGGGTCAATGTTTTATGTTGAAGCCGATACCGTACAAATATTTCATTTATAGCAGTTAAACACGAATCAATAATCAGGTTGTCAACTTTCACAGCTTCACTTGTGCTTTTTATCCGGCCTTTCTTCTTATCAAACTTTTTTGGCTGTACCGAAACTCCAGTATTTATCTTAATAGACTTGTTATCAATATGCATTAAAGCATAAACTACGGTTGTGCCATCTTTTTTAACCGTCTTCTCATTTAATAAATAGTCTAGCTGATGCCATTTTTTTTGAATGGATTTTGAATAAAATGGGTCATTTGAATGGCTTTGGCCGTTTTTTGAAATTTTCCGAATCTTCTGAAACCCTTACTAAAAAAGAAAACCCGAGCATTTCTACTGTTCTCATGCCCGGGTTTCGGTGGTGCCACTCGGAATCGAACCAAGGACACACGGATTTTCAGTCCGTTGCTCTACCAACTGAGCTATGGCACCTTTAGGTGTTTTTGCTCTACCTCCCGATAACTATCGGGATGAGCTATGGCACCTTTTGTGTTTTGCGGTGGCAAATATAGTCCAAAAATTTAA
Organism: Prolixibacteraceae bacterium; assembly: GCA_028282195.1. Classification (GTDB taxonomy): domain Bacteria; phylum Bacteroidota; class Bacteroidia; order Bacteroidales; family Prolixibacteraceae; genus Sunxiuqinia. The sequence continues at coordinate 3,015 of JANQII010000004.1, forward strand.
ACTACAAAACAATTTTTTCGAACTATAAACAGAAAACATTATTTCTTCTACCAAACCATTTCTTTTTCATGCCTTTATCGATTGAAAATCGCTTTGTGTTTCCTACTTTTGCACTCCAATTATCGAGAAAGTGAAAATAAACACACATACATTAAAGAACGGTATTCGAATTATTCACCAACAAGTGGAGTCTCCTGCTGCTCACTTTGGAATTATCCTAAATACTGGCTCAAGAGATGAGCAAACTATCGAACAAGGAATTGCCCATTTCATTGAGCATGTAATTTTTAAGGGCACAAAAAAGAGAAAGGCTTTTCATATAATAAGCCGCATTGAAGATGTAGGCGGTGAACTTAATGCTTATACAACCAAAGAAGAAACTGCTGTTTATGCAACTTTTTTGAATGAACACTATGATCGTAGTATGGAGTTAATCAGCGACATTATTACAAACAGTGTTTTCCCAAAAAAAGAAATAGAGCGCGAAAAAGAAGTAGTGATTGAGGAAATCAATTCATACAAAGACAGTCCTTCAGAACTAATATTTGATGAGTTTGACGAACTACTTTTTGATGGCCACCCAATTGCACGCAATATTTTAGGAACTCCTGATCATGTAAAATCGTTTAAACGGGATGATATCATTCAGTTTGTAAAAAAGAATTATCATACAGATGAGATGGTGCTTAGCTCTGTAGGAAATATTCCATTTGAGGAATTCTTAAACCTTTCTGAAAAATACTTTGCTGATATTCCTGAACATCCCCGTCAACAAGCAAGGTTGTTGTTTGATCACTATACCCCTGGAAACTTAACGATTGAGAAAGATACTTTTCAGGCTCATTGTGTGATTGGCAACATCGCATTCAATGCTCAAAGCGAAAAACGTATGGGTATGGTATTGCTCAATAATATTCTTGGGGGACAATCGATGAACTCCCGCCTGAATATGGCTCTTCGGGAACGAAATGGCATTGCGTATAATATTGAATCAAACTATACTGCATTTTCCGATACCGGACAATTTAATGTTTACTTTGGAACAGACCGCGAAAATATGAACCGGGCTCTAAGACTGGTTAAAAAAGAATTCAACCTGTTAAAAACGAAAGCACTTGGCACACTTCAACTTAGTAAAGCAAAAAAACAACTTATTGGTCAAATTGCCATTTCAAGTGAAAATCGGGATGATTTAATGTTAACCCTCGGTAAAAGTTTTTTGTTATACAACAAAGTGGATAACCTTGCTGCCATTTACAAAAAGATTGATGCCATTACGAGCTCTCAACTTTTAGGGATTGCCAATGAAATCTTTGATGAAAAGTCACTTAGCACATTAATCTACGAATAATGCAACTGGATAAAGATCTGGAAAAATATATTCTTGCACATACTGACCAGGAAGATGACATCCTCTCGGAATTAGATCGCAACACAAACTTAAATGTTCTACGCCCAAGAATGCTTTCCGGCCATTTACAAGGAAAGATCCTGGAGATGATCAGTCATATGGTCAAACCCAAAAACATTCTTGAGATTGGCACATATACTGGATATTCTGCTATATGCTTAGCAAAAGGCTTACAAAAAGAAGGACAACTTCATACCATTGAAATTAATGATGAATTAGAGGAAATTGCCTCTCATTATATAGAAAAATCAGGCTTTAGAACCCAAATAAAACAACATATTGGCGATGCCCGTGAAATTATTCCGGGAATTGAAGTTGAGTTTGACTTGGTTTTTATGGATGGGGATAAACGGGAATATTCAGCTTACTATGACCTTGTTTTTGATAAAATCCCGACTGGCGGATTCATCTTAGCCGATAACATTTTATGGAGCGGCAAAGTAATTGAAAAAGTCGCCCAAAAAGACGAACAAACCATTTCGCTAATTAAGTTCAATAAGAAAATTAAAAAGGATAAACGGGTAAGTAAGGTAATTTTACCCTTGCGTGACGGCCTGATGTTAATTCGTAAGCTCTAAAGGTTTTTCATTGAATTGATGAAATTCTTTTTCGCTTTTGCCGATTTTACATTTGCCCCCGGTCCGGAGATACATCCACCTTCACAAGCCATTACTTCATAAAACCGGGCTACATTTTTCCCTTTCTCAAGAAGCCTTAATTGTTTAAATGTTTTTTTATCAATCCCATCGATTTTCTCAAATGTAAAATCCAATGTTGGATTCTCGGCCTGAACAGCTTTTAAAACACCCCCGCTTTGTGCAAATCCACGCGACTCGCTTGTATAATTCTGAAGCTGAATTCCCTTCATTTTCTCAGGTTGTATTTCCAAACCTTCCATTATTGCATCAAGCTCTTCAAAACTCAACACAAAATCAACTGAACCTAAATCCCAGGCTTCTTTTCGTTTCCCAACACAAGGCCCTATAAAAACCTGTTTTGCTTCAGGATTCAGCTTCCTAATTTCCTCTGCCGTATATGCCATCGGAGAAGCGGTATGAGATACTTTGTCTGACATTCCCGGCACATGCTTTTTCACCGTTTCAACATAAGAAGGGCAACAAGAAGTAGTCATGAAGTCCTCACCATTTTCAAGTTTCTCCTGTAGTTCAATTGCCTCATATTTTGCAGTAATTTCTGCACCTTTAGCAACTTCAACTACATTCTTAAAACCAATTGATTCAATTGCCTCGAATACTTTACCCGGCTCTTCGGCATATTGTGCAAAAATTGCAGGAGCAACCATTGCAATCACCTCTTTCTTCTGCTCAATCGCTTTAAGCACATCTATAATAGCCGACAACTCAAATATCGCCCCAAACGGACAAGCAGTTATACATTTTCCACAGTAAATACATTTATCCGGGTCAATTTCTTCAACACCTCTCTCATTTTGCTGAATTGCACCTACCGGGCAAACCTCCTCGCATGGTATGGGTACGTAAATAATGGCATGATATGGACAGGCTTTCTGACACAATCCACAGTTTACACATTGCTCAGCTTTTATTTCAGTTTGACCAGTTGAAGTAAAGCGGATCGCATTTTTTGGGCAGTTCATTACACATGGACTTGCAACACATCCTTTACAAAGATTGGTTACCACATAGTTTGCCTGAACACATCCTGAACAAGCTTCATCAACAACTGTAAGAATCTTATCCGATGGCTTTTCCCTATTTAAAGATTCTTTTGCAAACTTGTCCATAGGAATCAAATCAATATCTTCATCCGGCAAATCACATCCCAATAATGGCAACATCTTATACTTTGTGATCATCCTCTCTTTATAAACACAACACCTTCCCCTGGCACTCTTTTCCTTAGGATATAATTCAACAGGAAGAGAGTTTATTTTTGCCTCAAGTTCACCCGCAGAAAAAAGTTTTACCAATCTGGCCATCAGCTCATGCCGAATAATCATCACATTGTTTAAATACGCCATTTTGAAATCGATTTTGAAGGCTGCAAATTTAATGATTCTTATGCTGTACAACATGATTTTTGTTTTTAAATGGTAAAAATCTATTTAATTTTTGATTATCCGCTGCTCCATTCTCCTGATTAAACTACCTGCCAATACTTGATTTCCCCCATTGGCGCAGACTAAACAATTAGTAATTACCGCAAATCTTTGGCTAGTTCAAAAGATTAACTTTATTTTTACGGTAGAAAAGACCTTAATTCAAAATAGCTGTTATGAAAAAAATTACATTAACGATCATCGTTTTGACTATCATTTGTTCCACTTCTTTTGCTCAAAAGAAATTGAGAACGTACAACCCAACCTATAAAAACATCATGCTTACAGCCGGTTATGTTCCTGATTCAGATTTCAAAGCATTCAAAGGCATGATAATGGTTAATAACATTATTAAAAAACGAATTGGGGCGTATTACTCTTTTGAGAATGGGAAAGGAAGTTATTCTGAAAACATATTAGGTGCTACTTTTGGTATTAATACATATTTATTCGTATATGCAGGCTTGGGCTTGGAAAAGAAAAGTGATTATGATGATGCCCGATATAATGATGGTGATCTAAGAAAAGAAGCAGGTGTTGGCTTTACTCCTTATAAGTTCACAACTGCCACGATTGGTTGGTCAAAAGGAGTTGGTTTTACTTTTACTGCTGGTATCAATATTCCATTGTGGGATAAAAGGGATAAAAGATATACTGCATATAATTTTTAGATTTAAAAACAGAACTTTGCAGAGAAGAAGCTTTTTATTAGAGCTTCTTTTTTTTGCATTAAACTCAAGATGACATATAAAAAGAGCTTCACTCTCGTGAAACTCTCCATATGAGCGGGAGATTCCGAATTCTCGGGACGACCCCGGAATAAATTAGCCCATTAACATTGGATCACTGCAATATTCGGGTGGGTAACTTTGTTGAATTTATGATCCTGGATACGGGGAACTTGATTCTTGATCCTTGAATCTGGATGCCCATTACTGGATACCGGATAATTGGTCATTGGCAATTGTGTCCTCAATGGTTGGGTTTTGGGATTTGATTATTGGATATTGGTTATTGGTTTAAAAAACGTTTTCCATGCGGCGAATGAAATGTTCAATACTTCGGACACCCCATTGAATTCACCTGATTTCTTGTCACATATCCCGGTGCTACAACTATTTAATCCCTGCGGGATATAGGGAACAGGTGCCGGGTAACCGGCATGTTCAATTGTCTAACGGAAAATTAAATGTGTACAGGAGGCTGTCCCAAAAGAATAAAATTCAAACCGCGAAGAACGCATAAAATTACGCAAAGAAAACACTAAGATTCTGATATAAAAAGACTTGACTCTTTGTGTCTTTTGCGGTTCCTTAAAATACTTAGCGGTTAAGTTAACTTTTGGGACAGCCTCATTGCTTACAAGGATCCTGGCATTTGGGAATGATTGTCCCACCCTACCTGATAGTTTAATTACCCCAATAAATATCCACCCTCAAAGAAGGTGGACTTGATTTGCACCCATAAGACGCTTAAAAGGAAAACAACACGGAAAGTCAAAATAAGAAATAAGGAACAAAAAATGGATAAAAACGGGGAAGGAACTTTCTGATTGGATATTCCCTGTCTGCCATCCCTTCGGGAGGAAATCCGTCCCTACGGGAGGAAATCCGACAGGCAGGCTTATTCGATAGTTTACATTTCATGGTATGAAAAAACATGACCACCATCAAAGAAGGTAGTTTTATAGATTATAAGTGAGCCTTTGTCACCCTTTCGCGGTATATGTTTGTCAAACTGTTTTAGAACTGATATTCATTCAGGTTTTTTTTAAATTAGAATAAGTTTCTTTGTCCTTAATAATTGTACGTGATGGCAAATCTTGAGAAATACTTTAATCCATTCCGAAAAAACACAATCGGAATTGAAAAGAAGTTTGAAAGTCCTTTTGGGAAGAAAAAGCAACTTTATGGTGACTGGATTGCGAGCGGAAGGCTTTACCAACCCATTGAGAAAAGGATTCATAAAAAAATTGGGTCATACATTGGAAATACCCATACAGAAACCAGTGAGACTGGCGCATTAATGACAAATGCTTACCAGCTCTCCCACCAAATTATTAAACGACACTGTAATGCCGGGCCAAACGATGTAATTATTACAGCCGGCTTTGGAATGACTACTGTAATTAACAAATTCCAACGCATGCTGGGCTTAAAAATGTGCGGGAAGGTTTCAGGAAACACTTGCATAAAAGAGCGAGAAAGGCCAGTTGTTTTCATTTCACACATGGAACACCATTCCAACCATACAAGCTGGTATGAAACAACGGCTGATGTTGTAATTGTTGAACCGGGGAAAGATTTGCTGATAGACCCGGAAAACCTTCGCAAAAAACTGGAAGAGTATAAAGACCGGAACTTCAAGATTGGATCATTTACTGCTTGTTCCAATGTTACCGGGATTCGTACTCCATATTATGAGTTGGCAAAAATAATGCATGAGTACGGCGGTGTTGCTTTCATTGATTTTGCTGCTTCTGCTCCTTATGATGAAATTGACATGCACCCTGAAGATCCAATGATGAAACTGGACGCAATCATGTTCTCGCCTCACAAATTTTTAGGGGGACCCGGTTCTTCCGGGGTGCTTATTTTTGATAAATCCATGTACCACAACCCGGTGCCTGACCATCCGGGTGGAGGTACTGTTGACTGGACAAACCCATGGGGCGAATATAAATATGTAGATAACATTGAAGCACGGGAAGATGGCGGGACTCCGGGCTTTCTTCAATCCATAAGAACTGCGCTTTGTTTTCAGCTTAAAGAGCAAATGGGCATTGAGAATATTCGTGAACGCGAAGAAGAACTTCTTGAAATTGCATTTGCAGGGCTGGATAGTATACCCGAAGTAAGCATACTTGCCAACAAGCAACGGGACCGGTTGGGTGTAATTTCATTTTATATCAAAAACCTGCATTATAACCTGGTAGTTCGATTGCTAAATGATAAGTATGGCATTCAGGTTCGTGGTGGATGTGCCTGTGCAGGAACCTACGGACACTTTCTTCTAGAGGTAGATGCTGACCGTTCAAGTGAAATTACGGAGAAAATCAATCATGGGGATTTATCAGAAAAACCAGGATGGATTAGATGGTCCCTTCATCCTATAATGACAAATAAAGAAGTTAAGACTTTTATCAAAGCGCTAAAAGACGTTATTACTAATATTAAAGAATACCAGAAAGATTATGAACCGATACCTCGCACAAATACTTACCGTCATAAAATGGAAAAAGATTATATGCATGAGGTCAAGCCATGGTTCGAACTTTAAGGCTTAAAAACCTTTAGAAAAGAATCTTTGTAAGTGGCACTAACCGGAAGTAGGTTTTCTCCGATTTTAACCTGATTACCTTCAAGGTATTCAATTTTAGAAAGCGGAACCACATAGGACTTATGGATTCTGCAAAACCGATCGGCAGGAAGCTTATCAGCAAATCCGGCAAGTCGTTCATAAACAGTTAACGATCTGTCATCCGTATTAATTCGAATATAGTCACCCATTGCCTCAACATAAGTAATCTGGTCCAACTCCAGCCGGTAAAGTTTTTTATCTGCTTTAACCAGCATGGAATCATCAGTAGCTCTTTGACCCCCTGCCTTTTCAAGAAAACGGTTTACTGCTTTTAAAAACCGGTCTTGAGGAACTGGTTTTAAAAGATAATCCACAGCCTCAAGCTCAAAACCTTCAACAGCGAATTCGGGATAAGCAGTAATAAAAATAATTGCAGGAGCTTTGCTCAAACTTTTTACAAAGTTTACCCCTGATAAGCGGGGCATATTTATATCCAGAAAAATCAGATCAGTTTCGTTTTTATTCAGGAAATCACGGGCATCAAATGCATTCGCAAACTGACCGGTTAGTCCCAGCTCAGGACAATCAAGCAAATAATCAGCAATAACTTCCCTCGATAACGGTTCATCATCAACAATTATGCATTTATATTTCCTCATGATAATTGAATGTTTAAATCAACCTGATATTCTCCTTCTTTCAAGCTTATCTCCAGTTTATGTTTATCCGGGTACAAGATTTCCAGCCGCTTAATCACGTTTTTAATTCCGATCCCCTTATACTTTTCATTCTCATTTACAGCTAATTCACCATATGAATTTACAACTTCAAAGTTAATTTCAGGACCTTCTATCTTCCACCTGATTGTAATAAACTTATCCTCATTCTCTGATTGAGGTGCATACTTAAAAGCATTCTCAACAAAAGGTAAAAAAAGCAAAGGTGCTATTTTCTGATTGTTAAGCTCCCCTTCTGTTACAACTTCCAATTTCAGGTTTTCTTCCATACGCAACTGTTGCAGGTTTATATATTTCTGTAAAAAACCGATCTCATCTTTTAGATCGATTTTAGAAGTTTCTGCATCGTAAATTACATAACGAAGAACATCCGAGAGTTTTACTATTGCTTCGGGGGCCAAATCCGACTTTCTTCTCGATAAACTGTAAATACTATTCAAACTATTAAAAAGAAAATGTGGATTAATTTGAGAGCGCAGTGCTTTTAACTCACTGGATGTTTTTTCCCTCTCTGCCTGATTTAGACGAAACCAACTTCTTGCCAGTCTAATTAAAGTTGTAAGAAGAAGGTAAACGGCAAAATACAAAGAGATATCCCAAAAATTGTAATAAGCAATAAAAAAGTATTCCTGAAGAATGTAATCAATCCATCTTTCAAAAAGTAACAGGTAAAATACTGCCCCTACAGATATTAATGCGACCACCGATACTCCATAATACAGATACCTTTCTTTCTCTAAAAACCGCGGAACAAGTACGGATAAATTCAGATAGGTAACCAGTACAATTGGCAGGTGAAAAATTGCCGTATAAACTGTATCTATTTTATAGATTTCAGCCGATACTTTAAGTATGTTCACCAAAACCAAAAAAGACAAAGCCCAAAACAGGATATGTTGAACGATCCTGTTCAGGGCTATCTTTTTAAAAATATTTTTTAAGAATATCAGCACTTACTGTTTGATTAAATTGACGGTATAATCTTCTTCAAAAGCTTCTTCCGAATTTACATATTTTAAAACGAACTTTTGCAACTCTTTTGGTTTGGCAGTAAGTAATACTCTATCATCCGTTTTTTCATGATGAATCCTGATCTTGTTTTCACGAATTAGTCGCCATAACCATTCAGGATTAAAATACTTTATTGATGTTTTATTACCGTTCAACTCAAGTTTAGCAAAAACATGTACTGGAAATAAATACATATCAAAATAATGATCATAATCATGATCCAAATGACTTTCTTTGAAGAAATCAATAAAATAATTTTCTTCTAGCTTAATTATTCTGGCAACAAGATATTGCTTGCTATAAACACTATCATCTTTAGCTTTTATTTCCAGAGAGTATGCTATACTATCATTAGTAACTGATCTTCCCAATCCTGGAAACGATTTACCTTTAATCTCATGTTCAAACTTCCAAAGAGTTGAATCCTGATCCATCCATTCGCCTAATAAAAGATCATTTGGAAACAAATCATCTTCGGTGTAAAGTGGGTAAAAGGAGTAAACGAAACAACCGGAAAATAGAAAAACAATCGCTATTAAAAATAGATAAGATTTCTTTTTCATAACTTTTGATTTTAAAGTTTGATTCAAAGCAAAAGAACCAAATGATAAACCCAAAATTTATTCGTTGAGGCAGATGGTTTTCTCGTTGAGTCGGGTTTGAAGCTACTGAATTTTTGGTTCGTAAGCTTTAGCCTCTGTTTCGCCCCGTGCTACACGAAGTGCATTCATTGCCAAAGCTTCCAGTTCATCTTCCCCGGGATAGACAAAAACTTCAGAAATAAATCCTGTTTTTTGGCGAATATAATCAGTGAGGTATTTGTTATAGGCCAGGCCACCGGTTAAAAGTATTCCATCAACCTTACCATTAAATACCACAGCCATTTCACCAATGATCTTTGCAACCTGGTATCCTAATGCATCCTGAATAAGCTTAGCTTCTGCATCACCATTTTCAGCACGTTCCTCAACATCCATGGCACTATTGGTACCGAGCAAAGCTACAAAACCACCTTCACCAACTACCATTCTACGGATTTCTTCTTTAGAGCGTTTTCCTTCAAAACATAAATCAATCACCTGACCAATTGGCAAAGTTCCACTACGCTCCGGGCTAAACGGACCTTCCCCGTCCAAAGCATTGTTGACATCAATTACCCTGCCCTGCTTATGCGCACCCACTGAAATCCCTCCGCCAAGGTGAGCAACAATCAGATTCAAGTCTTCGTATCTATTCTCAACTTTTTTAGCATGAACCCTGGCTGTTGCTTTTTGATTAAGAGCATGAAAGATTGAGCGGCGTTCAAATTTTGGATGGCCTGCAACCCGGGCAATTTCTTCCAATTCATCAGTTACCACCGGGTCTGCAATATACGCACCGGCTCCAGGAATTTGATGAGCAATATAATCAGCAATTAATGGCCCCAGGTTACTTGCATGCTGACCAAGCACCCCTTCCCGTGCATGGGCTAACATATCATTATCTACTTGATAAACCCCTGATTCCAGAGGATAAGTTAACCCTCCCCTGCCTATGATATGCTTGATGGAGTCAACCTCAACCCCCTCTTCAACCAAAGCATCTATGATCATTCCTTTTCGGTAATCAAACTGATCAATTACATTTTTATATCTTGACAATTCAGTGATAGAATGCCTTAAGGTCTTGGAAAGCTTACACTCTTCATTATAATAAACGGCAAACTTTGTTGAAGTGGAACCAGGATTAATCGCTAATATTCGGTATTCAGTCATAGTTTACTTAGTCAATAATGCTGCCAGTGCAATTGAGTTTAACTTGGTTTGGGAACTATCCCCGCGTGATGAAAGTACTGCAGGGACTTTTGCTCCAACAACTACAGCTGCCTGCCCGGCCTCACAAAGCTTGGTATTTGTTTTATAAAATACATTTCCGGCATCGATATTTGGGAATAACAAGCAATCTGCATCTCCTGCAACAGGCGAATTGATTTTCTTAATTTGAGCAGACTCTAAATCAATTGCAACATCCAAAGCCATCGGTCCATCAACATCTGCACCTTTTATTTGTCCCCGATCAGCCATTTTTGTAATCAATGCAGCTTCTGTGCAAGCAGGAATTGCCGGCAACACTTGTTCCGTAGGAGCAATTAAAGCCAACTTTGGTTTTTCAATTCCTAATGCCCGGGCTGTTTGAATAAGGTACTTACTCAATACTACTTTTTGATTCAAATCAGGGTATGGAATAACGGCTACATCGCTAACGATTAGTAATTTATGGTAATTTGGGTTTTCAATTACAGTAACATGGCTCAAAACCCCCTTTGGAGGGAGCATCCCATATTCTTTATTCAGAAGGGCACGCATATATTTATCGGTACTAATCAATCCCTTCATCATGAAATCAGCTTTCCCTTCGGTAACCATTTTCACAGCAGTTTGGGCAGCCTGATCTTCAGAATATGTATGAATTATTTCGAATAGACCAGAATCAATTTTTAACTCATCGCATACTTTCAATATTTGGGATTTATCCCCGGTTAAAGTTGCCTGAACAAGTTCTAATTCGACTGCTTTTTGAGTAGCCTCAACACTATGATGGTCAATTGCATTAACCACTACCATTTTTTTAGTTGGCTTCTGCTTTACAATTTTAAAGAGCTGAGATAACTGTTCAATTTTCATTCGTTTATATTTTTAATTTTTTTAGCGGTAACTCATGTAACTTACATGGAATATAATCATGCTCCTGTGTAATAATTTATTACCATGCTCGTTTCATCCGTTTAAATTTTTCAAGTTTCCGGATAATTACCTTTGTGTGCGAAAGTATTTATTCGTTAAATGAAATTACATAACAAAAGTCAATCTAAAAAATGTTTTTAAACCGTTGAAAAACAAAACATCCGATGCCCCATGACACCGGATGTTATAAAGAAAAAATATTTTGTAGTTTTTACTTATGTTCTTCCAGAATCAGATATAAAAAACTTACGAATTAACTCTTTTACGTACAATCTTCTCTGTATCCAAAGCAATCATTAATTCTTCATCGGTTGGAACAACCATAACTTTTACAGGGGAATCTTTGGTACTAATTTCACCTTCACTACGGAACCCCGTATTCAAATTATCGTCCAAATGAATGCCTAAATACTCTAATCCGCCAGCCATTCCTTTTCTTGCTGAATCTTGATTTTCACCTACACCACCAGTAAAAATTAAAATATCGATACCGCCCATTCCTGCAATGTATGAGCCAATGTATTTTTTAACCCGGTAATTGTAAATATCCAATGCCATTTTTGCTCGTTCATCCCCATCAGCAATCGCATCTTCAATTTCACGCATATCAGAAGAAACACCTGAAAGACCAAGCATTCCACTATGTTTGTTTAAAAGCGTGTTAGCCGAACGCAAGCCTAGCTCTTCTTTTTCCATGATATAGGTTACAACACCTGCATCAAGGTCGCCTGCCCTGGTTCCCATTACCAAACCTTCAAGCGGAGTGAAGCCCATACTTGTATCGAAAGATTTACCATTTTTAATGGCTGCTACAGAGGCACCACCACCTAAGTGACATGACACAATTTTTTGGGTACTAATGTCCCGTCCCAACAGTTCACAAGCTCTTTTTGTTACGTAGCGATGACTTGTTCCATGAAAACCATAACGACGTATACCATACTTTTTATAAAGTACATAAGGTATACCGTACATATAGGCATGTTCTCCCATCGTTTGGTGGAATGCTGTATCGAAAACGGCAACTTGCGGAATGCCCGGAATGAGTTCTTCCATCGCGTGGATCCCCTTCAAGTTAGGGGGATTGTGTAATGGAGCAATATCAGTACATTTAACAACTTCTTCTAAAACTTCATCTGTAATGAATTCGCTATTATGGAAATGTTCTCCGCCATGAACAACCCGATGACCTGCTGCATCAATTTCCTCAAGACTTTTTAAACAACCATATTTTTCACTGGTAAGAATTCCCAGGATGTATTCAACGCCACTTTTGTGATCCAAAATTTCACCCTCGAAAACAATCTGACGTCCATCCTCATGTTTGTGCTTTAGGAACGAACCTTTCATTCCCAGTTTTTCAATTCCACCTTTGGCAATAACCTTTTGGGTTGCCATATTGAAAAGCTGGTATTTAATAGAACTGCTGCCACAGTTGAGTACAAGAACTTTCATTCTCAATATATTTCTTTAATAAATTCTATTTTTAACATGTTTCCCCTCTCGAAAGTATTTTATTGCCTTTTTCATCGTAACGGTAAAAACCTACACCTGAATCTACGCCCAATTGTTTTGCCCTTACTAACCGCCTGATATATTGTGAAGGTTTGTAACGGATATCTCCAAATTCATTGTAGATGTTATCCATCCAACGCACAATTTTATCCAGTCCAATTTTATCAGCAATTTCAAAAAGACCAAGCCTCATCCCATATCCGATACGTAAAGTCTGATCCACATCTTCAATGTTTGAAACACCTTCCATCAAGATTCCGCAAGCTTCATTTAGAAGAACAACAAACAGACGCACACTTACCAAACCTGCAGACTCCTCAACGGGAATAATTTTACGGTTAATCAGCTTTACAAACTTGCAAACCTTTTGATAAGCATCATCCGAGGTATACAGTCCTTTTACTACTTCAATAATCCTTGCTTCCGGGGAATTCACAAAGAAATGAATACTGATACATCTGTCTTTGTGTTTCAATTCAGAAGAAAGTTCAGTAACAACAATCGTAGTTGAGTTTGTTGCAATAATACAATCACGATCTACTGCCTTTTCAATCTGCTTAAAAATTGCCTTACGCTCTTTGATTTTTCCACCACGATCAACTGCACGAATGGCTTCAACTACGAAATCACATCCTTCTAAATCTTTATAATCAAGTGATCCTTTAATCCTTGAAAGGATTGACCGTTTCTCACCACTAGTCAACCCCCAGTGTTCAATACGGTTATCAAGTATTTTGTCAATATTACGGTAGGCTTCCCTGATTTTATCTTCACTAACTTCAATGAATACGACCTCAATACCGTAAAAACTGGCAACACGTGCAATGTTTTGCCCTACAAGGCCACATCCAATAATTCCAATTTTAGAGAAAAGTGTTCGCTTAACATCTCTTTTGCTAAGTCCAAACTTTTCAATTGGTTCATAAATTATTTCTGTAGACATATATATTTACTCAAAAAGGGCAGCGGCCTGGTTGGAGGTAATCGCTACCATATTAACAATATCACTTACCGAGCATCCCCTGGAAAGATCATTAATTGGTGCAGCCATTCCCTGAAGAACAGGCCCAATAGCCTCAGCCTGAGAAAGTCGTTGTACCAATTTATAACCAATATTTGCTGATTCAAGTCCCGGGAAAACCAATACGTTTGCTCTTCCTGCTACTTCACTGTCAGGTGCTTTCAATTTGGCAACCTCAGGAATTAATGCCGCATCTAATTGTAATTCGCCATCAATCTTCAATTCAGGGTCAAGTCTTTTTGCAATTTCAGTTGCGTTCACAATTTTATCAACCAAAGGATGTTGAGCACTACCTCTTGTTGAGAAGCTTAACATGGCTACCCTGGGTTCCATTCCAACGATTGCTTTTGCTGTTTTAGCCGTTGTAATTGCAATTTCAGCAAGCTGTTGCTCATTGGGGTCTGGCATAACTGCACAATCAGCAAAAACCAAAATCCCATCGTGACCAAAATGAGGATCATTTACAAACATCAAGAATGCCCCGGAAACAACACTTACACCGGGCATTGTCCTTACAAACTGGAAAGCAGGTCGAAGTACATCCCCAGTTGCATTTACAGCTCCTGCAATTTCACCATCAGCATCACCACACTTAATCATTAGCGGGGCAAATACCAATGGATCGTCTAACATCTGAAGAGCTTCTTCCATGGTTAATCCTTTTGCCTTACGGATTTCAACCATCTCCTTTGCATAGGCCTCCCTTCTGTCATCATTTTTAGGATCAACAATAACTGCTCCCTTAATATTCACACCACATTCTTCAGCAGCCTGTGCAATTTCTCCCGGATTACCAAGCAAAATAATCCTGGCAATACTTTCATTTAAAATAATTTCTGTTGCCCTTAAGGTCCTTGGTTCAGTCCCTTCCGGAAGAACGATACGCTTTTGATCGCTTTGAGCGTCTTGAATTACGCGTTCCAGTAATTTCATATATTTAGCGAATTTTTTATTAACGCTTCAAAAACACAAAATAAAACCACAGTTACCAATTGGTAAGTACAAATAAAAACCCTTAAATTTCATGCGGAATTGACTTGTGATTTGTGTGTTTCATCAAACAATTTTAGATTTCCAACATTTTGTTAGAAGATTCCAATTGCAAAAATACGCAAAAATGAGGGTTATTGTACTTCGTAAATGATAATTATTTTTGAATTCTGATAAAAATCACATTAAGGTTAAATTCAACTTAATTTGATTTTAAATAAGATAAACAAAATGAAACGTCCATGATAAAATAATTATGATTTTAATACAGGTAAGCATGATTATTTTTTCATGGTAAGTTCCCTGTCTGCCGACAGGCAGGCATCTGGTGGAGAATTAACTATAATAAAACCAAACTTGAACCAACAGAGGTTCAGTTAATTGAAAAAAATAAACAGATGAAAAAAGATGATCTTTTTTATCCTTTAAAACAACAGCTGGAAGGAGATGTCTATACGAGTAATGTACAGCGGGTAATTTATGCTACTGATGCCTCGTCATACAGAGAAATACCCCAGGCTGTTTGTATGCCAAAAAGTAAAAAAGACATTAGCACAATCATTCGGTTTGCCAGGGATAATAATAGCTCAGTAATACCAAGAGCAGCAGGAACATCACTCGCTGGACAGGTTGTTGGTCCCGGAATAGTAGTTGATATTTCAAAGTATATGACAGCTATCCTGGAATTTAATCCTGAAGAAAAATGGATTAATATAGAACCCGGGGTCAACCTTTCTGAATTGAACAAATACCTCGCACCACATGGGTTACAATACGGCCCTGAAACTTCAACGGCAAACCGGTGCTGCATTGGTGGTATGGTTGGAAACAACTCATGTGGCCTTCATTCTTTAATTTATGGAAGCGCACGTGAACACATTCTTGAAGCTGAATGCATATTGGCTGATGGAACTGAAATTACTTTTGGCGAGTTAACAACTGAAGAGTTCTTAAAAAAATGCAGTGGCAACCCGGATTCTACCGAAACCCGGATTTATAAAAACCTTAATGATACACTTTCTGATCCTAAAAATCAGGAAGAAATCAGGAAAAATTTTCCGAAGCCGGAAGTAAGCCGCAGAAATAATGGATATGCAATTGATATTCTTCTTGAAACCGATCCGTTTACTCAAAATGGTGAAAAGATAAATGTATGCGAACTTTTGGCTGGTAGTGAAGGCACATTAGCTTTCATGACAAAAATTAAATTAAACCTGATTCCTCTTCCACCTAAACACAAAGGATTGGTATGTGCTCATTTTGATAGCCTTGAAGATTCTTACAAAGGAAACTTAATAGCCTTAAAACATAAGCCTGGTGCAATTGAGCTAATGGATGACATCATTATGGATTGCACCAAAGAAAACATTGAGCAACGCAAAAACCGATTCTTCATAAAAGGTGACCCAAAAGCCATGTTGATGATTGAGTTTGCCCGCGATACAGAAGCAGAACTTAAAACAATTGCGGAAAAACTTGAAGCAGATTTTAAAGCTGCCGGGCTTGGTTACCACTTTCCGTTGATCCTGGGAGATGAAAACATAAAAAGGGTTTGGGCGCTCAGGACTGCGGGGCTTGGACTTCTATCAAATATTCCGGGAGATAAGCGAAGTACAACAGTTATAGAAGATACGGCAATTGCCCCTGAAGACCTTCCTGCTTACATGGCTGAATTTGACAAAACACTTGAAAAGTACGGCTTAAGCTGTGTAAAATATGCCCACATTGCGACAGGTGAAATCCACCTTCGTCCTTTGCTGAATTTGAAAGATGAAAAAGATGTAGAGTTATACCATACGATTGCAAAAGACATTGCAGCTTTAGTAAAAAAATACCGTGGTTCGTTAAGTGGTGAACATGGTGATGGCAGGTTACGTGGCGAATTTATCCCTTTTATGCTGGGTGATCACAATTATCAGCTTATTAAAAAGCTGAAGCAAACCTGGGATCCACAAAACATTTTGAACCCTGGAAAGATTATCGACACTCCCCCTATCACAGAAGGGCTGAGATTTATGATTGGGGAAACCAAACCAATTAACACTACTTTTGATTTTTCTGATCAGGAAGGCATATTGCGTGCTATTGAAAAGTGTAACGGTTCAGGTGATTGTCGTAAAAGTTCAATTATTGGTGGCACCATGTGCCCTACCTTTATGGCAACCAAAGATGAAGACAAAACGACCCGCGGACGCGCAAATATTTTAAGGGAATTCCTGACCCGCTCGACAAAAGCCAATCCTTTCGATCACGAAGAAATATATCAAATACTTGACTTATGTATTTCGTGTAAAGCTTGCAAAGCAGAATGCCCTTCCAATGTTGATATGACCAAGTTTAAAGCTGAGTTTCTTCAACATTATTATGACATTCATGGAATTCCCTTCCGTTCAAGATTGATTGCTTACCTGCCAAGATTAAATAAAACCGGGAAAGCCTTTAGGCCACTGACAAACTTCATTACAGAAACCAATTTATTTAAAAAAGCTGTTGGTTTTTCCGAAGAACGAAAAGTCCCAAAATTATCAAAACTGACTTTGCGCCAGTGGTACAAGAAAACAATCGAGTTACCAGAAAAACCAAAAGGAAAAGTTTATTTGTTTGCTGATGAATTTACCAACTACAATGAAAGCGATATTGGCATTAAAGGTATTATGTTGCTGAATAAACTGGGCTATGAAGTTACAATCCCAAAGCATAAAGAAAGTGGAAGAACTTTCCTGTCGAAAGGACTTGTAAAAACCTCACAAAAAATCGCTAATGAAAATGTTCTACGCCTGGTAAAACTGGTTTCAGAAAGAACACCTTTAATTGGTATTGAACCCTCTGCAATACTCGCATTTAGGGATGAGTATCCTGAGTTAGTTGATTCAAGCCTGAAAAAAAAGGCTGAGAAACTGGCTGAAAATGCGTTGATGTTTGATGAGTTTATTGCCTCTGAATTTGAGAAAGGCAATATTCAGGTTGATCAGTTTTCCGATGCTAAAAATCACACTAAGCTACACGGGCATTGCCAGCAAAAAGCAATAGCATCTACAGCACCAACAAAAAAAATGCTTGAAATCCCATCGAATTATTCGGTTGAAGAAATACCTAGTGGTTGTTGCGGAATGGCAGGATCTTTTGGCTATGAAAAAGAACATTACGAATTAAGCCGGAAAATTGGTGAATTGGTACTGTTTCCTGCTGTTCGTGAAACCACTTCTGAAATATTGATTTCTGCTCCAGGCACATCCTGCCGCCACCATATTGAAGAAGGTACCGGACGAAAAGCTTTTCATCCAATTGAGATTTTATATGAAGCCCTGAAATAAAACAAAATGAATATCGTATTGTTATCCGAAATGGATATATTAATTTCATTTCCATGGAAAGTTGGTATAATCCATTTTTTAGACGCAGATTTTTATGACCGTTATGATTTCTTATCTGCGTTCAGCATATAAAATCATAATAATCAGCATCCCTGAGTAAACAATCTCAATCAATCCTTCATTTTTTAAAATATCGAACAAGAAATAAGGAAAAAGAAATTTAAAAGTTTTGAGACTGCAATTAATTT
>JANQII010000005.1 GCA_028282195.1 Prolixibacteraceae bacterium
TTTGACAAGGCAAAAAATCTGCGCATAGTCCGGCAGCTGCCGGATAAACGATTTTTTAACGCGGTCAAAAATCAAAAGAACGACACTTGGGCTGTCAGATCAGGCGTGACACGACACTACTATATAACAAAAATCCATCACGCACCCTTTTATTCCCTAAAGGGACTCCCGGCGCACGGGATTGCCCCTTTAGGGGATAGGGGTGCGGAGGGATTAAGGATGCATAACTAACTTTTTATACTGTTATTCTTTTTGATGTTGAATTTTCAAATTCTGGGGGACTTAGTAGAAAGTTGTTCCCCTATCTAACCACAACCTTATTAATTGGTTCAGCTTTGAACTTACTAACGGATTAATTCCAGGATTTCAAAACCTGGTAGCTCGACAAACCCCGAAGTATATAGACTGAACCTTCACTGGGTTTGTTGCCAATGACAGATTTTTATTCAGTTGTTTCAACGCTGGCAGGTTCTGTGAAAACTGACAGGTTTCGGGAAAAGACAAAAACCTGTCAGTGTGCTTGCACCTGACAGGATCTTACAATTAAATATCCACCATCAAAGAAGGTGGGTTTATAGATTATAAATTAAAAACAAAACTGTCATTTACTCATTATGCCTGATAAGATTAGGTGAATACTCAGGATGACCAGCGTTTTGATGCGTAAAACCGAAACCCGCAACTCGTAACCCTTAAATAGAATTCTCCCATTTTAATCTTCTGCCGGATTCATTCTAAATTAAGAAGTCATGTAAAACACATTAAGATATTTGTATATTTGCATATCAAATAACTCCGAGTTCTTCCGGCTAAGTTGTGTGAAATATGCCTGTTGAACCGCTGGGTTAAAACGGAAACGTTTTAGCCTCCCGATCCCGGCAGCTGCCGGATGACTTTGGAAAGGAGATTGATCAGGCTATTCTGTTAAGTAGAATATATTGCTGAGATTCCCCTTTCTGGTAATGATTAGGGGAATTTTTATGAAAAATGCATGGGAAAACATACTACTAATTGCAGGCTCCGGACGTAATGTTGGCAAGACAAGCTATATCTGCAATCTATTAAAAGAACACAAATCAAGAAAGCCTATTGCAGTTAAAATTTCACCTCATTTTCACAAAACCACAGAGGGTTTGAGATTAATTTCTGAAACCAACCATTATCAACTATTTGAAGAAACAAACAGAGAAACTACAAAAGATAGCTCACTTTATTTGCAGCATGGTGCAGCCCGTTCCTTTTACTTGCAAGCGGATGACGAACAGCTTGCTGATGCCTTTCTATCGCTAATGCCTTTTCTTGAAGCAGATAAACCGATTTTAATCGAATCAGCGGCTTTGCACAAGTACATACAAGCCGGGCTGTTTTTATTTATTTACAATGAAAAAAGTGCAGATAAGCCTTCGACCAAAACCAATTTAAAAATTGCGGATTTAGTAGTCCGATCAAATGGCCCTTCTTTCAGTCATTCTCCTTCAAGCTTAAAATTTGAACAAACATGGAAAATCAACCACTGATCAGCTTGGCTGAAGCCATTCATATTGCTTTTGGCAAGGCCAAAACTAAAAGCACTGAAAAAATAAATTTTAAGGAAGCCACCGGGAGAGTACTGGCCAAAGATGTTTCTTCGGATAGTGACATGCCGCCATTCAACAAATCGGCCATGGATGGCTATGCCTGTAAACGAGAAGATTTAGGCAAAGAGCTAAATGTGTTGGAAGTTATCCCGGCAGGGAAATCGCCAGTCCATAAAATTGAATCCGGTCAATGTTCCAAAATTATGACTGGGGCACAAGTACCTGAGGGTGCCGACACTGTATTTATGGTCGAACACAGTGAGGAAACAGCTAAAGGAAAAGTTCGTTTTACTGGTACAAAAACAAGCAGCAACATCTGCCCCACAGGAGAAGATTTACAAAAAGGGGATTTGGTATTAAGTGCGGGCACATTGCTAAAACCACAACACATTGCAATGCTTGCAGCCGTTGGATGTACTTTTCCTGAAGTGTATGAAAAACCATCAGTCGGCATTATCTCAACTGGTTCTGAATTGGTTGAGCCTGGTACACCTGTTAGTTCTTCACAAATAAGAAACTCGAATGGTCACCAATTAGCAACACAGGTTGAAGAATGTAACTGCATCTGCAACTATTATGGCATTGTTAAAGATGATCGCAGCTCAATAGTAGCAGCAATAAAGAAAGCTACAGGCGAAAATGATGTTACAGTAATCTCAGGAGGGGTTTCAGTTGGTGATTTTGACTATATTCCGTTGATAATCAATGAACTTGGCTTCAGTATCCTTTTTAGCAAGTTAACTGTAAAGCCTGGGAAACACACCACTTTTGCCATTAAAAACGACAAATATATCATCGGGCTTCCAGGCAATCCGGTTTCTTCATTTATTCAGTTTGAACTATTTGCAAAACCATTTCTTTTTAAGTTAATGGGGCACGACTTCAGAATTGCAAATCTGCCAATTCCACTTGCGTCTGATTATAAAAGAAGAAAAACAGACCGGGAGGAATTTATTCCGATAACAATAAACATCAATAATGAAGCTGAAACCATCCAATACAATGGATCAGCTCATATACATGCGTATCATGAAGCTTTTGGTGTCATGAACATTCCAAAAGGAGTTGGCTTAATTAAAAAGGGAGAGATTGTGAATGTACGACCGCTATAAAAGAAATATCAACTATTTGCGCATTTCGGTAACTGACCAGTGCAACCTTCGATGCACTTATTGTATGCCTGAAGAAGGAGTAAAACTGCTTGAACACAGTGACATATTAAGTTTTGAAGAAATTGAAAACTTCACTCGTCTGGCTGTTTCCAATGGTATAACAAAGATTAGATTAACCGGAGGAGAACCACTTGTACGGAAGGGAATTGTGGATTTGGTTAATAAGCTTTCAAAAATTGCAGGAATTGAAGATCTTTCAATGACAAGCAATGGTATTTTGCTGAAGGAATTTGCTAAAGACTTAAAAAAAGCTGGTTTAACACGGGTAAATATTAGTATGGATACCATCAATCCTGACCGTTATTGTGAAATCACCAGAAACGGCGATCTGAACAAAGTCCTGCAGGGAATTGAAGCAGCTCAAAAAGCAAAATTGTCCCCCATAAAAGTGAATGCTGTGCTTCTGGGAGAACCCAATGGGGAAATGCTTCGATTAAAAGATTTTTGTAAAAAAAATGGCTTGAAGCTTCGCTTTATTCACCAAATGAATTTACAAACCGGAGAATTCTCGAAAGTTGAAGGTGGCGAAGGAGGAAACTGTTCTAAATGCAACCGGGTCAGGCTACTGGCAAATGGCGATGTAAAACCTTGTTTGTTCAGCGATTTGGCTTATAACATCAGAAAACTTGGTTCAGAAAAAGCACTTAAGCTGGCAATTGGCAAAAAACCAAAATCTGGCAGCTATAACCAATCCGGTGAATTTTACAATATTGGAGGATAGACGAAGAATCATTCGTGGATTGATCGATTGAATAAAAAACGAAATATCATGACAAATAAACTTACACATATTGATGATTCAGGCCGTGCAAAAATGGTCGATGTAGGTCATAAAGAAAACCAAACAAGAACTGCTATTGCTGAGGGCTTCATTCGCCTCAATCCTGAAACGGTAAAACTCATTCAGGAAAATGAAATAAAAAAAGGGGATGTCCTTACAGTAGCTGAGATTGCCGGAATTCAGGCGGCAAAACGAACCAGCGAACTAATTCCCCTTTGCCACCAACTTCAGCTAACAAAAATAGAAATAAGCTGCACATTGCAGAAAGAAGGTGTTACCGTTAATTGTACTGCACATTGCATTGGACAAACCGGGGTAGAGATGGAGGCCTTAACTGGTGTACAGATTGCCCTGCTTACAATTTATGATATGTGTAAAGCCGTTGATAAAACAATGGTTATTGAAAATGTGAAACTAATCCGCAAAACAAAAGAAGACCTTTAAACCCTAGTTATGAGCGAATCAATTAAAATTTTGTCTGTAAATATTTCTGCAAAAAAAGGGACAGTTAAAAAGCCGGTTGATAAAATTGAATTAACTGAGATTGGCGTTGTTGGCGATGCTCATTCGGGCAACTGGCACAGGCAAGTGAGTTTGCTGGCAAATGAAAGTATAAGCAAATTTGCAGAAGAAGCAGGGAGAAAAATAAACTATGGTGAGTTTGCTGAAAATATCACTACAGAGGGAGTTCTACTTCATAAAACCAAACCTCTTGATCGTTTTATAAACGAAAACCTGGAGCTGGAAGTCACGCAAATTGGTAAAAAATGCCATGGAGATAATTGCAGCATTTTTCGTGAGGTTGGCAATTGTGTAATGCCCAAAGAAGGGATTTTTGCGAAGGTCATTAAACACGGAAACCTCAAGCATGGCGATGAATTAATCTATCATCCACGAGTAATCAAAGTTCTTATTATTACACTAAGCGATCGTGCAAGTAGAGAAGAATATGCTGATAAAAGCGGGCCTCAAATTAAAAATCTCTGTAGGAAGTTCTTTTCAGAAATAAACAGAAAAGTCGAAATTGACAATGTATTAATTGCTGATGATGCTCAACACTTAAAGGCACTTATTAAAAAAGCAATAGAAGAAAATGTTGATGTAATTTTTACTACCGGAGGTACCGGAATTGGAAACAGGGATATTACCCCCGACACCATTACCCCCATGCTTGACAAAGAGATTCCGGGCATTATGGAACTTATTCGTGTAAAATATGGAATGAAAAAGCCAGCCGCTTTACTTAGCCGGGGGATTGCCGGCACAATTAACCAGACGTTGGTTTATACATTACCAGGCAGCGTTAAAGCGGTAACTGAGTATTGTAATGAAATCCTTCCAACCATTGAGCATTCGCTATATATGATTTATGGAATAGATAGTCATTAATTGATTATTGGTCATTGGTTATTGGTTATTGGTTATTGATCATTGGTTATTGATCATTGATTATTAGAAAATCGAGCAAGTGGTTTTTGAAGTTGAAACTGAAAGTTGGTTTTTGGAATTTATTTTGAGCTCATTATCCTGCTGGTTAACGTATTTTCTTTTGCGCAGGGCTACTTTGTTGACAAGTTGTCTGTTTTTTAAGTTCTTCAGACAACCTGACAGTCGGGACGGGCTTCCTTTTTGAAAGTCAAGCAAACCGGCTTCTGGTTTACACAATTTTTTATTTGGCGAAGCAAACTGATTGCTGTTTTGTTCAAACTTCCTTTAGTCAATATCTCCCGGTGAAATTAAGAGACTGTTTAGGCTCAGGGCTTCTTATAAATTTAACCCGGATCACTTCAAATTTCCTGTTGGCAGAATAGCTCAGTTCGAAATGTCTTAGCTAGTGCTTCAATTCATAAATCCGAACCTTATTTTCATCTCCCTTTTTCCTTTCTGCTTCGTTAAAAAATCGTTTATCCGGCAGCTGCCGGACTATGCG
>JANQII010000057.1 GCA_028282195.1 Prolixibacteraceae bacterium
ACGTTTGGCGCCCTGCTCCGACTGCTCTCCACCTATTGATGTGGTAATGCAATTGATTACTGCAGTTGGATATTTTTCTTTCAGAAATTTCAGGAATAAATGCGGATAAGCTTCCAGTGTATTCACTACAGGAGTCCTGAAATAGCCAGTCGGAACACTGTGCCCATGAAAAACAACATTCATTGTTTTATTATCAGGCCATTCTAAAATAAGCTGGTTTTTAAATTCAGCCAGGTAATCTACAAGCTGATTTGTTTTATTTATTTCTTGTGCTTTAATGCTACTACACCAGGCAACCCATAAAAGTATACATGGAATTATTTTCATCTGTTTATATTTTTAATTAACTGAACCTCTGTTGGCTCATCCGGCAACTGCCGGATATCATAACATATCCATCGCCGGATGTAACTTACCATGAAAAAATAATCATGCTCGTGTGTGTTAAAATCATAATTATTTTATCATGGACGTTTCATTTTTAATGAATTATTGAAATATCCGTTGTTATTTGCGTGATTAATCCTCATAAATATCTGAAGCCATAAATTGTTTATTTGTTCTATTATCCAGAAAGTCAAGGTCATTTATATCAACAAAACCTGAAGGTTTAAACGCATCACTTTCCATGTACTTTAACAGGCTAGACCTTAACTGACGTGCAACTGGACGCTCGTTGAGCTTATTCATCAAATCGATGGATGAAAATATCAATTTTCCCTCTCCGACTTTTGCCTCAAAAACTTTCGCCAGGTGACGATTCGTAACAAAGTTATCGATTACCCGAACGATTGGTGTCACATCCAAGCCATCGATAATGATTGACTTCGAATGAATACATAAATCCCACCAGTGCCACTCCGTATGTTTACTGGTTGGAAAATCAATAAATGCTGCATGGTTTTCATCCATTAACAAACCCATTGTATTTGGTTGATTGGGAAAATGAACCGGACTCCAAAACACAGGAACAAATCGGCCTTCAATCCCTTCTAAACTTTCGTAGTTTGGATTAAATAGTACTGTTCTCCCTTTGTTTAATTCCTCTTTTGCCTGTATTAAAGATTCCGTTATAAATACTTTATCTGAAGTTGCCTTAACCTTCCCGGGGTATACCCAAACAGGCCAGCTATTTTTATAGGGAGTACCCACTAAAGCTACATTAATCATTAACTTTTCAGCTTTATCAACATTAATTTTAAATTCGATTTTACCCAAATTACCATTATTTCCCAGTTGTAAATTAATATTATTTTGTGTTCCCGTTTTTACCTTTTGTCCTGCTTCATTGGTGATTGACCAATCCAGTGTTTGCCCCTTCATTTCCTTATAGAAATTCGCAACTTCTAATGATGCATTGAAAGTTTCCCCGTTTTCATATACCGCTTTCTCAAACCGCAGAAGTGGAACAAGCTCGGCATTAAATTGTCTGAATTCTTTAGCAGTGATTGCACCTTTCGGCTCCCAAAAAGCATTCAACAAACCAACCAGTGCAGTTCCCTGCCCGGGAAAATCCTGTAACTGTAACAACTGAAAACCATCGAATGAAGGTGTTTTCAAGGCCCGTTCAATTTCTTCTTTGTAAAGAATTGCAGCTAATTTCCCCGATGCATAGGTAAAATCATCAGCCATATTTAACAGGCCGTTGTTATCCAGTTCGTTTTTAACTGCAATAAAATTGAGTGGCTTAAGAACACCGGTATATTTTTCAATCTCAGACATATCCGGGTATACAGAATATTGTCCTATTTCGTGTGAAATTAAAGGAACTGGTACATGTTCGCTGTTTGCCGTATAATCTTCATTAAAGTTTGGGGATTTTGCATTAAAAATACCCTGTCCACGTATCCAACCTTTATCTGTTTTCTGGGTTACAAAAAAATCATCTTCCGGTTGGGCAATCACACCCAATGGATGCTGAAATGAGTAGGTCGTTGTCATATACAAATGGCGACTATCTTTTTCGCGTAAAGCGGCAACTGTAGAGTTCATTAAATCTGCATTGCCCTCTAACTCATTTCCCAAAGCCATTAAAATAAATGAAGGGTGATTTCCATATTCATTCAAAATTTTATCTGCCTCTTCTAATAAAAACCGGGTAGTTTTTTCATCTTCCCCAAAATTCAAGCTCCATTGAGGTAATTCAACCTGGTAATAAAACCCGGCCTCATCGGCAGCTTCGAATGCAGCTTTTGGCGGGCACCATGAGTGAAAACGCAAATGGTTTAAACCAAATGCTTTAGCCTGGGAAATTAACTTTGCCCATGCTTCTTTTTTCATGGGTGGATAACCGGTTAATGGAAAGATCGCACATTCCAGGTTACCACGTAAAAATATACGTTTACCATTTAAGGTAAGTACTTTATCCTCCTTCTGAATCTGACTATAACCAAACCTTACACTCGTGTTTTCATTTTCAGCAAGTATTTTAAAATCATAAAGATTGGGGTTAAATTCATCCCAAAGTTCAATTCCATCTGGTTTTGCCAGTGTTATTTCTTCTTTTCCTTTTTCTATATCACCTTCAGCAATGACATCACCAGCAGTTGATAGAATTTGATATTTCAATTCACTTTCGGTATTGGAAGGCTTTCTGAATGTAGCTTTAATTGTTCCCTCAGCAACATTGGAATACACCTGCAGGTTTTCAATTTTATCTGGTGATGAAGCAGAAAGTTTTATTTCGCCAATTACACCATTCCATTTTATTTGCGTGTGATTCGTGTATGCATGTGCCATGTCCTGATTAATTGGATCAGGATACTTATCACCTTTCACATTTATGAGTGGGTATAGATTTGAATTGTCGATACGAATAGTTATAGTATGTTTTCCCGAAGATAATGCTGCACCTAAATCATAACGATGCGGTGCTGTTAAACTCTTATTCTTTCCGATAGGTTCCCCATCAACAAAAAGTTTAGATCCCCAAATAACACGTTCAAGTTCCAAATGTATTTGCTTGCCTTCCCAATTTGGGGGAATATTTACAGTTTTTTGATACCAGGCTGCACCTATAAATTGATATTTACGTGTTAAGCCTGAAAGGACATGATTGTTTATTGCCGGTTCCAGCCTGGATTTTGTACCAATGCCTGCTTCATCAAGTGTTCCTGGCAATTGTATTTTATGCCCTTCAAATTCAGAATCAGCCCATTTCTCATCCATTCCAATATTTAAAGAATCAAGTTTTACTGTCCATTCCCCTGACAAATCGATTTTATTGGAATTGTTTACGGAACAGCTATAAATCAAAATAAGCATTAATAGCAATAGGTGATGGATTCTTATCATGATCGTATTTTTATGGATTAAACCATTTGATGATTTCATTTGTAACTTATTTGTTTTCTAGTTCGTTATTGTAAATTTCTGTAACCAATCTTTTTTAAGATTCTTTTGTTTGATACCGATTCAAATCCCTGATATGGAGTTTCAATCGACCCTATCTTTTTTATTTTCCTGATTTTACCAAAAATGATCATAGTGTAATTTTTCAGCTAGAAATTTATGTTTGAATAATTCTCCTGATTGTCTTACAGCCCCAAACTTTGATGCTTCGCAGTTTTGGATTACCTGCTCCAAAACTTCAGGCTCATAATTGTTTTCAAGCAAGAGCAACTGTGCGCTTAAAGTTCCCAGTTCCGCATAGCCATTCTTCAAGTAATTGATTAATTGTTTCAATGCTTTCTTGTTAGCCAAATAACGTGCATGGGTTGCTTTTAAAAATATATCTGCTGGTGGGTATGGATCATCCAGCTTTATCATTTGCCCTTCCACTGAATTGCCAAACAATGTAAAATGGGAGTATATGCCAATTGCAGCCCAGTACCTTACAATGTCATTTTCATGATTCAGTGCTTCTAGCTGACTGGTTAAAGCATCTTTTTCCCCACATAAAAAAGCCATATTTATTACCTCTTCTGCGGGATAAAACAAACTATCAGTACTAAGCATGAAAGGTGTTTTACCAGATTTTGTAAAACTGTATTCGTGAATGAAATGAGCATCTCTTTTGTCAATAAGATCCCGTTTTAAAACGCTTCTCATTTCATTAAGTAATTGTTTGGTATTTGAGTTACGAATAAGATTGGTTGTTTCCCATGGATCATTTTCAAGCTTAAATAAGGTTTCAGCATGTTTATCAAATACTGAAGCTTGTATTGCATTTAAATTCCCCTCTTCAAAATCTTTTCGAATGAGCTGGGCACTTTCCCCATAATCGAAGTATTTCTGCCACCTCATTTCAGATTGAAAGGGCATAAAGTTTTTATTGAAAATGTATTCACCATCTGAAATACTGCGGCTCAATGCCAGATTTTCTCCTGAACGATCCAAACCACCAATGGTATATTTCTTTGGCTCACCTGAGTTGCTCCCTAAAAGAGGCACTCCTTCCATGTATTCCGGTATATCAATACCCACCAGTGAAAGCACTGTTGCGGGCAGGTCTGCAAAGTCAATTACATCTGAAGTCACAACATTAGTTCCCCATGGAGACAGATGTTTGTACATATCAGGGAACCAAATTATAAATGGCACCCTGTACCCCATGGCCCGTGGATGACATTTCCCCCAGGAGATGCCCTGTCCATGATCGCTAAAGCAAAAGATAATAGTACTATCCCGTAAAGCTTCAGCATTCAACCGCTCTAAGATTCTTCCGAAATGTATGTCTGTAAGCTGAATGGCGTTGTAAACACGCGCATGTTCTTTTCTCATTTCCGGCGTGTCTTTGTATATCGGAGGCATCTCAAAGTCTGAGTCCATTATAATGGAATTTTTCTCTAAACTGTCCAGTATTTGCTCCTCATATTTCCACCATGGGTTGGTCATTGTCCGTGATTGATGACTGTGGATGCTGTTAAAAACTGCAAAAAATGGTTGTCCGGGTTTCCTGTTCCACCATCCCGCCTGTGCAGATGATTCATCCCACGCTGATTTAATGAAACTTTGGGCTTTTGAAGTGTTGTAATCTGTTTTGCTGTTGTTGGATGTATAGTATCCTGCTTCCCGCAATAATTCAGGAAATGGTTCAATATGATCTGGTATGCCGTAGCTGCTACGGTGGTGTCCTGTTCCGTAGCTGGTTGTCCTGCAGCCAGTAATCAATGTATAACGACTTGGAGAACAAGCCGTACCTGTTGAAAACGCAGAATTGAATAATACACCTTCTTTTGCAAGAGCATCCATTGTTGGTGTTTTGGCCCATCTGTTTCCATAACAACCAATGTATTGTGGCGATGTATCTTCAAAAGTAAGCCAGAGTATATTGGGCTTTATTTTTTCCTGACTTTTCGGAGAACAGGAATAGATAATCGCAACGATCAGGAACAGGAATATTTTATTCATACTACTTATTACAATCATTATTATTTAAGCTATTTCAATGGATATATTTTTAAATTATCGAATTTCACTTTACTCCAGCTACAACCTAATCCAACCATCCCTTTCTTCTCGTACTTGTTTTTAATGGTTTTCAACATTTCATCCTGAATAAACGCACTTATAACTTCCCCTTTGGCTTCTAACTTCAGGTTTACCCATCTGTCTTTGGGTATTTCAATTTTCCCGGAAGCCAGGATCATTCTTCCTTGTTGCAGTAACTCCCAGTTCCCATTGCTCAATATTTTTAACGTGTAACCTTTCAGGTATGAATGCGAATTATCCATTCGTATTAAAAGCCTTGCATGTTCAAGACCGTTTTCCGGTAATTGAACATCCACAGAAGCACCATAATTTGTCCAGCTTAAATCGCCTAACATAGTCATAGGTCCATCGTGAGGTTTAAATGCTTCATAAAAAGTCCATTCAATTGGATTTTCGGTAATCTGCTGTTCAAGTACCTTTCGACCATTGCTCCCAACGACTTCAAATCCACCATCAATGTCAGCAAAATATCGAGGATTTTTCCCCGTATCTACAGCATTAAAGTTTTCTTCGTAAGCAATTGGAAATTCAGCAACTTCAGGCACTTGATGTTTTGCTAAACCTTTTTGTTGACCTGTGGTGGTGGTAATCGAATAAATTGAATTTGCATCAAGGTTAATATCAGCTATACCATCAGTAGACTTAATTATTCCTTGATAAACAAACTGTTCCTGCTCATTTGAATGCCATACATGCAAATCCTTGTCTTTTTGATTCTCCGGTACTTTAATACTTATATTCCGCTGCAGGGAATCAGCATAAATTATGATTGAAAAATCCTTTTTTTCAGGATCGGTTAAGGTGACAAAATTACCACCTGATGGTTGGTCAAAATACCCGCAAGCATTATCAAGAAAACGCCAGCCAGGTTCAATAAACTGGGTTATGTGAGCAGTAGCCCAGATAGCCGGAGAGACTTCATAGTACCCTGACCAGGGTTGATCAGCTTTCATGAGCCCGGTTGATTTCCACTCGCCGGTATTATCATAATATGAATCAACCGGACACCAGATTTGCAAGGCAGTAATTCTGTCCCGAATATAAAATTTATTAAAGATACCTGTTAAAATATGTGCGTTCTTCCACGAACCATCGTGCATCGACCAATCTTCAGATGCCCAAAGTGAAGCCCCACAGTTTTTAGCATTTTCAGTAGCAGCAAATTCTTCATGGCTCATATCTGGCAAATGTTTACATACATAATGATAGCCAACAGCATCAATTACTTCTGCTAATTCCGGATCATCAACCATTTGGTCACATGTTTCCCAGTAGTAACCCAGATTGTCTGGTCCCAGGATTTTAACATCGCCCAATCCCTCTTTAACCATCATTGGTTTAAACACCTCTTTTAACCATTCAGGACTTATCCGGCTTTCATTTTTTCCTGGCGAGATATATTGCATATCAATTCCCCAGTACTTTTTTGCCCCTTTAATGAACGCGATTATATATTTTGCATTTTCTTCTGTCCAGTGGCCACCCAAATAAGCAGGGATTGCCCACTCCAATGCACAAAATAATATTTCCGGATTTCGTATTTGGGCTTCTTTCATCAACCAATATTCATAACCCCGTTTGTAATATTCTTCTTTCGGGTTTAACAATTCGTCCATATTCCGGGCATGGCTGGCTTCAGCACCTACCACAACCGCATCTGCACCAATTTCCACTTTTAGGTGCTGAAGAGACGCTCCAAAATTTGGTTTAAACAAATAATCAAGGATATCGGATCTGTAGGGTTCAGGATAATCAACCAACAACTCTGATGAAGCACCGGCACTAACTCCACCTACACCTTCAAATACCCTCCCCGTATCGTTTAGTTTAATCTCAATGGTATGAGTTGGAGTTTTTGAAACACATGAACCAATGAGAACAATAATAATGATCGCTAAAATGTAATTAATCTTCATGATGGTCTACTATTTAGTTATTATCTAGTTAACAATCCCCTTTTCTATTTCTTCCAATGTTTTTCCTTTTGTTTCGGGTAATTTTTTATAAATAAATGTCAGGCCTGCCACACAAATAATACCGTACAGCCAGAATGTTCCGGATGCACCGAAGGTTTTGTTTAGTAATGGGAAAGAATAGGTTAACAGGAAACTTGCCAGCCAAAGCGAAACGGTTGCAACAGCCATTGCTGCACCACGAATACGGTTTGGGAATATCTCGGATAAAACAACCCATGTTACAGGTGCCAGTGACATGGCGTAACAGGCGATTCCGATAACCACCAATAAGAGCAGCGGCCATCCTGTAATTTGAAAATAATAGGCAGCTCCCATAAGGGCATATATACCTGCCAGGCCACCTGCACCAATTATCATCAGCGCCCTTCTACCCAATTTATCGACGGTGTAAATTGCCACAAAAGTGAAAACGAGATTCACACTTCCTGTAACCACAATATTGAAGAGTATGTCAGAAACCCCATAACCAGCGGCAGAAAATATCTCCTCAGCATAATTAAAGATTACATTAATTCCGCACCATTGCTGAAATGCGGCTAATACAATCCCGATCAGCAATATCTTTTTCATTCCCGGAGCATACAAATCTTTAAAATTCACTTTTCCTTTTTCAGACTTTAAACTAGCCCGGATGTTTTTATATTCTGATTGTGCATATACTGAGCCCCCTACTCTGCCAAGTATGGCCAGTACTTTATTCTCATTCCCGTTTTTAGCCAACCACCTGGGGCTTTCCGGGACAAAAAACATAAGTAGGAAAAATAAACCTGCAGGTATTGTTTCTGCCCAAAACATCCAGCGCCATCCCGTTTGTCCGTTCCACGATGCTAATATTTCTGCATCTGTAGCATTTAAAGCCACTGGCTCTGCAATCTGCCAATTTGCAATTTGAGCCAATAAAATGCCTATTACAATGGTAAGCTGATTTAATGATACAAATTTTCCACGCATTGAAGCTGGTGAAACTTCAGCAATATACATGGGTGATAAATTGGAAGCCAATCCAATTCCTATTCCTCCTAATACCCGATAAAAAATGAATGGGGTAAACTCATTGGAAGCACCCGTTCCTATTGCCGATAAGGTAAACAGTAGGGCAGAAAAAATAAGCAACTTCTTTCTTCCAAACCGATCGCTAAAAACCCCCGAAGTAATGGCTCCCAGCAAACATCCTATTAAAGCACATCCCATTGCCCAGCCTTGCAAATTGGGTGAATTGGCAATATCGAAAAACTTTTCGTAAAAAGGTTTTGCACCTCCAATAACCACCCAATCATAACCAAATAACAATCCTCCCATGGCGGAAACCATGGAAATTAAGAAAATGTACTTCGTGTTTAATTTATTCATCTATAATTTTTTTTAAATGACTTGAAGTATGCCATCAAATCTTCTTTCTGTTTTTTATAAGGTATACTAGTGTCAAGTCAAGCATGCCCTATCACCCCAAGTCTTGATCTTTTTGCTCCCGGCTGCTTTAAAAAATCCTTTATCCGGCAGCTGCCGGACTATGCG
>JANQII010000072.1 GCA_028282195.1 Prolixibacteraceae bacterium
TAGTTCTACATTGGTTATTGAGTGTTGTATATTCATTATTTTCTTGCTTTCCCCTAAATTCATATTTGTGTATAAAGCATAGCTTCTCGAAGAGAGGGACGATTGTGACGTAGTCGCGATCAGGGTGAGTCAGTTGAAAAAAAGTGTCACCATTCATGACATTAACAAATAGCACTATTTCATACAATTATAATCATTTTTAGCTTTTAACTTTAAACAAGTTCAAATTCAGGAAAACTCTGTTGTTATTAATTTATTCTACCAACTGAGTGATTTATTATCTAATTAAGGGTTAAAACCTCCGAACCAGGCTCGGAGCAGGCTCTGCAATTCTATTGCAGCTACTTTAGTTTCTATAAATTTCCACACAAAAGGCTTGAAGTCAGAAGCTGCCTGCCAACATATTGTTATTTTTTCGAATTTCCTGTCTGCCGAACAGGCAGGCATTCGAACTTCAAAAACTATGTATTTTCAATGCATAGTGATTTATTAAGCATATACATCAGTAAACTTGCTTAAACTTTAAAAATAGTGAATTCATTTTATCTGCATGGAAGCTAAATATTATTTTGCAGCGGAATAAATATTAATCATACTTTTCAGGTATCTATTTGAATTCATGCAAAGAAGTGATGTATTAGTGAATTTTTTTCTCCTTACGATCGTGGAAAAGTACAGTCAAATAATTAAGATTCCCCTGTCTGCATCGAAAAGTTTTAACTAAAAGGCCTCATAAAAAATCATTCTGCTATATTTGTTCTGCCATTTAATAAAGAATATATCATTCCAAATTTATACATATGAAATTATTAGAAGGAAAAACTGCTATCGTTACGGGTGCTTCCCGTGGTATTGGTAAAGCGATTGCTTTAAAATTTGCCGAAGAAGGTTGTAATATTGCCTTCACTGATTTATTTGATGATGAAAATATGAAAACCACTGAAGCTGAGCTTAACGCTTTAGGTGTGAAAGCTAAAGGTTATGCTTCAAATGCAGCTAGCTTTGAAGATACGGACAATGTGGTAACTGAAATAGTAAAAGAGTTTGGTAGCATTGATGCTTTGGTAAATAATGCGGGTATTACGAAAGATACTTTGTTAATGCGAATGACTGAAGAACAATGGGATGCTGTGATTAACGTGAACCTGAAGTCAGTTTTCAACTTTACAAAAGCAGCACAACGCACAATGCTTAAACAGCGTTCAGGTTCAATTATTAACTTAAGCTCTGTTGTTGGTGTAAGTGGTAATGCCGGGCAGGCTAACTACTCCGCTTCCAAAGCCGGTATTCTTGGTTTTACAAAATCAGTTGCCAAAGAATTAGGTTCAAGAGGTATTCGCAGTAATGCAATTGCTCCTGGTTTTATCATTACTGAAATGACGCATGCAATTCCTGAAGAAGCTCGTAAAGCCTGGGAGGCCAACATACCTATGAAACGCGGTGGAACTCCTGAAGAAGTTGCGAAGACTGCATTGTTCCTGGCTTCTGACTTGTCTAGCTATGTGAGCGGACAAGTAATTAATGTGTGTGGGGCAATGAATACATAGACTTATTTCAAAAAATAGATTAACCGTCCTTCAAAAAAGGGCGGTTTTTTGCTTTCTAAATAATGATTTCATTTTCTGATATGACAACTCTTTTTGCAGGGCTTTCAACCTTGGATATTCAGTATTTTGTCGATAAATTTCCAGGCTCAAATACCAAGACAAAAACAGAAGAGCCACAACTTCTGGTCGGTGGTCCTGCAACCAATGCTGCTGTTGCTAATTCTTTTATGGGTGGAAAGTCTGTATTGTATAGTGGAGTGGGGAACAGCCCATTTAAAGACATGTTTGTAAAGGATTTTGAAACCTGTAATATAAAGCACTTCGATTTTTACGCTGGGAAAGAGCAATTGCCTGTTTTGACTTCTGTAATCACTTCGAAAAATAGCGGGGACCGGAATATCTTTACTTATAACCCTGTAACAAATGGGGTAAACCTGGATCTTGTTGCGATAATGAATGAAATCAAGCCGGATCAGATTTTTATCGATGGTTTTTATTCTGAAGTTGCAGTCTTGTTGTGCAAAATTGCCAAAGAAAATAATATACCCGTTGTTTTTGATGGTGGAAGCTGGAAACAACAGCTTCCTGAATTGCTCCCCTATATTGATATTGCTATTTGTTCGGCCAATTTTTACCCTCCAGCCTGCAAGACAAAACAAGATGTGATTAATTTCTTAAAACAAACAGGAATTAAAAAGATAGCCATTACAAATGGAGCCAAAGAAATATATTACGAAGAAGAAAATGATCATGGTAAAATTAAAGTTTCCCCTGTTAATGTTGTAGATACATTAGGGGCTGGGGATTTCTTTCATGGTGCATTTTGCTTCTACAATTTGCAGGATAATTCTTTTAAAGAAAAATTGAAGCAAGCTTCAGTAATTGCATCAAAAAGCTGCGAATACCCCGGAACAAGAGAATGGTTAAAGAAATTAAGAAAAGAAGCTTTCCTTTCATAATCATTTTCTTTAACTTGTATTGAAATATTTTGTTGATTCTTCAGATGGAAAAAAGAAGTATAGCTTTTCGCCTAAGCCTCTACATTATTTTTGCTGTAACTACAATCATTACGCTAATTGTGTACTTGAATTATGATTTCAGTGAAAAGATATTGATGCAAAATATTGAAGAAGCTGCAGTCAACCAGTCAGCCTTAATTATCAACCAGGTTGAAAGACATATAATTGCAACGCAGGAAATAAGTCGTAATGTAGCCACACAAACCCCATATTATCTTCGGAATAATGACTTAGACTTATTTTTGAAAGGCGTTGTACAAGCCAACCCAATAATCTATGGTATACACGCTGAAGTAAGTCCGCCTACGCAGGAAGAAAAGTCCTTTGTATCTGTTGTCCGATCTAAAGATGGCATCTATTTGTCAAAGGACAAAAACTTCTGTACAAACTATCATTTCCCTGATATTATTGAAAATATCGAGGGTAAAGGAAAGTGGTCTAAACCATTCTACTGCAACAAACACGATAGTATCCTTTTAATTTCTTATTTTAAAAATATAGTTACACCGGATAGCAGTAAAATAGGCTTTTTGTCCTGTGAGATTAGCTTGAATTTTCTGAACAAAATAGTTTCTAATATTGAAGTTGGAAAGCAGGGGTTTTCTTTCATTGTATCTGAAAGTGGCCAATACATTACCCACCCAAGGAAAGAATGGATTATGCAACGGAATATCTTTGATGTTTCTGAAAAAATTTTTGACGAAAATATTGATTCACACCTCAAAACCCTAAAAGAAAAGGGTTCTGTTACTGGTTATGCCTATCCGGAACTACATGATTATAAAAAGGCATGGTTTTATGCTGCTACCATACCACATACTGATTGGCTGATTTTAATTGTTAAACCTTACAAAGAACTTTTCAGGGATTTAGATTTAATTTTTAAAAAAATCATAATTGTTTCTGCGGCAGGTATTGCTTTTATATTGCTAATTATAGTTGTTCTTTTCAGGCAAATGCTGTCCCCTTTAATGAAACTAATTCACTCAATTCGGAAATTTAGTTTTGGGGAAAGAAATAAAAGGGTAGAGGGTAATGAGTTGGAGCTATTGAACGAAAGCTTGAAGGTCTTCCAGGAGCAGTACCGTTTGTATTTAAAGGAACAAACTGAAAGTCGTAAAAACAGAAAAAAATATGAACGGGATTTAAAATCAGCTAAGGAAATTCATACTTCAATAATTCCTTCTTCCAATCCAATGTTTACGAAAGATAAATGTGTGGAACTATATGCTGAACTACATCCTGCTGAAAGTATTGGAGGTGATTTATACGACTATTTCTTTATTGATGAAAAGCACCTTCTCTTTTCTATGGGTGATGTTTCAGGAAAAGGGATTCCTGCAGCATTATTTATGGGGGTAGCCCATACAATGATTAAAAGCAAAGCCAATGTTTTATCTGCAGCTCAGATAATGAGACAGGTTAATGAAGAACTTTCAAAGCAAAATATAAATCAGCATTTCCTTACTTTATTTATTGGTATTTTGAATATTGATACCGGTGAACTGACCTATTGCAATGCAGCACATAACTACCCTTATATCATAAGAAATGAATCCGATATTGAAGTGTTGGATATTGCACATGGCCTGCCTGTTGGTGTTTATGCAAATAAAGATTATTCAGAAGATAATTTAATCCTGGATAAAGGTGATTCAATACTTTTATATACCGATGGAACAATTGATTGCAAAGATGCCAGTGAACAAACCTATGGGGTGGAGAGGTTGTTTGGAAACGTTAGTTTATTGCTTGATCTGCGTCCTAAAGAAATTGTGAAAAGGTTAGTGAAAAGCCTGAAGCTGTTTAGGGGGGATACAAAACCGACGGATGATATAAGTTTGATGGTTGTAAGGTATTTGGGCAATAGCAAGAAATAAAAAAGACCGGCAATAAACCGGCCTTTTCTTATGTCGTTTTTTTAGTTGCGAGTATCTTAATTTTAATCTTCTCTGTTTTCTTGTCAAAGCCAACCGAGATTGTGTCTCCTTCAGATAATGAAGCCTTTATAATTACTTCTGCCATTTCATCTTCCAGGTACTTTTGAATTGCCCTTTTCAATGGACGGGCTCCATATTGTGAATCATATCCTTTCTCAGCAATAAAGTCTTTAGCAGCCCTTGAAATCTTTAATTTGTAATCGAGTGACTCAACACGCTCGTAAAGCCCCGTTAATTCAATATCAATAATCTCAAAAATATCTTCTTTTGAAAGCGTATTGAACATGACCACATCATCAATACGGTTAAGGAACTCAGGTGCAAAAGCACGTTTCAAAGCCTTTTGTACAATGTATTTAGCATGCTCGCTTTCTTCCTCAGCTGATTTAGGGGTAGAGAAACCTACACCACGGCCAAAATCTTTAAGCTGACGGGATCCAATATTGGATGTCATGATGATAATTGTGTTTTTGAAATCAACACTACGCCCCAGGCTGTCCGTTAAACGTCCTTCATCAAGCACCTGCAACAATAGGTGGAATACATCAGGGTGCGCTTTTTCAATCTCATCAAGCAACACAACCGAATACGGTTTTCTGCGTACTTTTTCAGTAAGCTGGCCACCTTCTTCATAACCAACATATCCCGGAGGTGCACCAACAAGCCTTGATACAGAGAACTTCTCCATGTATTCGCTCATATCTATTCTTATCAAAGAATCAATGCTGTCGAACAAATACTTTGCAAGAACTTTTGCCAGTTGCGTTTTTCCAACACCAGTAGGGCCCAAAAATACAAATGAGCCGATTGGTTTGTTTGGATCTTTTAGTCCGGCACGGTTACGCTGAATCGCTTTAACAATCTTCACAATTGCATCGTCTTGCCCAACAACGCTGCCTTTTAGCTCTTGCCCCATATTCATAAGCCGCTTACCTTCAGCCTGGGCAATTCGCTGTACCGGTACACCGGACATCATTGCTACAACTTCAGCTACTTTTTCTTCAGAGACAACTTCACGGTGGTTTACCAGTTCTTTTTCCCAGGCTTCTTTTTCTTCATCTAATAATTGAAGTAAGTTTTTTTCTTTATCCCTGTAGCTTGCAGCTACTTCAAAATTTTGACTTTTTACAGCCTTAATTTTTTCTTCACGGGTAGTCTCAATCTTCTCTTCAAGTTTAATGATCCGATCCGGGACGTTAATATTTGAAATGTGTACTCTTGAGCCGGCTTCGTCCAAAGCGTCAATTGCTTTATCCGGAAGATAGCGATCGGTTATATATCGGGAAGTCAATGATACACATGCATCAATGGCTTCGTCAGTATAATTTACATTGTGGTGTTCCTCATAACGCTCTTTAATATTATGAAGGATCTCTACCGTTTCATCCATCGAAGTAGGCTCAACCATTACCTTTTGAAAACGTCTTTCAAGGGCACCGTCTTTTTCAATGTGCTGACGATATTCATCCAAAGTGGTTGCACCGATGCATTGAATTTCACCACGGGCCAGGGCAGGCTTCAACATGTTTGCTGCATCTAACGAACCCGTAGCTCCACCTGCACCTACTATGGTATGTATTTCATCAATGAAAAGAATGACATTGTTAACTTTGGCAAGCTCATTCAAAATAGCTTTCATACGCTCCTCAAACTGTCCACGGTATTTTGTGCCTGCAACAATTGAAGCAATATCCAAACTAACAACACGCTTGTCAAACAATACCCTGGAAACTTTCTTTTGTACGATTCGAATAGCCAACCCTTCTGCAATGGCAGATTTACCAACTCCAGGCTCACCAATCAATATGGGATTATTCTTTTTTCTTCTCGATAGAATTTGTGCCAATCGCTCAATCTCGCGTTCCCTTCCAACAATAGGGTCAAGGTTATTGTCTTCAGCAGCACGTGTAATATCGATTCCAAAATTATCTAAAACCGGGGTTTCAGATTTTGGTGTGTTTGTCTTTTTAGAAGTTGAACCACCGGAAGGAGGCTTTGAGAACGCATCATCTGCTTCATCATCCTCTTCTCCAAAATCTGATCGGGATTCAGGTTGCTTATAATCTTCCAATCTTGATTTCAATATATAATAGTTAATATGAAATTCGTTAAGAAGATTTGCAATTTGACTATCTTTATCTTTCAAAATTGCTAATAATAAGTGACCTGTGTTTATGGTAGTACTGTTGAAAGCCCTTGCTTCAAGATATACCAATTTTAAAGCTTTTTCTGCTGATTTTAAGAGTTGAATGGAAGCCTGCGGATCAATTTCATCTTCGGTACGAAGAGATTCTTCCATGGCTTCTTTTATTTCAGTCAAATTGACACCCAGGTTTGTTAAAATGTCAATTGCGATACCTTCTCCATCTCTCAAAATCCCCAAAAATATATGCTCAGGTCCAATCTGTTCATTTCCCAGCCTGATAGCTTCTTCGCGGCTATAAGTTAGAACATCCTTTATTCTTGGTGAAAATTGAGAATCCATAATTGTTTACTTAAATGTGTTAAAGTTCTTTTTAAAACAAAAACCATTCCGAAAAGTTGATTTGATTAACCGCTACGAAATTAGTCTTTCAAATCTAAAATTACATATTATTTGCTAACACATAGTTTTAAAATGCTGATTTTTTGAACATTGAATTGTTAAAATCTTCTCAATTTAGATGCGCTAAAAACAGCGTAAAATAGCTGGTTTAATAAGTATTTTTGTATTTTTGTTAGTCGAAATTTTTTATATCAAATTGCTACAAAAGGAGGATTAAATGTCTGAAGGCGAAAAAATTATAAAAATAAATATTGAAGAGCAGATGAAGTCGGCCTATATCGATTATTCAATGTCGGTGATTGTATCCAGGGCCTTACCAGATGTTCGTGATGGTTTTAAACCTGTTCACCGCCGTGTTTTGTTCGGTATGAACGAGTTAGGTGTCTTTTCCAACAGGGCGCATAAGAAATCTGCCAGGATTGTTGGAGAGGTGCTTGGTAAATATCACCCACACGGGGATTCATCTGTTTATTTCACAATGGTAAGGATGGCCCAGGAATGGTCTCTTCGCTATCCGTTAATTGACGGACAGGGAAACTTTGGTTCTATTGATGGTGACAGTCCGGCTGCAATGCGTTATACCGAGGCCCGGTTAGCCAAAATAGCGGAAGAAACACTTACTGACCTGGATAAGAATACGGTTGATTTTCAACCTAACTTTGACGAGTCATTAAATGAGCCTGCTGTTCTTCCAACAAGAATACCTAACCTGTTAGTGAATGGGGCTTCGGGTATTGCAGTAGGTATGGCAACCAATATGCCGCCTCACAATTTAACGGATACGATTGATGCAACTGTTGCATATATAGATGATAAGGAGATTGATGTTAATGAACTGATCCCTATCATTAAAGCCCCTGACTTTCCAACAGGTGGTATTATTTATGGGTACAAAGGGGTAGAAGAAGCTTATGCTACAGGTCGCGGCCGGGTTGTTTTAAGGGGTAAAGCTCATGTTGAAACAACAAACACAGGCCGTGAAAAAATTATCGTCACCGAAATACCTTACCTTGTTAACAAGGCTGAATTGATCATAAAGATTGCTGAGCTTGTTAACGAGAAAAAAATTGAAGGAATTTCGAATGTAAACGATGAATCTGATCGGGAAGGGATGCGCATTGTTATCGATATTAAAAAAGATGAGATATCAAATGTTGTCCTAAATAAGCTTTAT
This sequence comes from Prolixibacteraceae bacterium, assembly GCA_028282195.1. GTDB lineage: Bacteria > Bacteroidota > Bacteroidia > Bacteroidales > Prolixibacteraceae > Sunxiuqinia. The sequence goes on from JANQII010000072.1 coordinate 8,226, forward strand.
AAATATACTCAACTTCAAACAAGTTTTAGTGTCAATAATATTGCATTGGTAAAAGGTCGTCCAAAATTACTGAACCTGAAAGACCTTATTCGCTATTTTGTTGACCACCGCCATGAAGTTGTTACCCGTCGTACGCAATACGAGCTCGAACAAGCAGAAAAACGTGCGCATATCCTTGAGGGACTTATCATTGCGAGTGATAATATTGATGAAGTAATTGCGATTATCCGTGGTTCTAAAACTCCGGATGAAGCAAGGGAGAAGCTTATTCAGCGTTTTGAACTAACTGATGTTCAGGCACGGGCTATTGTTGAAATGCGACTACGTCAATTGACTGGCCTGGAGCAAGACAAACTTCGTGCTGAATATGAAGAAATCATGCTGTTCATTGATAAATGTAAAGCGATCCTGGCAAGTGAAGAAATGCGTATGGATATTATTAAAGATGAATTGCTTGAAGTAAAAGCTAAGTTTGGCGATGAGCGCAAAACAGAGATCGTTCCGAATGCTGAAGAGTTCAATCCTGAAGATTTCTATGCTGATGAAGAGATGGTGATCACCATTTCACACATGGGCTACATCAAAAGGACCCCGCTTACTGAATTTAAAACGCAAGGAAGGGGAGGTGTCGGTTCTAAAGGTAGTACCACACGTGATGAAGACTTCCTTGAACATCTGTTTATTGCAACAATGCATAACACTTTGCTTCTGTTTACAGAAAAAGGTAAATGTTTCTGGCTGAAGGTGTACCAGATCCCGGAAGGCACTAAAACGTCAAAAGGCCGTGCCATTCAGAATTTATTGAATATTGAGCAGGATGATAAGGTATTAGCTTATAATAAAGTTAAGAAACTGGATGACCCTGACTATATTAACAATAATTTCATCATTCTTTGTACTAAAAAGGGTATTATTAAAAAGACATCATTGGAAGCTTATTCCCGTCCACGGCAAAATGGTGTAAATGCGATCACAATTCGGGAAGGAGACCAATTACTTGAAGCCAGATTAACTGATGGAACTCAGGATATATTAATTGCAGTTAAATCCGGAAAAGCAATTCGATTTAACGAAAGTAATGTACGTGCAATTGGTAGAACAGCCTCTGGGGTACGTGGTATAACCCTTGGAAATGAGCAAGATGAAGTGGTTGGCATGATATGTGTTAAGAGTGAGGAAGAAAACGTTCTTGTAGTTTCAGAAAACGGTTTTGGAAAACGCTCTGAAGTTAATGATTATCGCATGACCAACAGGGGAGGTAAAGGTGTAAAAACGATTAATATTACAGATAAGACTGGTAGCCTTATTGCAATTAAGAGTGTAACTGATGAAAATGACCTGATGATTATTACCCAGAATGGTTTAACAATCAGGCTTCCAATTTCACAAATCAGGGTTATGGGTAGAGCTGCACAAGGAGTGAGACTAATAAACCTGAAAGATGACGATAAGATTGCTTCTGTTGCGAGGGTAACTTTTGAAAATGGAAATGGTGTAGTTGATGATGCTGAAGTAATCGAAGACACTGATAATGAATAAATACTTCTACAAAATATGTTTTGCTGTAGAATATGAAAAAATTAAATTTGTAGCAAAAATCTTAAATTAACAACAATGAAGAGAACCTTATTATTACTGGCTTTAATGATCGGGGTTACAGCTGCTTTTGCCCAAAAGGGCAAGGTAATTAGTGCTCAGTCATATAAAGATCAACAAAAACTGGAGGAAGCTTTAGAGGCAATTAATATTGCTATTGATCCTTCAAATCCTAAGTCTGAGAAATCAATTCCGTGGAGCAAAACGTGGGAAGTACGTGGGCAAATTTATCAGGCTATTTATCAATCGAATGATGAAAATGTAAAAAAACTAGCTGATAACCCTCTTACAACTGCTTTAGAATCGTTTAAAAAAGCTATTGAGCTTGACGAAAAAAAACGCAGTGTTGGTGCCATCAAAATTAGCTTGACATTATTAACGTCAGACTTTACAGACCAGGCAGTTAAGGCATTTAATAACAATGACTATGAATTAGCATTGGAGTCATTTAAAAACATCCTTGACATTGAGGGTTTACCAGTTATGCTTGAAGATGGTGCAGAAGCAACTGTTGACACGGTGATCATTTACAATGCTGGTTTGGCTGCTTACAATGCCAAAAAGTACGATGAAGCGATACATTTTTATAAAGAAGCTGCCAGTTATGGTTATAATGGTGCGCGCACTTACGAACTTTTAGCTCAAACCTACATTGAAAAACCGGACACTGTTGGTGCTTTAAAAATGCTCCAGGAAGGTTTTGAGAAATACCCGGAAAGTAGTTCAATTATGGTTCAGCTGATTAATATCTATCTGAATGCTAATATGGTAGATGATGCTATGAAGTATTTGAACCTGGCTATCGAACAAGATCCTGAAAATGCGACTTATCATTTTGCTAAAGGTTCTTTATATGATAAGCTTGAAGAGACGCAGAAAGCGGTAGAATGCTATGCAAAAGCAGTTGAACTTAAGGAAGATTACTATGATGCTTATTATAACCTGGGTACAATTTATTACAATTTGGGTGTAAAACAAGTTGATGTAGCTAATGCAGTTCCTACCAATCAGCCTGATAAGTATGACGAAGAAATTGCTAAAGCTGACGTAGAATTTAAAAAAGCAATTCCTTATATGGAAAAAGCGTCAGAAATCAACCCGGATGATTTATATGCTTTAGAAGCTCTGAAAACATTGTATTATCGTTTAAAAATGATGGATAAGTATGATAGCGTAATGAAACGTTTGTCAGAACTTAATCAATAAGATATAGGAGGGATTTCATTTTCCCTCTTTTTTTGAATATATAAAATTTACATAATATCAACTATAGGACAAATATATTGAAATAAGTTTATCCAGGAATACTATTCATCTACGACCAGCTTTGCTGGTTTTCTACAAAATAATCTATTGGATTTTCAATTATATCTATTTTTTAAAAGGCTTATTTAAGGTTTCCTGAAAAAATTAACCTTAATAAGACGCTAATGAATACCATCAAGTTCTCAAATATTCTTACCATCGGTTTGTTGTTATCATGCTTTAGCATAAATGCACAAGAAAAAAAACAAAACTTGTGGGAAAACCAGCATGTATTTGCAATTAATAAATTACCTGCAAGAGCTACATCTTATTCCTTTGAGGATATCGAAAGCGCTTTGGAATGCAATACTTACGGTTTCAGGCTGGGTTTTAAATAGAACTCAGCACTATCCCCGTTTGATTCGGATATAACTTGATTAAAAATATTACAAAGAAATCAAGTTAATTATGTTTACAATACCAAGTGCTTATTTTGAAATTTCTTCTTAAGCTGCTTGATATGCCAGCTATATAAAGGGTTTCCGGACAAATCTATTTCATCGAGATTGGGTATGTTTGCAAAATCTAATGGAATTACAGGCAATTTGTTATTATCCAAAAATAGTTTTTGCAGGGATTTCATTGAAGAAATCTTTTTACTGATGGTTATGATCTGATTATTTGAAAAGTAAGCCTCTGTTAAGTTTATGTGTTTAGTAAATGACAATGGAATGTCACGAATTAAATTATTACTTATATTGATGTAATTCAAGCTTATAACATTTGTAAATAGTAGAGGATATGAATTTAAATTATTTGACTCAATATCAATACTTTTAAGTTGTTTACAATTGTTAATTTTACCAATAAAACTTTCAATATTATTTAAACTCAGGTTGATGACTTCAACGCTTGGTAAATCAATTTGACGACCATCAACTGATTTAAGTTTGTTGTTATGCAAGTATAGTTCCTTTAAATTGACTAATTGTGCCAGCGAATTTGGCAGACACTTTATTTGGTTTTGCGAAGCATCCAAAACTAATAAATGTGACATCTCCCCTATATTTTCAGGCAACTCAATCAATTTGTTTTTAGTAAGGATCAACTCATTAAAACCTTTTAATCTTGCAAAACTCTCAGGCAAGCTTTCAAGTTGGTTATCAGATATTTTCAATTCCGAAAGATTGGTTAAGTTACCGATGTCCTCTGGCAGTTTAACCAGTTTGTTTTGTTCCAACCTTAAGCTTTTCAGTTCCTTCAGATTAGCAACACTCTCCGGTAATTTGGATAATTCATTCCAATCCAAATCAAGTAATTCAAGCATTGAAAGTTCCCCTATTGATTCAGGAATACTGGTAAGCTGATTATTAAATAAATCCAATTCCCTTAGCTGGTTTAAATTACCAATATCAGCAGGCAATTCCTTAATTTTGTTTTCCCCTGCTTTTAAAACCCGAAGCTTTGTACAGAAGCAAATTGATTCAGGTAATTGATTGATATTGTTTTCTTTAACTGTTAAGTATTTCAAATGTGTTAGTTTCGAAATACGTTCAGGAATACTTACAAACTTATTATTATTCAATTCCAAATACTGCAAATTTGCCAGTTTAAAAACTACCTCTGGAATTGTTTCCAGGTTATTATAGCCCAGTTTCAAAACCTGAAGGTTAACCAGTTTTGATAATTTTTCAGGAAGGCCGGTTACGTGCTGGTTGGTTAAATCAAGGACATAACTTTTCTTTTTGCTTATTAAAGCATCATCAACGGAGTAGAATACCTTAGCTGCTGAGATTTCTTCTTCCGATAATAAAAATGTCTTAACCTTCTTTCCTTTTGCGGCAACTTCCGGCTTAGGAAGCGCTATTATTAGTACTAAACATACCAATATTACCCTTTTCATACGCATCTGTTAAATTTAGTCTTGCTTTCTATCAAGAATTGTACCACCAGGACGATAAGCTGGCTTAATTTTTATTTTAAACATCAACTTCCCGCTTAATGTAAGCAGAATAATCTTTTAAAATCGGCTCATATTCCTGGTGAAAGAGCTTCGAGGAAATCATAAAATCTGCAGTAGATCTATTCGAAGCCGTAGGTATATTATATAGTACGGCTATACGCAATAAAGCCTTTACGTCTACATCATGAGGTTGTGGTTGCATTGGGTCCCAAAAGAAAATCAACATATCAACCTTGTCTTCGGAAATCATTGCCCCGAGTTGTTGGTCACCTCCCAGTGGACCTGATTTCAAGCGAATTACAGTTGGAGGTACTACATCATTCTCCTGGCTTTTATCCTCCAGTGTTTCCTGTATTAGCTTACCTGTTGTTCCTGTACAAACCAATGTGTGTGGCAAAAACTCTTTCCAATTCCAGCTCACAAACTCCATCATATCCTTTTTCCTGTTGTCGTGAGCAACAATCGCAATTACTTTTTTCTTTTTCATATTTGTTGTTATCAAAGGCAGCCCAAAGATATAAGTTTTAGCCAATCAAAAAACAGTATTAATGAGGGCATGTTTTTTTCTCAATAAATAGAAAGTTATCATTTTGGGAAAGCAAAATCGATCATTTTGAGAATAAGTTTATCATTTTCAAAAATTACAAAATAAAAAAGCAGACATCTGCGAAGTGCCTATGCCTGCCGGATATTGTAGGAATTAAAATTATTACTTAAAATGTTTTTTCAAATCATTAACCCAATTTTCAATGCGCTTGTTCGATAATCTGGCCTGGTTTTCCTGATCCAGTACCAAGCCCACAAACCGGTCACCATCCAATGCAGCGGAAGCTTCAAATGTGTATTTGTCATTTGCAGTATAACCAATAATTTCTGCACCGCGGCTTTTTAACAGATTTGCCATAATACCAATTCCATCGGCAAAATTCTCAGGATAACCTAGCTGATCGGCCAACCCGTAGATTGCGACCTTCTTCCCTTTCATGCCAATATCTTCAAGTGCCGGTACAAACTCATCCCAATAATTGGGCAGTTCGCCGTCAAACCAGGTGGGTACGCCCAGTATTAACTGGTCATAGGAAAGAAATTGTTCTTCAGTAATATCTTCTGCATTAACAACTTCAAGCTTATCTTCACCATAAAACTTACTAATTTTTTCCCCGGCTTTGGCTGTTTTATTAGAATTGAAACTATAAATGATTGCTGTTTTGGCCATGAATTCTTTCTTTTTAGTTAGTAAACAAGGATTTCTTTAGCTGAATCACAAATCTTTTCAGCATTGGGCAATATTCTCTTTTCAAAGATACGGTTAAAACCTACCGGGGTAAATGTAGAACCTACACGATGAACCGGGCCATCCAAATCCTCAAAAGCCTCCTCCATAATCATAGCAGAAAGTTCTGCACCAAAGCCGGAATGGACTTTATCTTCATGCACAATCAGTACTTTGCCAATCTTTTTAACACCTTCCAGTATTGCTTCTTTATCAAGCGGTATCAATGACCGCAAATCAAGAACTTCACACTCAACCCCATCTTTTGAAAGCATATCAGCCGCTTCAAGGCACATATGGGTTGTATTTCCATAAGTTATAATGAAAAGGTCTTTTCCTTCTCTTCTTGTACGTGCTTTTCCAAATGGCACTTCAAAATCATCAGGGATTACGGTAGCAGCCTTTGGATCATTATACAATGCTTTTGGTTCCATAAACATGGTTACACCTTTTGAGCGAATAGAGGTTCTCAACAAACCAGCTGCATCATCAGCAAAAGAAGGATAAACAATACGTACTCCCGGGATTGATGTAAGTGATCCCTCGATCGTTTGGGAATGGTACATGCCCCCACCAATATATCCGCCAGAAGCAAGCCTGATTGTTACATTAGGGGTAAACTTTCCATTTGTTCTCCAGTAATCGTGGCTACATTCAACGTATTGTTCCATAGCCGGCCAAAAATAATCAGCAAACTCGGCACCTTCAACAACAATCCTGATTTTATCGTCAAAACGGGACATACCATTAGCCGTACCAACAATATAATCTTCAGCAATTGGTGCATTAAATACACGTTCCTCGCCAAACTCCTGCTGCAAACCTTTGGATACATTAAAAATGCCACCTTTGTCTTTATTGGCCATGTCCTGCCCCCAGATAAACGTGTCAGGATTATGCCTGAACTCAGCTTTCAGGGTTTCATTAAGAGCTGTAATCAGCTTCTTTTTCTCTCCCTCATCAGTATGAGTACCATCCGTATATTTGACAGGCAAATACGGTTCAGGCAATACAAAGTCTTTATAACTCTCCGGATCCGGGTCCGGAGCTTTTAATGCAGCTTTATGAGCTTGCTTTATGGTATTTTTTGCTTCTTCTTTTAGTTGATCAATTTCTTCTTCAGTAAGCCTCTTGTAACGTTTTAACATGCGCTCAAACTTGGCAATCGGATCATATTCAAGCACATAATTACGCTCAGCTTCCGAACGGTACAATTCATGCCTGTCAGAATTAGAATGCGAACGCATGCGAATACAATTGGCCTGGACAATAACAGGTTCACCGGCTTCAATCACGTGCTTTTTGGCCTCCGTCATTGCATTCATTGACTCAAAAACATCCTTACCGTTACAATGAATAATACGCAGGTTCTTAAACCCTGTGAAGTTATTGGCAACTTTCCGGTTTGCTGTCTGGTCAGCTTTAGGGACAGAAATGCCATAGCCATTATCCTGTAGAACGAAAATAACAGGTAGCTTTTCATTTGACGCCCCATTAATCGCTTCGTAAACATAGCCTTCAGAAACTGAAGATTCCCCCTGGGAACTTATGGATACCGCTTTCTTTCCGTAATATTTAATTCCCCTCGCTGCACCAACAGCGTGAAGCGTATGGTTACCGGTTAAAGACGAAACATTATGGATATTCCATTCAATTTTGGCAAAGTGGTTCGACATATGCCTGCCTCCACTTGCGATATCAGTAGCTTTAGAAATACCATTCAGGATTATCTCTTCGGCTGTTAATCCGGCAGACAAAACAGTCATTAAATCACGATAGTAAGGGAACAGGTGGTCAACCTCTTTTTCAAAGATTTGCCCTATCGCCAGCTGAATAGCATCGTGTCCGGCCGAAGGTGCATGGTACGACCAGCCTATCGCCTGCTTCAGGTAATTAGGAGCCTTATCATCAATGGCCCTGCCAATAGTAAGCAGTCGAAACCAGTCAACCAACGTTTCCTTTGGGGTAGTCTTTATTGAATATACATCAGGAACAGTTGTCATATTTTTTTGATTTTTTTTTTATTCTAAGTTATATTTCCTGGTTTGGGTCAAAAGCCTCAAGGATATCTGCAATCCTCCTTAAGAAGGCTCCTCCCAGCGCCCCGTCAATAATTCGGTGGTCATATGAAAGTGACAGGAACATTTTATGGCGAACAACAATCGCATCGCCGGTTGGTGTCTCCATAACAGCAGGTTTCTTTTCTATGCTTCCTGTTGCAAGAATAGCGACTTGTGGCTGGTTGATAATTGGTGTTCCAATAATATTCCTGAATGAACCGAAATTTGTAATGGTAAAAGTCCCACCGGAATATGCATCAGGACCTAACTTGTTGGTACGCGCCCCTTCTGCAAGCTGATTAAGGCTTTTGGTCAAACCAACCAGGTTCTTTTGCTCAGCTTCTTTAATTACCGGAACCACCAGGTTACCATCAGGTTTTGCTACTGCAATCCCCATGTTTACATTTGGGTGCAGGAAGATTTTATCTTCTTCAACCGATGAGTTTACAAGTGGAAATTCAGTAAGGGCTTTTGATACAGCTTCAATGAATACAGGCATGAAGGTTATCTTCTCGCCATGCTTTTGTATAAAACCATCTTTTACCTTCTTTCTCCAGAGAACAAGATTGGTAACATCAGCTTCAACAACCGAAGTAACATGTGCAGAAACCTTTTTTGAATTCACCATGTGTTCTGCAATCAACTTGCGCACACGATCCATTTCAATAATTTGAGCATCACCACCAATTGACATTCCAACTTTAGGTGTATCTGAAGCTGGAGCAATAGCAACTCCAACTTTACCGGTTTTACGTTCTTCAAGGAACTTCAAAAGATCATTCTTTTGTACCCTGCCGTTTTGACCAGAACCTTTTATAGACTCTAATTCCTGCAGGCTGACATTTTCAGCTTTTGCAATGCTTTTAACCAAGGGTGAGTAAAAGCGGTTACTTGCTGATTTAAAATCTGCAGGTTCGGCTGTTTCTTCAACAATTGTTTCTGTTGCAGAAACCCGGCTTGCTGTTTGTTTAACCGTCTCAGCTGACGATGTTTCATTATCAGTTGTTTGTACAGGTTCGCTACCATTGTCACTTAGTTCACCTTCAAGCAGAACTATAGCAACTACTTCGCCAACCGGCACCAAATCATCTACATTGAAAAAAACTTTTGAAATAACACCGTCAACCGGCGAAGGGATTTCAGAATCTACTTTATCTGTGGCGATTTCAAAAAGGGAATCATCTTCTTCAATTTTGTCCCCTTCTTTTACAAACCACTTGGTGATGGTAGCTTCCTGAACACTTTCTCCCAGCTTAGGCATTAGGATCTTGAACTCAGACATATTCAATTATTTATTTAACAGTTAATTATTCTCAAAAATTCAACTTATTCAACAAGATTGGTATTGAAAAGTTCATGCATGAAATCAAAGAATGGAAAAGGGGCTGGAATATATCTGAAATACAGACGGGTAAGGGTGTTCAGAAAAATAAATAAATTGCAAAAAAGCTTGAATTACTCAACAGTTATCTTATTGAAAACACTTAATATCTCCTCCGGGTTACCAGCTAATTTTAGCTCATTTTCTATCGGTTGTGTTTCCTGCGAATAGATGGCAATACACTTTTCCAGTATCCCGTTCAATTCTTTTTCGGCTTCATGCTGATCTAATAGTCCTTTTTTCAAGGATTTAGTATAATATTTAGACAATTTCTTTATCGAATAATAAAGATCAGGTTTATCAATTTCCATACTCGAAATGTGTGCCGGCGGGCCTAAATCAATCTCACGGGTATATACTTTGTAGAATTGGGCCATTTTTATCGAGACATTTTTACCCAAAAACTTCATGTCCGGACAATCTTTTTCCAAAACCTCCGGACATTCAACAGTATCAACCCTGAAAACATAGCAATCCTGGGCAAATAACGGTTGTAATAAAATGATTGTAAACGAAAACAACAGTAGTATCTTCATATCCCCTCTTCTAATCTATTTCGTTCTTAAATATAGGAATTATTTATATTTGAAGAACACAGGACCATCTCAAAAATGCTGCATAACACTCACTGGTTTATAGCCAATTGCAACGAGTCGATAGGATAATAATTGAACAGGTTGACATTCGGCCATTCCTTTACACGGCGGGTAATCCGGTCCATAAAAATGCGGATATCCTTAGAAAAGTACGGACCTTTCCAACTGCTGGTATTCGAAATGAAAATCCAGGTAAGCCCGTTTGAATTTCTCTTCAGCATGGCTGCTGTTCCAGCCATACTTCCGGTCCTTGAACAGGTCGTCGATGTTGCAAACCTCCATCCCAGCGGGCCCTTCGCATAAGTATTGTCTTGCATTTGTTCTAATGAAGAAGGGGAAAGAATGTCCTGGACATATGGGTTTCCATCTATCAATACAAGTAAGCGTGCAAGTTCCACCGAAGAGCAAATCCAACCTCCGGCAGCACCTAACAGGTCAATTGGGTTACCACCATATGATTTTGCTACCAAATTGCCGGATCCATCAAATGCCGGCACAAGTATACTTCCCCTTTGTTCAAAGTATTCAACTTCATTTTCTAACTTCTCATGTTTAAAACTACTGCCTATGTGCATGTCCAAAATATTGTTGGGAAGCAAAATCTCATCTTTCACAAATGATTCATAGTCTTTAGCTGTGACCCGTTCAATAACTTCCCCCAAAAACATATACCCGATATTTGAGTAGGAAACCATAGCTCCGGGAGGGTAAGCCAGTCTTCGGCCCGCTACAAATTTCAGGTAACTATCAATACTGGCTGGTGGATTATCTTTTACCTTGCCGGCAATATGCAACGAATTAAAGGCAGGATCCCCGTAACGCTGTGTCCAGCCACCGGAATGGGCTAACAGGTTCTGAACTGTAATTGATTTTAATCGCCTGTCGCGTACACGAACAAAGATACTGTCATTTATAATTCCATCAGGGCCGAATACCTTGTCTGACAGAGACAAACGGCCATCTTCAACCAGTTTCATAGCAGCAATAGCTGTAATAAGCTTGGAAACGCTGGCTACCCGGAATAAATGTCCCGGCTTTACCTTTTCCTTTTCGCTATTGGCAAAGCCATATCCCTGGGCAAATACCAGTTGTTCATCTTTCAGTACAGCTACAGAGACCCCTTTTAATTCATTTCGGTTGATAAAACGATTGATTTGCCTGTCGATATAATCGGAGTATTTAAACCGCGATAAATCGTTACTTATGCGGTTGTTCAATCCTTTTAGTTCCAATTCATAATAAGCAGGGATTTGCTTTTTGGTAATCGTACGTTTAGAACCGTAAAAGAAAACAAAAACCAATGCCAGTGCAATATACTTAAACCACTTCATTTACAAATGTAAATCAAACTTCCAGTTTACCAATTATATCATTAACAGACTGATAATTATTTTGTTCCAGGTATTTTTCAATGCCATCAACAATTTCCTCAGTGATTCCGGGATCGATAAACATTGCTGTACCTACCTGCACAGCAGTAGAACCAGCCAGCATAAACTCAATGGCATCCGTCGTATTCATAATGCCCCCCATCCCAATAACAGGGACTTTGACAGCATTATATACCTGCCATACCATACGTAGTGCAATAGGCTTAATCGCCGGCCCTGAAAGCCCACCGGTTATCGTGGAGAGTACCGGCTTTCTGGTATGGGCATCAACTGCCATTCCCAGCAAGGTATTTACCAGCGATACACTGTCTGCCCCTTGCCCTTCAGCGGCCCTGGCAATATCAGCGATATCAGTAACATTAGGGGAAAGCTTAACAATCAACGGCTTGTCGTATACATCCCTAACAGCCTTTATGACACGTTCAGCAGATCGTCGGTTAACGCCAAACGACATTCCTCCTTCTTTTACATTAGGGCAACTGATATTCAATTCTATCGCCGGGATTTTATCCAGTTCATTGATAATTTCAGTTAACTCAATGTATTCTTCAATAGTAGAGCCATTTACATTTACAATGAAATGGCTGTCAATACCTTTTATATTAGGATAGATGTTTTTAATAAAATTTTCTACACCCTTGTTTTGCAAGCCAACTGCATTAAGCATTCCGGACGCAGTCTCAGCCATCCTCGGATAATCATTCCCTTGCCGGGGCTTCAGCGTGGTACCCTTCATAACAATACCGCCCAGCCTTTCAAGATTAACAAAATCCATAATTTCTTCACCAAAACCACATGTCCCCGACGCAGTCATAACCGGGTTTTTAAATTCTAAATCTTTAATTTTAACATTTAAACCTGCCATTTCAGCTCTTTAATATTAAACACCGGACCTTCGGTACAGATACATACATTCCCTTTTCCTTTGGTCTTTTCAACACAACACAAGCATACACCAAAACCACAAGCCATCATGTTTTCCAACGAAACCTCACAGAAAACATTGCTGTCCTTCGCTTTTCCGGCTATTGATTTCATCATGGCATCCGGTCCACAGGTATACACTTTATCAAATTCTCCCAGTTTTTCTTTAAATACCGGGTGGTGGGTAACAAAGCCTTTCTCTCCAAGAGAGCCATCCTCGGTTGTAAAGTAATATTGCCCAAATGGCAAATATTCAGAAACATCTACATGATCTGCCTTACTCCTGGCCCCTAACAATACATGGACCTGTTCGGGCTTTAAACCACATATTTTAGCTAAGAAAAGCATCGGGGCCACACCACTGCCACCACCTATCAAAAGCACTTTGTCATCTTTTTCAGGTTCTGTGAAGCTCTTGCCAAGAGGATAAATCATACTTACTTTGTCACCTGCTTTGTACGTTGTTAATACCTTTGAACCTCTTCCTAATATTTTAACAAGAAGCGAAATTGTATTGGTCTTGTAGTCAATATCCAACACCGAAAACGGCCTTCTTAAGAAGATTTCGGTTGATTTTTTAATTTCTACATTTACAAATTGACCGGGCAATATTTCCGGAAGGGGCTCTTCAGAACGCAAATCAAGACGAAAATTATCGTGGTTTAACTGAGTGTTCTTAACAAGCAAAAAGTCCTTTACAGCTTTCTTCATGAGTTATGGTAACAGATCGTATTACTAGTTAATCAGCAAGATTAGTAACAGCTGTAGTTTAGCTTATACTAAGCCTGTTGAATTTTGCATGCAAAGATAGCCAGAAAATTTTATTTAGAAGGTGTGTATGATTTAAATGTTTGGTCAGAGAAAAACACAACAATCCGTTCCACTTCTTTCTCATTATTTACCAGTAAATTAGCAGTTTTCTCATAAACGGCGGGTTCTTCTTCTTTCATTGAAGCAGGTTCATGTATTGCTTGGACAGGAGGGGGTTCAACAGGCTTAACAGGTTCTGAGAATAAATCTGATGATTCAGGTACATGATCATTTTCAATCATATTGCCTTGCCCCAATAGCAACCATTTAGCATTAATCTCCGGGTAAGTTTCAAGCAATTTTGCTATAAATGGAAAGCTTGGTTTGTTACGGCCATTTAACACATGCGTTAAGTTTGAGCGTTGTATTCCAATGTTGTCAGCTAACTCAGATGAAGTTAAGCTTTTATAGCTCATAAATTGCCTGATCCTGTCGTTCATATTTGTAAATCCTGAATTAGTACAAAAGTAAATAATTTAATTATATTATAAAATAACATTTGTAACTGGCTTGAAGTGACATTTGTAATCCCAGGTTGTCGCTCCAGGTTTATTTTGCTGACAAATACTTCATCTAATACTTTAATAAAATTTTGTATTTAACTCATAAATAAGATATTAACATATAATAATTACTTAAAAATCATCCTCAATAAGCCTGGCATTCAATTCGCTTTATTTATAACATCAGATAGGTGCCCATAAAGTATTGATTTGATATCATTTATGAACTAAATAATTGCGATACAGATTATTTTCAATTTATGATTACATTTGTTAAGGATGCAGATATTATATGACACAAATATGTTTCAGTTTGCTTTTGAGCTCAGTTATAAATGTAATTTACATTTGTAATATTGCGATAGCCTTTTCGGAAAAAAGTTTGAATTTTATCAATTATAGTAATTGAAAGTTATTGGGTTTAATTCTATTGATTCCTCCCCTTTTCTGTTAACTATCTTTTGGGATTATAGATTTGATAGTGAATTTTTGAAGTAAAGAAATACAGTCAGTAATGAATATTTAATTCTCAGCTGCTTAAAAGCAGATAAAAAAACCGCTAACATCCTGAACTATAATTTAAAAACAGGTAACTGATTCTGTTCTGGTGCTGATTGAAATAGAAAAAACAGGTAATTAGGGGAGAAAAAATATGATTATTTCATTTTTTCCCAATCACCGGAGAACACCAGTTGCCCATATTCCCTCCGAACCCTTGTTCCTAATTCCATTTTCTTTAAATCATCAGGAAGTTCATCAACATTACCTAAATACCCAACGGCGATAACTGTCATTGGTATAAAATCATCAGGGATATTGAAGAATTCTTTGGCAACTGTTTTATCGAAGCCGGCCATTTGATGCACGAAAAGCCCCATTTCCATAGCCTGCATGGTTAAGTTCCCAATAGCTAAACCCAAATCATGCTGGGCATACATGTTTGGTTTTCCATTGTATGAGTTAGTTGCTTTGGCCAAAGTCATTATCAATACAGGAACATTTTTATTCCACAGCCGGTTTTTGGGCACTAATGCTTTAAAAATGCGATCATAATTTTCATCACCTTTCTCTCCTATTATATACCTGCCAGGCTGACCGTTAAATGCGGAAGCAGCCCAGCGTGCAGCTTCAATTAGCAATTTTATTTTTTCATCTTCAACTTTTTGTAAAGAAAAAGCCCTCGGACTGTACCGTTCTTGTATTAACTTGTTTAATTTCGTACTCATATTTTTTAACTGTTTTTTTGTTAAAACATCTTATAAAAAACAATTGTTTTATGCGCGGTATTCCTGGAACAGCTTTTTTCTTATTTTTAACAGCTATCCTTTTAGTTGAGATTGTTGCCTATTTGTCCATTATGCAAGTAACTTCAGGCAAAAAAAGAAGAAAAACAGTTTCAATATTTTATTGGTTTGTAACTGTTGCAACTTTAACGGTGTGGCTGACTGCCTTTTTGAATCCTGCCAGTATCAGGGAAACAGAAAATTATCAATTCTTCTATTTTGTAATTTCACTATCCGTACTAAACCTGGTACCAAAAATAGTTTTGTGTTATTTCTTCTTAGCTTCCCTCCTGCCATTCCTCTTTAAAGCAAGGCAATTGTCGAAGCTGATACTTACAAGTGGTTTGATAATCAGTATTGGAACAATGTTGACAATTGGAGCAGGTATAATCATTGAACGTAAAACAATTAAGCTTGAAAGCATTGAGCTTCGGGTTAAAGGGCTTCCCGAGCAGTTAAATGGGAAAACCGTGGTCCAACTATCGGATATACATCTGGGAAGTTTCTCAAATGACAAATTCTTAAAAAAGTGTGCAAACTCAGTTAACCAGCTGTCGCCTGACCTGATTGTTTTTACCGGGGATATGGTTAACAATTATTATTCTGAAATGATTGGTTTTGAAGAAGAACTGGCAGAAATGCATGCCCCCCTGGGAAAGTATGCCATTCTGGGAAACCACGATTATGGTGATTATTCAAACTGGGAAACAGAAACGGCAAAAAATGAAAACAACAGGAAGCTTCGTCAGGCCATTGAAAATACGGGTTTTAAATTGCTTTTGAATAGTTCTGTAGAACTGCAAGTTGCTGATACATCATTCTTTTTAATTGGTGTTGAAAATTGGGGACATGCCCCTTTCCCTCAATATGCAAACCTAAATGAAGCTATTAAAAATGTTCCAGAAAAAGCATTCAAAATATTACTGACACATGATCCTGCACATTGGGAAGCAAAAGTCCTGCAGGAAACAAACATACAGCTAACATTATCAGGACATACGCATGGCGCCCAAACCGGCTTTCACTTTGCCGGGATTGAATTCAGCCCCATGTTTTTGGTGCAAGAATTTTGGGGAGGTTTATATGAATCTGAAGACAGATATCTGTACGTAAACCGTGGACTGGGATGTGTTGGTTTGCTAGGGCGAATTGATATGCGCCCGGAGATAACCCGGATCAAGCTGTTATCAGATATCATCGAAACTAACTGAAAGTAAGAATTCAAAAACAAAATCTTTATTTACCGGTCGGTATATGCTCCGTAAACCTGCAGAAACAGGGGCAACCAGTCTTAGAAAGTGTCCATCGCCATATATTTCTAATCCAACACTTTCAAGGTTCCGTGTGTATTGACCGGTTATCATTCCATCCGGATTGTAGATGTCCCCTTTCAAGTTTGCATAATCGTAAAACAGCGAAGCCCTGATCCGCTTAATATATGCCAATGCTCCAAGGCTTACATCAGGATAAGCAATGGGGAGTACATAATCAGCTGCAAATGAATACATCTGTTTATTTTGCAGGCGATTGGTTCCCCTGGGGTACTTTATTATATCAGAAAATGCTACAGTTGTATGTGTTTCCTTTTTCTGGTAACCGTTGTATAAGCGGATACCATGATTATTTGCAAAACCAGGGAAAAACAAATATGAGTGTGCCGCTTTTAATTTGCCAATCTTAAACCCACCAAATGGAGAAGAGCGATAAAATACTTCAGCAACTTGTCCTAGTTTTGGAAAGATGCTGAATTCGGAACTTTTTAGCAGATTTTGAAAATACAGCTGATATGACAAAGTTTGATAATGTCCCTGAATAAAACCCGGAGGGGTAGTTTCATCATGTGAAATATTCCTAAAAGTGTATTCTATAGAAGGTTTTAACACCTGAGTATATTTTCCTGAACTAAACACTAAAGGAACATTAACAGACAAATCAAGGTCAAACTCCTTCCATGAAAATTTCTGCAGGGTAGTATCTATTCTCACTACATTGCCTTCCCTGTCAACAGTATTTCTAATTTCAAAATATTCTGAGTTTCGTTTTCCATAACTCAAGTCGGACTCAAAAACCGGGTAGAACCCGGAATATTTAAAACCTAACTTGTATTTCCCTGATTTTTCTGAAGGAATATATTCATATCCCAGTTCTGTTTCAGCAGTTCCAAGTTTATTCTGGGAAAACAAGGAAATACCTGGCCTTACTTCATAATCGTTAACGTTAACATATGCAGGGGCCCAGCTATGAAAATTAAAAAGATGCCCCAGTTTAGGGTAATTCTTTGAGGGGTACCGGGCTTTTTCTTTCCCGGAAAAAGATAGAACTGAACCTTCCTGACCTGCTAAGTTGTCTGCAAGTTCAAATGAATTTAGCTCAGTTTTATCAAACTTTTTCCAAAGTCCGTCATTCAAATCCATGGAAGCCAAATGGTAACCTTCGGAATTATAATTACTAAAAATCAGTTTATCTCCATTAGTCGTAGGATAATCGGCTCCAAAACGAACTGAACTCACCTGATCCACAGAACCATTGCTGATATCATAACAGTATATATTATCCACTCCCGTGTACGAACCGGTGAAATAGACTTTGCCTGAATGATAACTGGGATTTCGAATATCGTAAAAGTATGGAGAAGTTAGCTGGTCTGTTTTTCCATCATCCAAAGAAACAGAGGCCAGGTATTTGCCTTCATCTGAAAGAGCAATAAAATAAATCTTTTCACCTTTATCATCCCAGCAAGGGGTATAGAAATACTGATTATCCGATGTTGAATACGATTGAAGTTTCTCACCAGTCCCAAGATCAAAAACAGATAAATAATATTCGTTTGTTTTACTGGCTTCAACGGCTGCAAATTTTCTGAAATCAGGGGAAATTGATGGAGCAAATACCTTATTCTCAACTCGAAAGTTCTTTTTCAATTTTGTTTTCAGGTTATACAAAACAATCACAGAAACATCGGCATGCGACCAGCGTAAATCAGGCCTCCGCTCTGACCAGATCAACATATTTTCCCTTCCTGAAAACGATTCCTGGAAAATGTTCCCGGGAGTAAACACAGTTTTTTCCCGCCCATTCTCTATCTGAACAATTCGATCAATATCATCACGGCTTTCTTTTAAAGCAATGATGTTTTCCTTATCAAGGATTACAGGCTTTATGTAGTTTGTAAAGAACCTGTTTTTATTGGATATTTGAGTTGACTTCGTGATTTGGATCGAATCAATCTCTTGTTCCCATTCTTGCTTATATTTCTGAAACAATTGCCCGTAAAGTTGATTTTTATTCAAGCCTGTTTTTCTTTTTAAAACATGATTGAATGGAGTAACTGAAAATGGTTTCTTCCCGGTTTCAGTAAGCACATCAGACCAAATATCAGGCCCATATTCCTCACGAACTGCACCTGCAAGCCAGTAGCCAAACCGGTAACGGTTGGGGATATGATCTTTGAAAGAACCCATTGATGCTTTGTCATAAGAGAAAGTTCCTTTTTCTATTGCCAGCGCTTTGTTTTCCATTAAAAAAGAAGACAGCCTCCCCCTACCTGAATTAGTCAATACTGTTTCTGTTATAACCGCATCACCTTCAATAAACCAGAATGGCAAATAGGCCGCAACAGCGGCTGCAGCTGCCTGTTCCCCAAAAAGTGCAGGTAATATTCCGGGTAAATCAGATTGAATCTTGTCCATTTGTACAACATGCCTGAATTCATGTATGGCCAACTGCTCCAGCCAGTCTTGTGCATATGTCTTTTGATGTGGTGTTGTAAACAACTCCATTCTTTTGGGCGACCAGGCAACCAGCCCGTTAGATTTTACGGTGTGGGTATGCAAGACTACGGAAATTTTTCCTGGTTTGTGTTTTAGTGTTTTTGCACCATGTTCATATACCTTATCAAAAACAAATGCCAGCTGTTGCGCTTTGTTTTCATATTCTTCAGGATAAATAATCTGAAAATGAGCAGTATTAATTTGTCGCCATTTAATTGAAGCTGGATCCTGTCCGGTAGAGAAGTATTGAGCCTTCATATGTAGTGAAAGCATCAACATCAAAACAGTAACTAAAAAAGAAATTTTATTTATTTTCATGCAGCTAATCTAAACATTGAAATATAAACAAAAAAAACCGGGTTTTGTGCCCGGTCATTTATCATTTAAGTTTTTTTAAATGTTATGGTGCTGCCTGTGAATTTTCACGGTTAAGTGCTGCCTGGTACATGGACGCAAAGGCAGAATGTATCCAAATTAATGCGGGAAAGATCCCTACAATTAAAAGAATTATTCCCCCGATACAAATGAAGAATGAAATAATAGCCATTGCAAAAATATCCCAGCCAATTCCTTTGGTCAATTTCCAGCTTCGTTCAAGTGCCTGAACAGGATCCAAGCCTTCATCCATTACTACATAGGAAACAAAAGCAAGCCTGCATAAAAGCACTATACCCGGAATAATAAAGAACAAAAAGCCCATGGCCACCAATGCTACTTTCAGCAAATTAGCCAAAACTACATTTAAGTAATTATTGAAGCCGGCAATTAGTTTTCTGAATTCAATTTCCTTATCACGCACCGCATCAATATAAATGAGTTTTGAGCTGTATATAAAAACTGGAGCCAACAGAAATGTATATGCCAATCCAAAAAGTGCCATGAATACCATTCCTGCTGTCAGCATAAAACCTCCTCCACTATATTCATAGCTATAGCCGGGGCCTTGTATTAATCCCATTAGAATAACAACTACCAGTAAATAGAAGAAGTATTTTTTCATTACTTCCCAACCATTGCTAAAGCTTCCTCCTACCGTGGGGGTTAATGTTGTGTAATTAATGAGTTCCATAATTTTCTGTTTTAAATTTGGATCAAACTTATGGCATGTATCCATAATATCCTTCATACCATAGTAGTGATTATTGGTTTTCCTACTTAAGTATTAGGCAGCAAATGGACAATCCTACCAAAGTAGTGCTCCACTTTGCCAGCTTTTTCTTATTTTGGCTTTTAAATGAAGCCTATCATTTTCATACTTACTTTTGCAGTTTCTGCAGGACTTTCCAGTCTTGGCATTATTAGCTCATACCGTTTAAAACAGCAAAACCATTCCTTTGCCTCCAGTCTTTTTTACTACAAAGTTTTTCTGGTCGCTTTTGGGTTTTATGGTATTTGGAGCCATTTGTTCTTTAATTATTTAGCTGAAAATGCTTTATTAAGCGGTTTGGCCCAACATGGACTGGTGGGTATTTTTCCTATCCTTGGAATACCTTTATTAATCGTTGCCTGGTACCTTTTTGTAAAATTCTGCAGTGAAATCAGTTCTAAAAGATTCCCAATGGTGTTCACTGCCGGTTATTTTATATCATTAATAATTATCTTTTTATTGGTAGGTTTATATTTCCAGAAACAATTAAATACAAAAGAAATTATCGACCTGCAGTTTATTATCCGGACAATGTCAGTTGTTAACCTGAGCTTTATCGTTTTAGGTGGAATAATACTTTTATCAAGCAAAAGAAAAACGAATGTCTCATTTTCCTCCATACAGCTTTTAGCCATGGAGGTCATTCCGTTTATTCTTTTCTCAATTGCCTTATTCATGCTCTCTTCGCACTGGTTTATGGCAATAATTACCATCATGTTTTATTTTAGTGCAATAGCTATTTTACCAGCTTTGCTCTACTTTAAAACAAGTGGCTCAAACGGACCGGCAGCTGATTTTAATGGCTTTTGTGCAAAGTATGAAATATCGAAGCGAGAGGCTGAAATCATCCGGGAAATCTGCAAAGGAAAAACGAACCAGGAAATAGCCGATTCCTTATACATTACACTTCAAACCGTAAAAGATCACACGCATCGTATTTATTTAAAAACCAGGGTCTCCAACCGGGTACAGCTTACAAATCTTGTTAATGAAGCAATTGGTTCAACTACCAGTTAGTTTTCGATTAATCTGTTTACTTGAAAAGTTCCCGTAATAGAATGCCTGACAGTTCGGTTAAGAATACTAAATTTGGGTTTCAAAAAATAAAACCTTGGAAATATATTTTACAAATACATATACCATCCCGGTTATATTCATTTCTTCGCTTTTGGCAGCCTTGATTGTTTTTCTTCAATACAGGAATGAAAAAGATGACATCCTTGATAAAAACCAAAAGCTGGGACTTTCCTTTATTCGTTTTATCGCTTTTTTCCTTGTTTCAATCTTATTGTCAGAAATAGCCCTGAAACAAATTATTAAAAGAAAATCCAAACCAACTGTAATCGTCGCTGTTGATAATTCGGAATCAATGAAACCACTTCAAACAGCAACTGACTCGGTAAGCTTAATAATTACTCAATCTTTAAAGAAAAATAATATTCGTTACTGGCAATTTGGTGACCATGCATCTGAGGCCGACACATTTCTTTTCGAAGCCAAGTATTCTAATTACGGTAAGCTTTTGGATGAACTGACCAAAAACTATTTAAATACAACTATTGGAGCAGTTTTACTGGTTGGAGATGGAATTTTTAATCAAGGTACAGACCCGGTTTTTAAAAGTAAAATTTTTCCTTTTCCAGTATATTCTGTTGGAATTGGTGATACCACAACGATCGTTGATGCAGCTATTAAAAATGTCAGTCATAACAGAACTGCTTTTCTTGATAACTATTTTCCTGTTGAAATAGGTATTGATTTTACTTTGGCTGCAGGAAATCAGGTAAAACTGGAGATAATTAAGGATGACAAAGCTGTCTATTTCAAAGATATCCTAATAACATCTGATCACCAGTTTGTAAATGAATTAATTAGTTTGAAAGCTGAAGAAGCGGGTATAAACAATTACAAGCTGGTTGTTTCCGGGCTCGATAATGAAGTAAACGAAAATAATAACAGGTACGAGTTTTCCATCTCGGTTATTTCTGAAAAACAAACGATACTGATTTTGGGCAGTGGCCCCCATCCTGACTTAGCCGCCATAAACAGCTCCTTAAAAGGGAATCAGCATTATTCCATTGATTTACAAACAGGAGTAAAAAATGATGTTTCGCTAGAAGAATATGATCTGATAATTGCTCACCAAATACCTGACAGATCAAGGGAATCAGCAGCTTTAATTCAAAAAGTAATGGAAAAACGTATTCCTGTTCTTTTTATAGTTGGTGAACAAAGCTCGGTTCCAATGTTGAACCAACTTCAGGAAAATGTAAGTTTACCCAACACAACAGTTTTTGAAAATACGAATGCAAGCTTAAATGAGAACTTTAACCTGTTCACACTTCACAGTAATACAGAAGAAGTAATTGAAAAACTTCCCCCCTTGTATGCACCATTTGGAGACATAACTTCAAACACAAACTTTCAAATACTTGCATTTCAAAATATTAAAAACATGACTACTGAAAATCCTTTAATCTGTATCGGAGCAGAGAAAAATCACAGACTGGGCTTTATTTCTGGAGAAGGATTATGGAGGTGGAGAATATATGACTTCCTTCAAAACGGATCGCATGAAGTTTTTGATGATCTCATTCAAAGAATTGTAAACTATCTGGTTATAAAGCCTAATGAAGACAATTTTAATATTTACTGCCCGGAAATTTTCGATGAAAATGAACAGGTAATTCTTCATGCAGAATTGTATAATGCGAGCAATGAACTCGTTAGTAATCCCGATATTGAAATTGAAATTACATCAGAAGACAGTATCAACTACTCTTTTATTTTTGATAAAAACAATCTGAAATATCGTCTTAATGCTGGCAAACTTCCTGTAGGGAACTACAGCTATTCTGCAAAAACATTTCTGGCTAATGAGGAATTGAAAAAGGAAGGTTTTTTCAGGGTAACCGTATCCCAAAACGAGCTACTGGAAACAAAAGCTAACTTTCAGGTTTTATCACAGATTTCAAACAATACCGGGGGAAAGTTTTTCGCTTCAAACGAAATTGATGCATTAATTGTTGAAATGGAGGAAGCAGGTATTTTAAAACCAAACAAGACTGAGCATACGGTATTCAAAAATATACTTGATATGAAATGGTTATTTTTTCTCATTGTATTTTTGTTCAGTATGGAATGGTTTTTGAGAAAATTCTGGGGAACTTATTAAATTTGATTTTATGGCTCGTCTGTACTTCTGTTATTTAGCTATTGTTTCAATCATTATTTTTGGTGTTTCTGCCTGCACATCTTCGTATAAATCAATTTATATTGAAACCGCGAAGCCTTCAGAATCAATACTCCCGGAGGACATTCAAAGTCTTACTTTAATGAACAGAAGTATTACCGATGACTTTAAAAATTATAACAGGGATACGCTTCAACAATATATTTACAACAAAGATTTCCTGGTTAACAACATCATCCTGGACAGTATTGCGGCAGATACAACACTTCGTGTTTTAGGTGAATTACTTTATGAGTCGGGCAGATATGATATTGTAATTCCTAAAAACCACAATATTTACCGTGGGCTGAAATTCTACAAATTGCCACATCCTCTTGAATGGAAGTTTGTAAAAAACACATGTGAACTTTATGAAACGGATGCCCTGCTGGTTATTGAAAGGTATATTAATAAAGTCATGACCAAATATAAAGTCACGAATGATTTTTATTCCGGGGAATATATCCATGAAGCATCAATAGATTCAAAGTATGATGCTATTCTGAAAATATATGACCCACGAAAACAAGAGGTTGTAAAAAACTTATTTATTACCGATACAATCTTTTGGTATAAAGATGAACTTAGTCAAAAGAGACTTTTTGCAGGCTTACCCAAAATAAAAGATGTTCTTATACAAACAGGTATCAAGTTAGCCCTTGATGCAGATAGTAAACTATCCCCTTCCTGGACTACGGAAGAAAGAGGTTATTTTACCATAGACAGTAAAGCAGATACGGTCCTGACCAGCTACATAAATAAGGGCGACTGGCTTTCTGCTTATAATTATTGGGAGAAATTTGCCAACAGTACAAATAAAAATATTCGTAGTAAAGCTGAGTACAACCTGGCTTTGGCAAGTGAAATGCAAGGCCATATTGAAAAAGCCATTGAATGGGCCAATAAGTCCTTTAAAACACAATACAGGATGCAAGCAGACAGTTACCTCCGAAAGCTTGGCGAACGCAGAAAACTCCTTAAGAAATACGAGAAAATCATAAAGTAAGGAACTCTTCGGTTAGATTGATCGTTTTTAATTATGACTACAGTACATGGACTATTTTGGGGAAAAGAGGAAGATAATTAAATACCGTATAAAGCAATTATATCCTACTGTTTTCCAGCATTTTCATTGAATTCAAGCACTGTAAAGACTATTAAGGGTATGACTATTATGTATTTTTTGAATTCTTATCCTGAACTTAGCTAATATTGCGTTCATAAAGTTTCATTGAAAAACTCATCGGATGACTCTGTTGATATCGAGCATTTTAGTCATCCGATGAGTGACACGGCACGTTAATTCAAAAACCCACTGCTAGCTTTTATAACTAGTTGGTGCTTTTTTGATAGAGCGATAAATCAGATAGGCTCCTGTCAAGACAAACGGAATACTCAGCCATTGTCCCATATTTAAAGCCATCCCGGATTCAAAAGCTTCCTGATCTTCTTTTATAAATTCAATAAAGAAACGCGAAGCAAATACCATTATAAAGAAGGCCCCAAGCAGAAAACCTTCCCGGTTCCTGTAGCTGGTTTTCCAATAGGTATAAAGCATAACCCCAAATGTTGCCAAATAGGAAAGTGCCTCATAAATCTGTGTTGGGTGTTTAGCCACTGTTTCCCCATTTCTTACAAAAATGAAACCCCATGGCATGGTTGTTTCTATTCCATAAATCTCAGAATTCATTAGGTTACCTGTACGAATTAATGCCGCAACCAGTGCCGTTGGTACTACCACCCGGTCTAAAACCCAGATTACGGAACGTTTAGATACTTTTCTGCTCCAGATTATTAAAGCGATGACAATACCCAATGCACCTCCATGACTGGCCAAACCACCATTCCAAACTTTAATTATTTCTATCGGATTTTGGGAATAATACTCCCATCCATAGAAAAGTATATGCCCCAGCCTGGCCCCAACAATAGTTGCAACAATCAGGTACATAAAAAGGCTTTCAAGCCATTTGGGATCAATACCTTCAAATTTAAACATGCGCTCGCCATGCTTTAAACCAAAGAAAAACCCAATAGCAAACATTAACCCATACCAACGAACAGATAACGGTCCCAATCCAAAAATTTCAGGATTAACATTCCAGTGAATAAAGGCTAGTAAGTCCATATTTATTATTATAATCTTTAAGTCACCTCCTTTTGTAGTGGTGATCTGTGTTTAAACGGCTGTGCCTTGATCTCAATACAGAGAAATGTAAAATATCGAATAAGCCTGCCTGTCGGATTTCCTCCCGTAGGGATGGATTTCCTCCCGAAGGGACGGCAGACAGGGAATATCCAATCAGAAAGTTCCATGCTAAACTTCTGTACTTCCAGCTTCTGACTTCCCGCTTTTTTTATTTCTTATTTTAACCTTCTATGTTATTTTCTCTGGAAGCACCCTATGGGTGCAAATTAACCCCACCTTCTTTAAGGGTGGATATTTATTAAGCGCCGCCCCTACCGTGGCAATTTTTATATTTTTTACCACTACCACACGGGCATGGCTCATTTCTTCCTACTTTTTTCTCTACCCTCACAGGCTGCGCCTTTTGAGGCTCTCTTCTTCCCTGTTGTCCACCTTCGGCAGTAGCCATTTCCGGTACTTCTGATTTTTGAGTGGAATATTTACTCATATCCGTACGCCTGCTGGTTTGAGCTTCGCGAACATCATTAGGATCAGAAATTGGGATATGCCCTTTCATTAAAGTTGAAACCACATCTTTATTGACCTTGGAAACCATTACCTTAAACAAGTTGAAAGACTCAAACTTATAAATCAATAATGGATCTTTCTGTTCGTAAGTAGCATTTTGAACAGATTGTTTCAAATCGTCCATTTCGCGCAACTGTTCTTTCCAGGACTCATCAATGGTTGCAAGAACAGTTTGTTTCTGATACGATTTCACCAATTCCTTACCCTTGTTTTCATATGCTTTTTCAAGATTGGTAATGATTTGGTAAACACGTTTCCCGTCAGAAATAGGAACTACGATATTTTGATATTGATGAGCTTTGTGTTCAAATACATTTTTAATTACAGGGTAAGCTTGTTTTGAGATTGTCTCAACCTTACGGGTATACGTATCAATCATTACCTTGTAAATGTGCTCGACAATTTCCTCCGGTCTTAGCTTGATGAACTCTTCGTATGGAACAGGTGATTCAATAGACATCAGGCGCATCAGTTCAAGGTTGAAATCCTCAAACAAATCGCTGCCGTAATACTCGTTCACCAGGTTATCAAGCGTATCGTACATCATATTCAGCACATCTACTTCCAGGCGCTCTCCAAACAAGGCATGGCGGCGTTTTTTATAGATTACCTCACGCTGTGAATTCATTACATCATCATACTCCAGCAAACGTTTACGAATACCGAAGTTGTTTTCTTCCACTTTCTTCTGCGCCCGTTCAATCGACTTGGTAATCATGGAATGCTGGATAACTTCACCTTCTTTCAACCCAAGGCGGTCCATTACCCCGGTTATGCGGTCTGAATTGAACAAACGCATCAAATCATCTTCCAATGAAACAAAGAACTGCGAACTACCCGGATCCCCCTGACGACCAGCACGGCCACGCAACTGGCGGTCTACACGGCGTGAATCATGACGTTCGGTACCAATAATTGCCAAACCACCAGCATCTTTTACCTGCTGACTTAGCTTGATATCTGTACCACGACCTGCCATGTTGGTTGCAATGGTAACCATTCCCCCTATACCGGCATCAGCAACAATATCTGCTTCCCGCGCGTGAAGTTTCGCATTCAGTACGTTGTGTTTGATCCCGCGGATTTTCAGCATTCGGCTAAGCAATTCAGAGATTTCAACTGATGTTGTCCCAACCAATACCGGCCTACCAGCTTTGTTTAGTTCAACAATCTCCAGGATTACAGCATTGTATTTTTCGCGTTTGGTTTTATAAACCAAATCGTTGCGGTCATCACGAACAATTGGCCGGTTGGTTGGAATAACAACGACCTCCAATTTATAAATGTCCCAGAATTCCCCTGCTTCCGTTTCTGCAGTACCTGTCATCCCGGACAGTTTGTTATACATTCGGAAGTAATTTTGAAGCGTAATGGTTGCAAATGTCTGCGTTGCCGCTTCAACTTTTACACGTTCTTTAGCTTCAATTGCCTGGTGCAAACCATCGGAATAACGACGGCCTTCCATGATACGGCCCGTCTGCTCATCCACAATCTTTACTTTATTATCAATCACCACATACTCAACATCTTTCTCAAACATGGAGTAAGCTTTCAGCAATTGATTTATGGTATGGACACGCTCAGACTTTACCGCGTAATTCTGAAGTAATTCATCTTTTTTCTCGAGGATATCTTGTTTTTCAAGACTGGCATCATTCTCAATTTCAGCAACCTTTGATCCAATATCCGGTAATACAAAGAATTCGGGATCATCCACATCGCCTGAAATCAGGTCAATACCTTTATCGGTTAGTTCAACCGAATTCTGCTTTTCTTCAATAATAAAGAATAACGGATCGGTTACCTTATGCATGTTTTTGTTATTGTCCTGCATGTAGAAATTCTCCGTCTTCAACATGGCAGCTTTCATACCTTCTTCGCTCAGGAACTTAATTATTGCCTTGGTTTTGGGCATCCCTTTATGGGCACGGAGCAATTGCAATGCACCTTCTTCCCTTTCTTCTTTGTTTGCGTCTTCCTTTGCTAACAGGCGCTTCGCATCGCTCAGGCACTGCATGACATAATTCTTTTGTGCTGCTACCAGTTTTTCAACTTTAGGCTTAAGCTCTTCAAACTTCTGGTTATCGCCTTTGGGTACCGGGCCAGAAATAATCAACGGGGTACGGGCGTCATCAACTAACACCGAATCGACCTCATCCACGATCGAGTAATTGTGCCTGCGCTGTACCAGGTCTTTAGGATTGATTGCCATATTATCACGCAGGTAATCAAACCCAAACTCATTATTGGTACCGTAAGTAATATCTGAATTATAAGCGTTTCTACGAGCATCTGAATTCGGTTGGTGCTTATCAATACAGTCAACACTTAAACCGTGGAATTCAAAAATTGGCCCCATCCATTCAGAGTCCCTTTTCGAAAGGTAATCGTTCACTGTTACCACATGGACACCACGGCCTGTAAGTGCATTCAAAAAGACAGGCAGGGTTGCTACCAATGTTTTACCTTCACCCGTAGCCATCTCGGCAATTTTACCTGAATGAAGAACAACGCCACCAATCAACTGTACATCGTAATGCACCATTCCCCAGGTAATCTCGGTTCCCCCTGCAATCCATTTGTTATACCAGGTCGCTTTATCCCCATCAATTTGAATGCTTTCGCGAGTAGCGGCAAGATCACGGTCAAAATCAGTGGCAACAACTTCCAGCTTTTCATTATCAGTAAATCGTTTAGCCGTTTCTTTTACAAGGGCAAATGCCGTTGGTAAGATTTCGTTTAAGACGACTTCAATTTTTTCGTCAATTTGCTCTTCTAATTTGTCAATTTCCTGATATATTTTCTCACTTTCCTGAATCTCAACTTCTTCAACCTTTTCTTTTAAAGAAGCAATTTCATCTTCTTCAGGCTTAATTCTTTCCCTGATTACATTTTTAAGCCGCTCAGACTCACTTCGCAGTTCATCATTTGTGAAACTTGTAATTTGTGAATATTCTTTTTTAATATCCTCTACTACAGGGGTAACTTCTTTAATGTCCCTTTCGGACTTATTTCCAAGAAATTTACCCAGTACTTTAGTAACAAATGCCATTATCTGTGTTTTTTCTTATTATTTTACACGCACACAAAAGTAATTATAATGTAGAAGTATAAACAGGTGCATGATGATTTTTTTCAATAATAATCATGCCATTAGCAATTATTTGTGAATATACGCCAGAATAACATGAAAATAGTTTTTCTGTGACAATTCTGCATGATGCTTCAGGAATGGAAGAATTTAAAAATGAGAGATTGAACAACTTATATCCTTTTTCCTAATTGACTCACCCTGATCGCGACTACGCCGCAATCTTCCCTCTCCACCTGTCTATGCTTTATACACAAATATGAATTTAGGGGAAAGCAAGAAAATAATGAATATACAACACTCAATAACCAATGTAGAACTATGAAAAACACATCAATACGGAGTTAATTAGGAATATTGGGTATTCAAAATTGAATATTTTACATTTAAATGTTGATAAAATGGATTGT
>JANQII010000143.1 GCA_028282195.1 Prolixibacteraceae bacterium
AATAACCAATAATCAATAACCAATAATCAATAACCAATAATCAATAACCAATAATCAATAACCAATAATCAATAACCAATAATCAATAACCAATTATTCAATAACCAATTATTCAATGACCAATTATTCAATGACCAGTATCGAGCATCCAGCAACCAGTATCCAGTAATGAGCATCCAGAATCAAGAATCCAGAATCCAGGATCAAGGATCAAGAATCAAGTTCCCCGTATCCAGCATCTGTAATTAAAAGCCTTTCCCGTGAGTTAGCAGAAAAGGCTTCTAAAATATTATATAACTCAGTTTAGTTTACAATAACTTCGTCACAGAAAATCCAAACCGGTAGGCCTGCGGCATTGTGCCAGACGGGTGCTTTGCTTACATTTTTAGCCTTAACTTTCACATAGCGGGCTTTTACAGCTTCAACGTTAATATTGAAAAACTCAATGTCGTTGACTTTGCTGCTTTTGCTAATAGGCTTAGGATTGCCGGCTACTCCAAGTTCGTTGAATGTTTTATTATCAGTTGAATATGAATAACTCACCTTTTCAGGGAAGAAAACAATGTGGTTGGTAACTTGCAGGAAACCTGATGATATGTGCTTGATTTCTTTTACTTCACCAAGATCAATTACTGCTTCCATATCATTTCCTTCAAAGCCAAGCCAGTTTGCAAAGAAACTGCTTCCTCCCAAAGAGCCATCAGTTAACGTTTGTGGATCTTCTTTGGCGTATTTTTTGGGTTTGCTAAGAAGTTCCACTTTGGTATTCAATGCTATGTTTTCAACCTGAAGTCTTTTCATGGTTGTTTCATAAGCATCGCAATACTCGCTAACCTTGTAGCCCATTTCATTCATTAAAAAGATATTGCCATTAGCACAGGTTTCTTCAAAGTTTTTAAGGCGGGCCATTGTTTCTTTGTTCACAGATACTTTTCCGTTTTTTGCTTCTGTCATTCTAAATTCGTCAAATGAATTTTTGCGGGCTGCTTCAAGCGATGCATAATCCACACTTAAACGAGCCGTTTTAACTCGCTTAAGCACTTCTTGTTTATCTGCTACAGCTTCTTCCGCCTGATCGAAATAACTGTTATACTGAACCAAAAGCCCTGGTTTTAGGAAAGACTCAAATGCTTGCGAAGGATCGCCATATAAATAGAGGAAGAAGTCTGGGTTATTCTCTAGTTCCTGATGTACATGGTCGATGTATTGTTTTACAAAAACACCGGCTTCTTCATAATAACCATTTGTAAAATCGGTAATAATTTCTTCTACATCAGCATCCGGGTTCCAAAGCAATTTAGCCATTAGGTAGGAACGTAATTCAAACAGTTCGCTTGGGTTATGGCTATGCTGCTCAAAAATCCAGCGAGCATTATTATTTCTGAAGAACTGAATATTGGGTTGAAGGGTTTTCAGGTTAGGGAAGGGAGCCAGGAAGTTGGTAAATTGAGTAGTATAATCCCAAATTCGGATGTTTTCAGTCAATTTTTTCCAGCCAATAAGATCACTGGCAAAGTCGCTGCATTTTTCTTCAATTGGTGCACTGCGGTCACATTCAATAGAGCAGAGAGTTATGAGCACATTGTCTGCAGGCTTGGTTTTACAAGGTTTGCGTGTATGCTGATAAGCAAGCGTGGAAATAACCTTGTCGGGGAATTTGGCTGCTATCGCATTTACAAAGCGAACCATTGTTGCACTTTGCGATCCTTCTTCACGATCAATCTTTTTACAATTGTCGCATTCGCAGTATTGCGTATTATCATCCTGACTTACGGATATTACATCCGACTCCGGATATCTTTCAAAATAAGCCTTAACCGTGTCTGTTACAATTTGAAGAACATCCGGGTTTGTCAGGCATAATTGTGTTGGCAAGCGCCTTTCCCCGCGAAGAGCAAAGTATTCAGGATGTTTTTCATAAAAAGCCTTCTCTGGCATAAAACGATGGAATGTGTGGACCCTTGCACTTGGCACATAATGAGGAAAAGCTTCGGTGGTTACTTTGTGTTTATGGGCAAATTCGTGGTTTTCGTAAAATAGTCGTGAATGAACAGTACGTGTGGTTATTTCTGGTTTGTACCGATGATTAATTGGTAAGTCCAGTTCAATCTTTTTTAGTTGAGGTATTTTTTCAACTTCGGGTGAATACCAGCGACAAGCCAGAAAATCCTCTAAAAAGACGAGGCTTGCGTGGTATACAGCTTCAGGGTTTCCTCCAGCGATAGTTAGGTCTTTCTCATTATTTTGAATGATAATTTGTTCAGGAGAAGGAAGTTCCTGTATTTCTACAAAGATTTTGTTTACCCCTTCGGTTAACTCATTCTGACCAACAATTGGAATTTTTACAGATCCAATTTTTTCGAGATAATGTTGCAATTGAATAGCTGCTAGTTTTACCTTCTGTCCGGCATCATCATTTAGTACTATTTCATAATTGCTTTGTCCGTTTTTTGCCAGTTGTAGAACATTTTTGTTTTGGCAGGAGATGATAATTGCAGCAATAAAAAAAGAAAATAAGAATAGATAAATAGTTGGTTTCAACGTATTCATAAGTATAAGTTTTAGGTTTCTGCTAATGTATGCAGCTTTTTCCAAAACAAGAAGAAAAATGTAGTTTTTCTTCTTGTAAAGTCATGCTGAATTTATTTCAGCATCTCCTTTGTTACTTAGGAGATCCCGAAACAATTCCGATAGTCCCGATAGCTATCGGGATCGAAATGGAATGACATACCCTAAGTTTGATTGTCTCCTATTTACCAGTTTTAACCAGATTGTTTTGAAAAATTATTTAACCGCTAAGATCACAAAAGGTAGCACAAAGAATTATAAGAATTTGTATGATTTAATCTTTGTGTTCTTCGCGTAAACTTCGCGTTCGTTGCGGTTAATTTGTTTTCATCTTCTTGATTAAATTAGTTAATGATAGCAAATAACTATTTAGTTAATCAAACACAACTTTCCAATAGCACCGAGTAGCTTTCCGATCCACAGTTGAAAAGTAAATCCAGGATGCTAAGGTTGGGTACAAAGTTGAACTTCCCTTCAAAAACCTGTGTGTAAGCTTTAGCTTCAAATGTAGGATCGGGTAAGGCTTTTTGTGGTTTAGGATGAATAGCTTCCCTGAAGTTGGTAAATGGTTCAGGAACAGCTTCAAAATCATCCGTTAATTGCATGTTTGGGGTAATTTCCAGAATGCCTGAAATAACTTCGAGTATCTGTTGGTTGAAATCCAGCAAATAGTCAAACTTCTTTTTTAAAAAAACTTGAAAATCGTCGGTAAGGATTTCAAAAAAAGGAGATGAATTATACGCTGAAACGATGGCTTGCCAGTGGGTATGTTGCCAGTTGGTATCGTAAGCAATTTTCAGGTCGCGAATGGCTTGTTTACTCCGTCCTTTTACAATCGGAACAACCAATGCTTCAGGGCCATTTGCTCCAAGTATGATTGTTCGGTTGCGATAGGTTTGTTTGGTAAAGTTTTCAGTAGCTTCAATCCAAACGGATTGGTGTTTAATAAACTTACTCATGTACTGCACAGGTGGAAAATAAGCTGTGCTTAGAAGAATCGCGTTGTCTGTTGCCATTTTTTAATCCTTGAAAAAACTTTCATCCGTATCACCACTCATTTCAATACCTTCAGAAGTGGTTGGTGTGGGTGGTTCAGGAACGGTAACAATCGGTTCGCTAACTTGCTTTTGCAGGTTTTTAACCTGCGACCTGAGTTTCCATACTTTTGGGTAAATCATGAAGTAAGCAATAAGGAACCCGGCAATTAGGCAGATAATAAGGGCCAAAACAAGGGGTACATCCGTAACTTCCCAAAAAAAGATTTTAAGTGTGATTAGCGCTGTGTTTTGTAAAGTGAAAATAACCAGTAACAAAGCCAAAATGAGTAAAATGATAATTCCTGCAGACATAACTTTTATTTTTCAAATAAGAAACAAAAAAAAGGATCATGATGCAAGTCCCGTAAGTAAGGGATGTCATCTTTCAAAAAGATGACATCCCTATCATCAATGCACTGACCTGAATAATCGCTTAAAGCGAATTTTTGCCGGAAGGCTCTTTTCTTTATCAAGCGATAACCATATGAAAACTGCCTTACCTACTACATGGTCTTCAGGTACAAATCCCCAGTAACGAGAGTCTGCCGAGTTGTGACGATTGTCACCCATCATCCAGTAATAATCCATGTTAAAAGTGTAGTTGTCAGTAGCTACTCCGTTAATGTAGATGGTACTGTCTTTGACCTCTAAATCATTGCCTTCATACAGATCAATAATACGCTCGTAAATCGGAAGGTTCGTCATGGTTAAACTAACCGATTCTCCCTTTTTTGGTACTTCAAGTGGACCGAAATTGTCCACATTCCATGGATAATTTTCACTGTGTGGAAAGATATTTTTTTCTGCATTTCCGGCAGGCATATTCACACGCTTTATGTTTTTTACATTCCTAAGTTTACCAAGCTCTTCAAGCTGCTTGTCTGTCATAGGAAACAGGAACTGAGAACCAGAAAACACATTCTGGTCGGCCTTGGCAATGCCTAACTTTTCAAGTGTCCTTTTATTGATTGAAGTTCCGTCGGTGGTAACAATGTAATCGTACTGAACACCGTCGAAAACAGTTTGCTCACTGCCGTTTACAAACAGTTGGCCTTCTTTTAATTCCAATACATCTCCCGGAATACCGACACAACGCTTGATGTAGTTCTCACGTTTGTCAACCGGGCGGCTGATAATTTCACCAAAGGTGCGGGTGTCGCTCCAAACCCTCTCACGGCCATAAGACCTTACAAGCTGATAGTAGTCCTGGGTAGGCATATTCAGTGCCACCGTATCCCCTGCGGGGAAGTTGAATACCACGACATCGTCATTTTTAATTTCACCCAGGCCGGCAATTCTTCGGTATGGCTTTTTAATCCACTCCAGGTATGACTTGGTATCTTTTGTCAATGGCATGGTGTGATGCACAAATGGAAATGAAATTGGCGTGTTTGGCAATTTGGGGCCATAAGCAGTTTTGCTCACAAAAAGGAAATCGCCAACCAGCATTGATTTCTCCATTGATGAAGTAGGAATAGTGTACGCTTCAATAAAAAACATGCGGATGAAAGTAGCTGCAATTACTGCAAAAATAATCGCGTCAACCCACTCAACCACCTTGGTTTGTTTCCCACCTGGTGGATCTTTCTTTTTCCAGAATGCCCAATGTACTTTTTTGGTAATGTACATATCGAAAATAATGGCAAGGCCAATAAGCCACCAGTAATTTTCAAGCCAGATGACCCATAACATATAAACCAGGCCAACGAATATGAATTTAAACCACTTGTTTGTAAGAAGTTGTCTCATTTTATCGTGTGTATTAAATATTTAAAAGTTCGTTCATACTAAGTAGTCCTTTTTTACCAAAACTGAACTCGGCAGCCAAAACAGCCCCGGTTGCAAACCCCAGACGGTTTTTCGCGCTGTGTTCAATTTCTATATAATCTACATCAGACTCATACTTTATGCGATGAATCCCGGGAACCTGCCCTTCGCGGATTGCCGTAATTTGCATTTCTTCTTTTGCAGCAGGCTTTTCAAAGATCCACTTATCTTTAACAGGGTGAATATCGAAAATATCTTCAGCTAATGAAATTGCGGTTCCACTTGGGGCATCCAGTTTTTGAGTATGGTGCACTTCCTCCATTTTTACATCGTACTCTTTTTGTGTTTGCATTAAATCGGCCAGCTTTTTATTCAAAACAAAAAACAGGTTTACGCCAACACTAAAATTCGATGCATAAAAGAAGGTTCCATCAGACTCTTTCATTTTCGCCAACACCTCATCTTTTTTATCCAACCAGCCGGTAGTACCACTAACCACAGGAATACCGCTTTCAAAACATGTATAATAGTTGCCAATGGCAGAAGAAGGAATGGTGAATTCAATAGCTACATCAGCTTTTTGCAGGTTTTCAACCGTAAGTTCGTGTTGATTATCAATATCTATCGTGAGTACAATTTCATGGCCACGGTCCAATGCAATTTTCTCGATGGTTTTGCCCATTTTCCCGTAGCCTATCAGTGCGATTTTCATTCTTTATACTTTATCCAATTTGTGTCTTTTGTGTTAAAAGGCTTACAAAGATATAAATTCATGCTAAAAGTATTAACTATCTGACAAGCTTCACAGAAATTTCGGTTAATGATTTGTTTTTTGTGTTTAACACATTTTGAAATGGACTGAGAGGAATATATCAGATGAAGTTCTAATACATTCATAAGTGTTGGTTTTACTATTTTATTTTAGAATCATCTTATTCTTTATATATAACTACTGACCGGACTACTAAATCGTGAATTGCTTTACCCTTTTTATTCCCAGAAACTGTTAGTAATGAAATCCATCCTAGTAAAGCTTTGACAATATATCTGATCACAGCCAAAGGAAAAAGAATGTTTCTCTGTAGATTCTTTTCTCTTTTCACTCTAATCCCAAATATCATGTGACCAATTGTACCTCCAAGAGTACTAGTAAAAAGAGGATCATAAAGAAGAAAAATAAATACAAATGCCGCAATTCGCATGAAGTCAGGTACACTTTGAAAACTTTCAAATAAATAAGTGACTCCAACAATGAAAATGACAAGTATAATTGAGTCGGTAACAACTGCTTTAACTCTTATTGAAACACCGGGGTAGTTTTTAGTATTCATAATTCTTATTTGTAAATGTTGTTTTCAATGGAATAGCTTCAGGCTGATTTTTGATTATAAAGATAAATCTTTAAATATATTTATAAGTTTTTTTGGTTTATTGAATTGATTTAAGTATCTCATTTGCTTCCACAAATCTATCTTCATATACTTTGATTTCAATAGCTTCATTGCTTGGGCTTATAATAAATGGCTCGACCAATCTTGCATTCTCATTAGTTATGATATATGGTATTTTGGCTTGTTCTAGCATATCCTTAAGAAGGCTATATTTGGCATCAAGCGCATTACTAAATTCTGCTATAGTTATTAATTGTTTCATTATCTAAAATTTCTAAAGTTTTCTGAGCCGATTCGGGAGTTAATGTACCGATCTAAACAATCGCTTAAAGCGAATATTTGCCGGAAAGCTCTTTTCTTTGTCAAGCGAAAGCCAGATAAAGACTGCTTTTCCAACAACATGGTCTTCTGGAACGAATCCCCAGTAACGTGAGTCAGCTGAGTTGTGGCGATTGTCACCCATCATCCAGTAATAATCCATGTTAAAGGTATAGCTATCAGTAGCTACTCCATTAATGTAAATGGTGCTGTCTTTAACCTCTAAATCATTGCCTTCATACAAATCAATGATACGCTCGTAAATCGAAAGGTTCTTCATCGTTAAATTAACTGATTCGCCTTTTTTAGGTACTTCAAGAGGTCCAAAATTGTCAACATTCCATGGATAATCTTTTCTATGAGGGAAGATATCTTTATCTGCATTTCCGGCAGGCATATTTACGCGCTTAATGTTTTTTACATTTCTAAGCTTGCCAAGCTCTTCAACCTGCTCGTCTGTCATAGGAAACAGGAATTGAGAACCTGAGAACACATTCTGGTCAGCTTTTGCGATACCTAATTTTTCAAGTTTTCTTTTATTGATTGAAGTTCCGTCGGTGGTAACAATATAATGATACTGAACACCTCCGAAAACAGTTTGCTCGCTGCCATTTACAAACAGCTGACCTTCTTTTAGTTCCAATACATCTCCCGGAATACCGACGCAACGCTTAATGTAGTTCTCACGTTTGTCAACCGGGCGACTGATAATTTCTCCATACTGGCGAGTGTCAGTCCAAACATATTCGCGACCGTGTGACCTAATAAGTTCGTAGTAATTTTCAGTTGGCCTATTTATTGCCAACGTATCTCCTGCGGGGAAGTTAAATACCACTATATCATCATTTTTAATTTCACCCAGGCCCGCAATTCTTCTGTATGGCTTTTTAATCCACTCCAGGTACGACTTGGTGTCTTTTGTCAATGGCATGGTATGGTGTACAAATGGAAACGAAATTGGCGTGTTTGGCAATTTGGGCCCGTAAGCAGTTTTGCTCACGAAAAGGAAATCGCCAACCAGCATTGATTTTTCCATTGAAGAAGTAGGAATTTTATACGCTTCAATGAAAAACATACGAATGAAAGTAGCGGCAATTACTGCAAAAATAATCGCGTCAACCCATTCAACTACCTTGGTTTGCTTTCCACCTGGTGGATCTTTCTTTTTCCAGAATGCCCAGTGTACTTTTTTGGTAATGTACATATCGAAAATAATGGCAAGGCCAATAAGCCACCAGTAATTTTTAAGCCAGATGACCCATAACATATAAATCAGGCCAACGAATATGAATTTAAACCACTTGTTTGTAAGAAGTTGTCTCATTATATCGTATATTAAATATTTTAAAGTTCGTTCATACTAAGTAGTCCTTTTTATCAAAATTGAACTCAGCAGCTGAAACATCTTCCACAGATAGCTATATCTGCTTTTTACAGGTTTCCAACCGTAAGTTCGTATTGATTATCAATATCTATAGTGTGTATAATTTCGTGGCCACGATGCAGTATAATTTTCTCAATGGTTTTACCAATTTTCCGTAGCCTATCAGCGCGATCTTCATATATATTTCTTTATCTAATTTGAGCATTTAATTTTAAAAGGCTTACAGCTATTATAAAATCATGCTAAAAGTATTGACTATAGAACAAGCTTCACAGAAATTTCGGTAAACGAATTGTTTTTTGTGGTTAATAAAGGGTGAAGTTAGTTGAAGGTTGAAAAACAACTGAGTTGATGATGATAAAATCTTGTTTTCGTAGCCCTACGAAAACAAGCGCTGGATGTAAAATGACCCGTTGCACCTCTACGACATGGTCTTTTAGGGCCCGGGGAAGCTTTCGTAGCCCTACGATTGTTCCTTTTTACCCTCGCTGAGGCTTTCGTAGCCCTACGAACGTTAGTTTTAGACCTCGCGGGACCATTTGTAGGGCTACAAAACCCTAAACGAGGCCTCTGTCTTCCATTCGTAGGCCTGCAACGGTTGTAATTTTATCTGTTTGGGACAATTGTCATCATGTTGCTACTTATAATTTACCCTTTTTAATGGTGTTGTCTCTGTGTGGTTGTGTCTTTTAGGCCTCCCTGAGGCAATTGTCATTATGTTACTCGGTGTTTTAGACCTCGGCGAACCGATTGTCATTATGTTGCTACCGGTTTTAGGTCTCGGAGACGGTTTTGACATGATGTAACTCTTTTGTTTTTGATCTGGTTGGTGCTTTTGCTGTTGTGTTGTTTAATATTTTCTCATTTAGTTGCCCTGTAAGGGCATAACATTACTAGTGTCGCGTCACGCCTGATCTGACAGCCCAAGTATCGTTCTTTTGATTTTTGACCGCGTTAAAAAATCGTTTATCCGGCAGCTGCCGGACTATGCG
>JANQII010000148.1 GCA_028282195.1 Prolixibacteraceae bacterium
TGCATATTCTTGAGCAAAACGGACACCCGTTCTTGCTGAAAGCGGACACCAATTCCTGTTGATTCCGGACAAGGATTCTTGTTGAAAACGGACACCCGATGGGATCAAAACGGACAGTGATTCCTGCTCAAAACGGACAGTTGTAAACTGTACGATATGATCCGCTCATTTTCCACGAATAATATTTGTAAATCTGTTGATCCAAACCATCAACAGAATCAAATGGCAAGACAAAGAATCAACGTGGAAAAAATTAGAGAAATACTTCGTTTGAACCAGGAGCTGAAATTTAGTATCCGAAAAATTGCAGAAGCAGTTCAGGTAAGCAAGACCAGTGTTGGCGAATACCTGGCTGAGTTTAAGCGTAGCGGTTTATCTTACTATGATATTACCCTGTTGAGCGATACCGAAGTTTTTGAGCTTTTTGAAAAGAGTAATAAATCCTCGAATCCGCTTTACGAAGCACTGGCCGGGGAGTTTACCTATTATGAAAAGGAGTTGTCACGAGTTGGTGTAACCTTGTACCTTCTTTGGGAAGAGTATAAGGAGGGTAATCCTGATGGTTTCAGTTATTCCCGGTTCTGTCATCATTACCGGATGTGGGAAAGTAAACGTAAGGCCGGGATGCATATCAATCACAAAGCCGGTGATTTATTGTATGTTGACTTTACAGGAA
Organism: Prolixibacteraceae bacterium; assembly: GCA_028282195.1. Taxonomy (GTDB): domain Bacteria; phylum Bacteroidota; class Bacteroidia; order Bacteroidales; family Prolixibacteraceae; genus Sunxiuqinia. Next base: position 677 of record JANQII010000148.1, read on the forward strand.
AGAAGATGCATTATGCAGACCAGGAAACCGGAGAGATCCATAATGCCGAGATCTTTGTAAGCATCCTTGGGGCCAGCCAGCTGATTTACGTTGAGGCAGTAAAGAGCCAGAAGCTGGAAGATTGGATTTGGGCCAATGAAAATGCGTGGAGGTATTATGGTGGGGCCACTCGGGGAATCTGCCCTGACAACCTTAAATCTGCTGTTTCCAAAGCATGTAACTATGAGCCACTGCTTAACCAGACTTATTATGACCTGGCTCGACATTACAATACCGTTATCCTTCCCACCCGTCCGGGCAAACCAAAAGATAAATCCCTGGTAGAAAACGCCGTGAGGATTGTTTACCAGAAGATCTTTGCCCGTTTAAGAAATATGACATTCTTCTCGCTTGGGGAACTTAATGAAGCAATTTGGGAGGAACTGGAGCAGCTGAACAATACTAAGTTTCAGCGAAGGGACCAAAGTCGCAGGGAACTGTTTGATGAGATTGAAAGCAATGAGCTACAGCCCTTACCAATAGGAAGATATGAGATGAAACACTATCAGGTATCCAGGGTTGAGTTTCACCATCATGTCTACCTGAAGGAAGATAAACATTATTACAGTGTTCCTTTTCAGCATACCGGAAAGAAAGTAAAAACGATATACACCAGTAAAGTAGTTGAGGTCTTTCTGGATAATATCCGGATCGCCATGCACCCGAGAAACCGTAAGAGATACGGCTATTCAACCATTAAAGACCATATGCCGCCAAATCATCAGTTCGTGGACGGGTGGAATACCGAACGGTTCGTCAAATGGGCAGCACAAATGGGAGGATCAATACAGACATTTACAGAGCTGTTACTGGAAAGTAAAGAACATCCTCAGCAGGCTTATAAATCCTGCCTGGGGGTATTGAACCTTGGGAAAAGATACAAAACAGAAGACCTTGAACACGTTTGCAAAAGGGCGATCCAATACAACAGTATATCCTACCGGTTTGTCAGCAACTCACTTAAAAACAATATCCACAAAATAGATCCTGAAGATCCGGTTAATTACAAACTTCCTTTGCACGAAAACATAAGAGGGAAAGAGAATTATAAATAATCAATTTTTAAATTAAAAGAATATGAATCAATCAACAACATTGCAAAAACTTGAAGAGATGCGCCTGAGTGGTTTTACCCGGGCATACAAAGAAATGGTCGAAACTGGCAGAAACAAAGATTTTACAACTGATCAGGTTGTATCCTTTCTTGTACAGTCTGAATGGGACGACCGCTACAACAGAAGGCTAAAGAGGCTAACAGCAAGAGCCAGGTTCCGCTACCAGGCAAGTGTGGAACAGATAGATTATACGGCCAAAAGAGGTTTGGATAAAAACCAGGTACTACAGTTATCTTCCTGCAACTGGATAACAGGAAAACAAAACCTGATCCTGACTGGCCCGACCGGATTGGGAAAAAGCTATTTGGCTTCTGCTTTTGGGTACCAGGCATGTCAACAAGGGTATAAGGTTTTTTACCGTAACTGCACAAAACTGTTTGATCAGTTGAAAATTGCAAGGGCAGATGGCAGCTATTTTAAGGAAATGGATAAAATCGAAAAACAGGATCTGCTCATCCTGGATGATTTTGGATTGAAACCACTTGATAATGCTCAACGATTAATATTACTTGACTTGTTGGAGGACAGGCATGGAAAAAGATCAACAATCATAACGTCACAATTGCCCGTAAATAAATGGTATGACGTTATTGGAGAGCCTACAATAGCCGATGCTATCCTGGATAGATTGGTGCACAGTGCACATAGAATGGAACTTGATGGAGATACATTAAGAAAGAAATATAAAAACAATTAAATTTATGCCAGTAAAATGTGTGAAAATGAGCGATAGGAAAACTGTCCGTTTTCAGCAGGACTAGGTGTCCGTTTTGCGCGGGACTGAGTGTCCGAATTGGCAGGAATACGCAGTTAATTCACTCACGTCAATTTTATCTACCCGGATAGTTGCTCCTGACATAATATCAACATTATATTTCTTGCGACTGTGAAATGCTCCAAACCCTAAAAGACCTAAAATCGGTAAAGTTGCAAGATTCTTAAGTGCTTCTCTTCTTGCATTTACTTCAACATTACTAATTTCTTTATGTGATTTTCCAAATTTATTCAGCCAAGTTTTTAAAACCAAATCAATTCTGTAGCCCTTTTCATTTATATAAATAAACACTACCAGTACCGAAGCTTGGATAAAAATTTTATTTACAATAAACAAATTGCCTTCGGGTTGTACTAACAAAGTCTCTCCAAATGCGGGATAAGCAAAGTAATAGAGACCTAATAAGATAACTCCCGATAACGCTACGTACCTGATGAATAAACCTACAAAAAGAGCTCCTCCGATAAGTAGTAGAGCTGCAATATTCAAAAGATTAACAATCCCAATTAGTTCTGGAGAACCAAGCCAGTGATAAAATCCTGACAGAAAACCAGTGGTATTTCTAAGGAATGGTGCAATAGACATACTATTTTCAAATAACTTTGACAACCCTTCATAAATAAAAACCCATCCAATTGCCATACGTGAAACTGTAATAAAAAAACGTTTCAACATTTCAGCTTTCATAATATTTATGTTTATATGAATTAAAAAAACTTTAAAATCAGAAACATGCTTTAATCCTTTAATTACTTTTCTCTATTTTATTAAACTGCTAAACTTAAATTCATTCTTTTTACTTCTCGACTTTCTCTCCTATGCATGACCGGAATGAAAAGATTTACGTCCATAATCGATGATAACTAGTTCACACTCTAACAAATTAAACAGATTGTTAAGTGTAAAAGTTTACTTCAATCAGTTTCTTCATTCCCTTTTCTGTTTGAAACACTTAAACTAAATATCCCAGAATAGGATATTTTCAATATCAGTACTTCTCTCAGAGAGGAGGTGGGCTTCAAGGTTATGATTTTTTTTTAAGGTCAAATCCATTATTTTATGAGCAATCTCGACGAATTACTCATAATACACCTACTATAAATGTTTTAAATTAATTAATCATCTACAAATGAAGAGTTAGGCGTACTTACGATTAAATATTGGTGAAATGTATTGAGGAATTTTTCTAATTATCTTAGATATTAAAGTTATAACTCCCAACAGGTTAAAGTTTCTTATAATTGTCAAATCTTCAATCGATTTCATCTTTTGTAAATTAAAAGAAGTACTTTTCCCTCCCAAACGCATTTTTACAACCCTCTGATCAAAAAAAACTTTCTTTAGATTAGGCTCCTGAAACCACCTCAAAGAAATCTCATAGTCACTAGCAATTTTATAATTTTCATTATACAAACCGTATTTTTTAAAAACATCCTTTTTCACATAAATAGTAGTATGCAGTGGAATCCATCCAAATTTTAAATACTTCTTTTTAAACGGTTTTGAATTATATATTCTTTTTATCACTCCGACATTATCTTTATCGGTATATATTCCATTTGCATACACAAGATCAGCATTTGAGGAGCAAAATATATCAACAATCTTTTTTACAGTATTTGATTCATAAAAAAGATCATCGGAATGCAATATTCCTACAATCTCCCCTGTTGCCTGATTAATTCCCTTATTTAAGCCGTTGTACATACCATTATCCTTTTCTGATATATAATATGCTAGCTTATCATTAAATTGCTCAATTTGCATCTGAGTTCCATCCGTTGAACCTCCGTCTATAACAATATGCTCAATATTTGGATGGTTTTGACTAAGAACTGATTCAATACAGTCTTTTACAAAGTCTTTATTATTATAAACAACCGTAACTATTGATACTTTCATAAAAAACCTTAATAACAAATATTAAAATAGTTCAACTCAACTAATTGAACTTATTGTTTACTACAAAAACTAGATTTTTGTAAGTTTAAAATACTCTTTGAAGTTATTTAAGATATTAAAAAATAACTGACCCACTATCTCTGAAAATTATATTTGACACCATTTCTGTTTTTAGCAAATAACTCTTTTTTTAATAAATTTAGCTGGATTGCCTCCGACTACACTCCAATTATCAATATCCTTAAACACTGCAGATCTAGCACCAATTACAGATCCTTGTCCAATAGTAACCCCAGGTCCTATAAATGCATCAGCAGCAATCCAAACCTGATCATGAATAGTAATTGGCCTTAAAATTAAAGTGTGAGTATTACTGGTATAATCATGACTTGATGCACACAAATAAGTCTTTTGTGATATAACCGTATTATCTCCAATTGTAATTTTACCTTGGTTATAACAATCAACCTGAGGCCCCAGACAAGAATCATATCCTAAAGTTAAATTCCATGGTGCCCATATTTTTACAGATGAATATACTTCTGATCGCCAACATATTTTTGCACCAAATATTTTAAGTAATAATATCCTCCATTTCCTAAAAAACTTTGAGAAGAAAGGACGAAAAAGAATTAAACAAAAAATAATCCATAGAACTCTACCCATTTTATTTTTTAAGCTAAACTTAAAGTTATAGTCAGATATTTTGATTTGTTGTTTTGACATTTTACTCATGACATTAAACATAAATTACCTACTACATTCTCATTGTGAAATTTAACTTTATGTAGTCAATTATCTTAGTTTTATCATTGTTAAACTTCTTTTTTAATTCATATATTTTCGAGTCAACTAAAAAACGATACCAAAATCCTTGAAGAAAATTCCAGATTAGCCCTTGAATCCCATCAAGGAATCCACCATGAAAAATATATCTATATATGAAATAAAAAAAAGGCCTAATAAAAAGAGGTAGTTTTACATATCTTAACTTCAACCATCTTTTACGCTGCTCACTAGTTCCAAAAAGATTCGAGACAACTTCATCTTTTGAAAAAATTGAATATTTACTATCTAATAAATCAACCATTTCCCTTGTAGCATATCCATTATGCTTATTAATCCACCAATGTAAATCATTTAAATTGTGGTCAACTTGGTCAATCAACATTTTAATAGTTTTCCCCGAATTTAGTTTTATATGCTCATCCATCCAACGACTCTCACAGTAACCTTTTCCTGTTTTCCATAATTTCAGATGCCAAACTGGATACCATCCTCCATGCAATAATGCCTTATTCAAGAAAATAATTTTTCGTCGAACATATACTCCATTTATCTCACTTTTTAATCCGAGAAGAAACTTTCTAATATCATAATCTTTAGCATAAGAAATATACTCATCTGCATCAATTCGCCAAACCCAATCTGTTTTTATGGAGGTATTTTTTAAAGCCCAATTGAATTGATTAGAATAGTTAACCCATTCATTAGAAAATACCCTTGCACCTAAATTCATTGCAAGTTTAGTGGTTTGGTCAGTACTATAAGAATCAACAACAACAATATCATCCACTACTCCCTGAAGAGACTTTATGCATCGTTCTATATGAATTTCTTCATTATAAGTCAATATAACCGCTGTAATTAAATTCGACATAATTATCTATTTCTAATAAAAAAGCTTAACACCAGAATTCCAAATACATATTTTTCACGTTCTTAGCCACTTGAGTTATATCATATTTTATTTTGATCAAAGCTTTACCATTTTCACCCATCTTCTGTAATTGTTTAGGTTTTATAGTAAATACTTCTTGGAGAACACTTATAATGTTGTCTACTGAAAGGTCAATCCACCAACCACAGTTTTCGGTTTTTAGTTCTTCCCAAGGTGTCCCTTTTGTAGTTATAACAGGTACCCCAACAGCTAAAGATTCTGCGACTACAATCCCGAAATTCTCAGAATATGTAGGTAAAATAAAAACATTGGCACTTTTAAGAAAATCCCATTTTGCTGTTCCATATTGCGAACCGACAAAGTTAACGTTATTAATGTTCTCATATTTAATTTTTTCCTTAAGACTATTGACATAAGCCTCTTCGCCTTCTCCTGCAATTTCAAGTACCCATTGATTATTTTCCAGCTTCTTCCATGCATCTAAAAGTAGCTCAATTCCTTTTTTTACGTGAATGCGCGATAGAAAAACCACTTTTTTTGTTCGATAATCCGATTTTGGTTCAGGAACACGAGATAAATCAATACCATTTGGAATAACGTGCATTGTATTGGTAAAACCAAGTTTTCTAACATTATCTTTTTCCATTTCGCAAGTGGCATGAATTGCAGCAGCCTTTTTTAAATCTTTTCGCTGATATAAAAACATGGCCAGCCTTTTCTTCCATTTATTACGGTTCATTATCCAAGGTTCCAGCATGCCGCGAGGTGTAACTATATAAGGAATCCCCTTCAACCGTGCAATCCATGCCATAATATGGATATAAGGATTCCAAATATGCTGTAGGTGGATACAAGAAACTTCACTCTTTTTTAGTTTGAGACCATAAAATAATAATGATCCAAAACTAACCAACCTTACGTGGAATGAAGAAGATGTTTTAACTTCAACATTATTATCATCGGGCTTGGTAACTAACTCTATAGTTAATCCTAAGTCCGCAAGATACTGACAAGTTTGAGGCACACTTCTGGAGGGACCTCCTGCGTCTTTATTAAGACTATCCACCACATGAATCACTTTCATTTTGAATGAAGTTCAAATATTTCTTTATAAACATTTTCAATTTTACTCATGCATTTTTCGGTGTCAAACCTCTTCGCATTTTCTAAACCTCTATTTATAGTTTCAGCTCTTTCACCATCTGTCATATTTAGAATTTTTTCAATCAGTCCAGCCCCTTCTTCATACCATTCCACCAGATCGTTTTCATTTGATGGTTTTTTAGAAATATAAAAAGCAGCATCACCTCCTACTTCATTCATTGGTGCTTCTCCAGTTGTAATTACAGGGCATCCAGAAGCCATTGCCTCTGCAATTGGCCACCCAAACCCCTCTGTTATAGACGGAAATAGAAATAATGAAGCCCCCTTATATGCTTCTTTCAACATACTATTATCAACATCAATTAGAAAATGAATTTCATTTCTGAATGGCGATTCATTTCGTTTACTTTGCAGCTTTTCAGTTGGTTTAGCACCAATCAGGAGTAATGGTATTTTACTTTTCTTCCTGGAACGCCATTCACTATAAATCTCAATAACTCCAATTCTATTTTTATAAAATTGATTTCCACCAACATTTAGTATGAATCCTTTTTCTAAATTAACACCCAACTTCTTAGACAAGGAGCTATTCGTTTGTATAATATTTTGACTTGGTTTAAACTCCTGATTAAAGCCATTGTAAATAACAGCAGATACCCTAGGCAAAAACTTTAAAAACCGGTGTAGATCTTGTTGTGTTTTTAAAGATATACCTATGAAGTAATCACCCTTTACATACCCTCTCCTAATAAGTTTCTGATAAATCTTACCCGATCTGTTAATACTATTTTCAGTAATTCTGCCTAAGGCAGAATTTTGAGCTATAAAATCATGGCAATGAATAGCGTGTGGTTTTTTGCGAACAAGGGGAATCCATATTCCTAAAGCATGATCTGTTACTACATAAAAAAAGTTTTTATATTTTTTTGAATAATTCAATTTAAATATGATTGGAAATAAAATAAATTGATCAATATAACCCAACCATTTTTTTATTCCTTTTGGTGAAGGAATTTTTGAAAAAAAAGGTTGTGCCGTTAATGTTAACACATTATGCCCTCTTTTTGAAAGTCCATCACTAAGGTATTTAGCATATCTAGGCATGCTCTTAGAGTCAACAAAATCTGGATGAGTTAAAAGAAGTATATCCATATTTTTTTAATCATATTTAAGTAACTTGTTAGGAAATTATATTTAAGTTCTATTAATGAAAATCCTTATCATTGCCAATTGGGTAATAGCTTCACTAGTGTCGCGTCAATCCTCTACTGACGGATAAAGTCTTTTCAGTTTTATCCTTGCATCAGGTGCGGTAAACTGCCAGTCTATTGCAGAATCAATTTTATTCCGATAATCTGCCCAGGCTTTTGCTTCCCGTTTTACTTCATCAATTTTATCAATCCGTTTTGACAGGCATTGTCCGTTCAATACATTTAATTCTATTTCTGCCATGTTCAACCAACTGCCATGTTTTGGTGTATAAACAAAATTGAACCGTCCACACAGTCTTTGGGCTTCACCCGCGGGGAACACCTCATATATTGCCCCAGTGCTATGTGTGTTCAGGTTGTCCATCACTAAGGTTATCAATGATGCTTTAGGATATAGCTCGTCAGCAATTTTCTTTACAAACATAGCCCAATCTTTTTTTGTTTTCCTTTCTGTGATTTCAACATACCGTTTGCCCTGCAATGGTTCATTGGCCATGAAAATATTACACGTGCCACTCCGGATGTACTCGTAATCCTGCTTCCTTTCACTGCCAGGTTTCATTGGGATTGGCAGCCTTGTCTGCTTGATTAATTGTTTAGGCGATTCGTCCATGCACACGACTGGAAAATCCGGGCTGTACGGACGCTTGTAAACATCCAATACTTTTTCCATGTCCGCAACAAACTGCCCACACCTTGCCCTGCCTATGACCCAACCTGTTACTTTCCAGGGTTTAAGTTCGTTTTTTTTAACGTCTTCCTTATCGTTTCATGGGAGACATTTGCTACATATTTCAATTCCACCATCCGGTCCGCCAGTAACCGCAGGGACCATCTGGCAAAACCCTCTGGCGGCTCACTACAGCACAATGAGACCAGGTGGGCCTCGGCATCACCGTCCAAGGCATGCCTCTGGGGGCGTGCCTTGGATTTGTTAAAGCCATAAACTGCAATTTCAAACCCCTCTTCTACAAACAGCTTTTTTACCCGGTCTATAGTTCTGTCCCCTATTTGCAAAACCGATGCAATTTCTGAACTTTTCTTTTTGTCACCAAACTCTCCATGGTCACAGTTCAGCAATATCAAGGCATTCCTGATTATTTGGGCACTACGTTTACCTTTCTTTGTTATTTCGAGTAGTTCGGTGCGCTCCTTTTGTGTTAATGTTACTTTGTACCTCATGTTTTTTTCCAAAGATACAAATTATATACGTCATTTGTGAATTGACACGACACTAGTTTCAGTTAGCCTTTCATAATCTCTGGAACTTCTTCTGGAATAAGAAATCCATGCTAAAGTCCTTTCAACTATCCATTTTTTAGGTAATACTTTAAATTCAGGATGTTCTGAGCGTTTGATGATTTCAAGTTTCCAGGAAAGGATATCCTTTACCCAATCAATAATTGGTTGCCCACTGTACCCACCGTCAGCAATTATGGTTTTAATGCTACCTAAAAATTTGGCTTTCAAAACAGGCTATCCCATTTCTGTTTTGTACCCCTGCCCCGTGGACAAGCACTAAAAGCAGGCAACCCAATGTATCGGTGACTATATGGCGCTTCCTGCCTTTAATCCTTTTTTCTGCATCATATCCAATATCCTGACTGCATGTATGGGCTGCCTTTACCGATTGGCTGTCAATTATGCTAACACTGGGAAGTTCTTTTTTCCTTTGCGATTTTTGCTGTCTTGCATTTAGCATATCCAATATCTCTTCAAAAGTACCGTCATTCTTCCATTTCTTAAAATAATAATACACAGCTGACCATGGGGCAAAGTCTTTGGGCAGCATCCGCCACTGGCAACCTGTTTTCACCAGGTATAAGATTGCATTCCAGATTTTTCGTAAATCATGTTGCCGTTTTCGTTTTTCGTTTAAGATCTTTTCTATAAATTGCCATTGGGCATCGGTCAAATCACTTGGGTAATTTCTCATTAATATTGATTTTTTGTCGTTAAAAACTCAATATGAGATAATTACCCTTTGGTTTTACTTGTGGTCTAAAATTCTTTTCAACAAATTTCCTAACAGTTACTAAGATCATTAAAAAGAAAGCTTACCTACTCAGATATCATCAATATATTAATTTCTTTTATTTTTCTGTTTTTTCAGTTATGATATTTATTGAAAAAGTCAAGTATAAAAGGCCAATATTCAATCTTGAATCATGTAGATGATGAGTATGGAACTTGTCAAACACTAATATAAAAGTGTCGTTCACCATATACCCAACTCACATCAAATTAGATAAATAATCTTACGATTTATATCCTCACAATTTGTAATCTTATGATTAGTCCTTTAAGAAAATTAATCTATACATAAAATTATAATTCAAAGTTCTATATACTTCTAAATGTCTTTTTATTTGGGAAGCTGATAGTTTCTATAAAAGCAGATAATTTAAATAAAACAAAATAGAATAACATCATTTGCAACCACCCCCGTACAATGTAGGAAGCAATATCCAGAACACTTTCATCAGGCAAAAAAACAAATACATCGGTTATTGACAATAAAATAGCGAAACTAAAAATAGGAATTACACGATCATTCTCAGGATCTTTTCTAAAATAGACAAGGGTATCTAACAGAAAGAATAATGGAAAAATCAATACTCCTAAAATAAATAAATAAAACCAACCAAAGGCAGCCATTCCTGTACCGGAGAAATTTCCAGTTCTAAATCCTCCAATAGCATTTGCAGCACCAGTGAGATGATATAAATAATCTCCTGCAGACATAGAAGTCAAGGTTTTTTTTGGAATATTTATACTTAGAAACTTTAAGACAGGTGCAGGAAAGGTTGCCAAAAATTGATTTATAATAAATCTCTTATAATGAGAATTTCCATTATTTAATCTCTCTGCACAAACTAAGCTGGCATCTATAAATTTCACATTACAAAATCTTGACAGGAAAATGTTATCCAAGTACCGTTCATCCCAGCCCCCAATTTCTATTGTTTCAGTTTTTGCCATTTTTTTATACATGTGAATTAAGTCTTTATTTTTATAAGTTTCAATCGTTTTCTCAACTAGAACCTTTTTTTCAACATCTCCTCTTGATCCCCTTACAATTACCATTGCAATCCCAATGTCTGTTAATGGGCCTGTAATTAGCCAAAAAGCTAAAGAAATAATTGTCAAATTTCTAAATGTAAAAATCTTTGAGTTATAATGATTAACTAATAAACCTAAAAAGTAAGTAAAACCCAACGCAGTAAAACTATTCATAAAGGATCCCCTACTATTTTTAGCTATGCTGAAAACAAAAATAAAACCAGTATAGATAAGGATTAAAAAGATTTGGTTTTTACTTATTGATCTTTGGATCTTTTTAAATTCTGTTAAATCAAGGAAAAAGAGAAAATATGGGGCATAGAGAAAAATTTCAAGTCCATGTAATACTTTTCCTAAAACACCTGCTTCAGACATTTGAGAAAAAAGCATACCAAACAAACCTATAAAACCTAAAACCCATAATTGAAAAACTGAAGGTGGAGTGAAAAATGAAAAGCGTGCTAATCTTTTCTTAACACGAAAATTAATAAGTGAGACAAAATTACTACGAATATATAGTTCATGAGACAACAAGATTATGAGAAAACTTAGAAATGAGTGAGTAAATACCTTATATGGCAATTGCAAATTGTAGATTACAGGTTTATTTTCTAATGTAGTAAATATAATTGGTAAGATTAGTTGAGTAAATGAATACCCAAAAACAAGAAATGAAGATATTGGGAATTTATTAAAACGGTTTTTATTCAGAATTAACCCTGATATAAAAAACCAAGCTATCAATATTAAACCTACTGCAAATAAATTACCCCAACTATTATAAAATAAAAGCTGAAAAAGAGCGCTAAATATAATAGAAACCCAAATTAATCTTTTAAATTTTTTGATAAAAGTGCTAGACATCAATCAATTCATTATAGATTTGTTAAATTATCCTATTTAATAGCTTTTTAAAAGTTTCTTCATTTGAATACCCCGATTCAATACAACGTTTTCTACCCATTTTTGCGATTTGAATCCTCTCCTCTTCAGCTTTTAAATAATATTTACATTTTTCTAATAGTTCATCATCACCAGAGAAAAAAACAGCTTCTTTTCCATCTTCAAATAAAACCTCATGTTCTGTGGTGCGCTCAGCCATCATAAATCCCTCACAGGCAGGTATCTCCATCGTCCTTGCCGTCTGAAGATCACAATTTATTTTTCTTAAAAAACATAATGAAATCTTAAAAGCTTGAAAGGATTTTGGATAATCTTCTGAAAACAACCCATTATCTTCTACAATAAGATTTGGGTATTTGTTTTTATACTCTTTCCATTTTCCCGCACCAAAAACCCTTACATTTATTCCATTTTTAGCTAAATGCATAACACTATTGCATCTTTCCTTTTCCCAAACTCCAACAAATCCAACGTCTCCACCTAATCGATCAATTTCAAATTCTGATAAATTACGTGGATAATGAAAATCTTCTGAAAAACTTTTATTAGTAAAAAGCACCTTTTGGGCGCCTAATTTGTACAAATCATCAACAATAAACGACTTGGTAGTTATGTGATAATCATACAGCTTAATACAATTTAAAAAATTCTGACTTTGATTATGACGCATAGCCATATTGTCAGGCGTAAAACTTACTATATTTATTTTTTGAGATTTACGTTTTATATATTTTAATGTTGCTGCATTAATTGTAATACCTTTATCAATCCAGATTATATCATATTCGTTCTTGTCAGCTAGCTGCATTATTTTATTGTTAGCCCCAACAATATCAGGAAGCCGAACAGGTATGTACCATTGAAAAAGGCGATAAGCAATTCTATACCAGAAAGAAATTTTAGGTGGTGATGTATCAACTTCATCCACATGAGAAGCAGCTTTTTTTAGTGCCCAATGTCTATGCAAACAAGTATTGCTTAAACCATTTAAATTACCGACAGATAATAGTTTCATTAGAGTTTATTTAGATGACTTCACAGCACTTAAAATGCACAAAAAATTAATTAAAAGATTTTATGAGATTTGCATAATTTTCGCCGTACATATCCCATCCTCCTAATTTCTTCACACATTTTAAAGCATTCAAAGACATTTCATTCCTCACATCAGGGTTATCTATTAGATATTGCAATTTTTCTGTTATATTCCTTGAATCTCTAATTGGAAGAATAAAACCTTCAACTCCATGCGTGTATAGATTTTCTGCACCTGAGTTTTCGGTTGAAACAACAGGACAACCACAAGCAAGAGCCTCACCCATCACCATCCCGAAGCCTTCATCAAAAGCAGATAACACAAATGCGTGAGATTTACTATAATATAATGGCAATTCTTTATTTAATACTGTTCCGTGAAAGATTACGTTTTTTAGTTTTCTTGATTTTATGATTTCCTTAACCTCTACAGAGACATGCCCAATTACGTTAAATGTTTTTTTAGGATGTTCGATCTCATTAAATGCGTCAAGAGCATAAATAAAACCTTTTCTAATATTTACTCCTCCAACCCATAACAGGTTAAATTCATCATTCAAGGGTCGTGATATTTGATTAAACCTTTTTAAATTCGCACCATATGGTATTTTAACTATTTTTTCTTTTTCGATTCCTTGCGACAAAAAAGTTCTTACCGCAAAATTAGAAGGCACAGTAATTTTATCAGCGAGCTTATATTCCTTTAACTCTTTTTCGATTATCCTTTCATCAATTCCCTTAAACGTAAAACCCCACTTGTCATATTCTTCTTTTAAAATTTCATTTTGAAATACAATATGAGATGAACCTCTATCACAAATATAATAACCCCCAATTTCTTTAGTCTTGAGTCCAGAAATGAATCCGTTACTGGATAAAGCCACTAGGATGGTAGGTCTGTTTATTCTTTTGGCAACATATTTATCTAAAAGCTGTCGGTCAATCCATTCCCAATACCTATTTAGCTTTGCAAAATTATTCAATCCAACTAACCCCCTTTTCATATATGGCGTATGAATCCAAGGAAAAGAAATAATTTTACTCTTAGGTATGCCATATTCATCTTTTAGCTTAAATTTAGGATATCCTGTATAAACTTTCCCCAATAAGTCATGTTTCTCCATTTGCCTAGCAAGGTGAAAATGGTGGAAACGGCCTTTCGATATTTGAGTAACTTTCATGAATATCTATATTAATTTTAATTGCTTTAATAGCATTTTTGCTATAATGACTCTCCAAAGTCTTCCTCCCAATGAAAATACAAAAATTAACAACCTTAACAATTTAGGTAATAAAAACTCCGCTTTTTTATTTGCCTCTATTAATGACTTCATAAGATGCTTATTGCCAAACAGATAAATCTTAACCGCCACGTATCTTTGCAGACTATCATGATTTATTGTTCCCCATAACTTCAGTAAAGATTTATTCTTCGGTTTATTTTCCAAAATACATCTAAACAGTTTATTAACAACTTTAATTCTTTGCTCAATATGTTCTCCCTTCTTATTTAAGTAAACGGATGCAGCACCTTCATGCTTCCGAACATAAATGATATCTTGCTCATTTAGATACATTTTATGCTGCTTTGCTGCTTTTATAAAAAAATCATAATCTCCAACGTGTGGATAAGACTGGTCAAACTCACCGATTTCCTCGACAATATGTGTCCTCAAACTAATATTTGAAAGATTCCCTAGGAAATGGCCAAAAACATAATGCCAATAAATTGATTGTTCCGGTTCAATAATTTCAGGAATAGTTTTTTTTTCATATTTTACCAACCCCTTATAGGTAAAACTAGATTTATTAAATTTAACAATGCCAAAATCAGATGGTAATGTTTCCCAAAAATCAATCAAAGTATTTAATGACTGATTATTTAAAAAGTAATCGTCAGCACATAAAATCTGAGACAATGGAGAATTTGATCTAGAAAATAAAAAATTCAAATTACCATAAGCTCCAAGATTATCTTCATGGTGAAATATTTTTATCCTGGAATCATCAAGAGAATTTAAATATTCCTTGGTATTGTCTGTTGAACAGTTATTCCCAATTAACATTTCCCAATCAGTCAATTCTTGTTTAAGTACTGATTCTACACACTGCTTTATATATGGCAATCCGTTATAAACTGGAGTAATGATTGAAATTTTTGGCATAACTATTTTTTTTTTGTTGTCCGAATTAATTTAATATTTTTACAAGTTGATTTTCATAATTTGGAATATGAACACGGCACATATAACTCCTTTTTCATTGTGTAGTTTTCTTTAATTTACTTGAGTAAATATTTTTCTAAAATCAGATTATCCACCACCAAAGGAGGTGGGTTTCCATTTTTACTAAAAAATGTTATAGTATCTTTGAGGAAGCCTTAAATCCTTTTGCAATTTTATTAATGAAATAAAGTTTGATAATAATATAGAAATCCCAGTAATTTAACTTCATAATCAAAAAAATCTTAGGTATTAAGAGAAACACCAGAATAACATCCATAAGTAATATACCCACCGCAACACCCGATATACCAATAAAACTAATAAATGTATAAGATGTAATAACGGAAAGCATAGCGCTCAATAGACAAGGTATATTGAAAAGATAGGGTTTATTGTGAGCACGGAAAACAATCCCTGCTCCCCACCATATTGCTTTAAAGAAAACACTTGACATAAAAAGAATCCACATTAGAGAAGGAGGATTTAATTCATTCGCTGTCCACAATCTATAAAACCATGGCCCAAAAAATATAAGGAACAATGAACTAAAAGTACCTATTAAAGCAGATAGTCCTAATACAGAAACAAATATTCTCTGAGCATTTTGCAATCTTTTAGCACCAATTTCAAACTGAAGATCAGGAAAAGTAGATCCTTGAATCATACTAACAACCTGAGTGATAATATTTGCGACAGTCCTTACTGTACTGTATAATGCAACAGGAGCAGGTCCAAGAATTATACGGACAATAAAAGTTGTACCCTGAAGAAGCAAAACTTGCCACATTGGTTGAAGCAGATAACCTAACCCTGTTTTGAAAAAATCTTTTAGAAATACTATAGAAAGTTTGCCTTTTTCTTCTCGATGAACAGGAAGTATACCTCTTGCAATTAACGAATAAGTTGGAACGAATAATATAGTAATAATAAGCGGTGTTAATGCAAGGTGCACAACACCACCTCCCAATTGCAAGACTAAGATCGAACCAAGAATGGTAAAAATCGAGTTAAAAGATGTCAAATAAATACTTAAATGAGCCTTTTGGGCAGCCCTGTAATAACCTTCAAAAAATTGCTGATAAAAACCGACACTTCTTGCGATCATAAGAAAAAAAATCGCATAAAATGCCTGCTGACTACTAATTATAAGTTTATCAAAAGTATTTAAGTAGTCTAATAACTGCAACAATCCAAAAGAGAATATTATAACAATAACTATTATTAGCGAAACTGCTCTAAATCCAGTTGCAGCCATATCAGCAAATTCCTTTTTTCGCTTATCCGCAAAAGCAAGTACCATGCTACTCGAAGCTGCTGATCCAAAACCAAAATCAGCAAAAGCTAAAATTGTTGGAATAATTGTTATCGTGATCCATTCACCATATAAGTCTGCTCCCCAATTTTTCAAAAAAAATGGAACAAGAATCAAATGATTTAATATGGTTGATAGTTTTGCAACAATTGTTGCAAAACTATTTTTGATTATACGTTTTTTAAGACTCAAAGGAAACTATTAATTGAAAGTCAATATTTCTATACATTAAAATCTGCTATTTAAAAACATCCCATCAAATATTCCACAACATATTCATAGTAAGAATTTCTTCTATATTTTATTTGATATGCATGCATTGGTATTATTATCATTGGTTCATTCTTTACCGTAAAGTCTTTACAATTAAATTGTCTCTGAAAAACAAATGAACTATGATCACACATTCCATATGTAATATTGTAAAACTCAAAACATATCAGCTACAAATCATCAACTATTTTTTCAGCAGCAGCCTCACCTCGCTTAAAAGATTCATCAGACCATATGTAAGCCCAATCAGCATATCTTCCACCGAATTGAATATTATTTTCTAATAAAAAATTATGAATCTTTTCAACGGCACCTTTTCGTTCATGATCATATATAACCTGAGCATAAGGAGAAATCCATGCATTCTTAATTAATATCTCATCATGAGGCCTTAATATCCCCATCTGAATAAGTTCATCCTGAATTATAGGTATAAACTCTTCTGCCTTTTTATTCAAAGGCTTATATTTATCAGAAAAATAAATTTCAGTTTGGACACTACTACACCCTTCAGGAGCAGTTGAAGGACCAAACATGCTAGGAAAGCTTAATCGAGTACTATAAAAATCTTCATCATAAATATATCTCCAGTGCGAAGGGCTGATATTCATTCTCTTCACACCAAAATTCACAACAACACACTGAGTCCATGCCAGCTTTTTTGCCTCCTCCTTTATCCACGGAGGAGCATCTTCCATAATCGAGATTATTTCATTTAGTGGCATTGAAGAAAAACAATGTTTATAGTTTAATTCTCTTCCTGAATTAAATCGAAGGTGCTTTTTCTTTAAATTTATATTTACTAATTCTTCGTTATACTGAACACTTGCCTCTTTCTCAACTCCACTCATAAAATTCACAAATCCCTTTTTGTTAGGATAACGGAATCCTTTAATGTAATGAACATCTTCAGTTGATGGAGAAAGCATGCCGTATATTACCTGATATAAATCAGGTTGATACATTCGAGGACCTAACCAATCCAAACTAAGATTTTCGGCATCAGTTGTATGGAACTTTCGAGTATACTTCATTGGAAAATTTTCAGAAAAAGTTTTCCCATATGAAGCATACAACCATTCTTTATAGTTTTTAACCTGCTTATGTGGTGCATTCTTCAATTCGATCATTTCATACAACATTTTTGCATTAAATTCAGGCGGTAAACCATGTAAATTTACCTGAGCTGGATGTTTAATCCATTTTCCTTTCCAATAATTATCAACATTAGCTTCAAACTCATAATATGAGTTTCCTGTATTTTCTGCAAATATTTCTTTTACATCTTCATGCTTCGTAAATGAAATATGAGGGCCATCATCAAATATCCATTTATTATCGAAGGTAAATGATGCACAATGGCCACCATAATACGAATTTTTCTCAAAAATCTCGAAAGGAACACCTGATTCCTTAAACCTTTTTGCAGCGCCATAACCAGCCATCCCGGCACCCAATACAACTACTTTATCCATTATTTCTAAATCAAGTTAATATTATCTTTCCACCATGCAATTGTTTCAATAAGACCTTCTTCAAGTGAATATTGAGGAGTTACCCCTAATTCGTTAGTCTGTTTATTAACATTTGCATAAACAACTCTTCTGTTTGATGGTTTAGGGGAATCAATAGTTAGTAATTCGGGGCGACCGATTATGTTCGCAATAAGATTTCCCATATCTCCTAATTTAGTAGGTAAACCCGTACTTACATTTACTGTACCAGAAAAATCAGATGACAACAGGTCAATCAGAATTTGAGCAGTATCCTTAATGTACATATAATCTCTATATATTGCAGGATTCATAATTCTGGCTTCTTCTCCTTTTAGTAATTTTGTAATAACATGAGAAATTAGCCTTACCGGATGTTCATGCGGACCATAAAGGAAAAATAAACGAGGCCATACAAGTTCCAAGTTGAATTCTTTACAATAAGATTCCAGATATTGTCTTAAAATATTCTTTGCTGCACCATAAAGGGTCTCATTGCTTGTTGGAGTTAACCCCTCAATGCAACTTCCATAGTCCCAATCATACTCAACACCAGATCCGGTCGCAATTACTCGTTGTCCTCCATTTTGATGAAAAGACTCAACAAGTCCTATGCTAGCTTTTATCCAGTCAAAATTAGTTGGAAGATTATAATTACTAGGTTCAATACCCCAAGCCATGTGCAGTAAATGCGTTGCCTTTATTTCGGATAAAACAGAATCAACAGATTCTCTATCTAGCAAATTACATTTTATAATTTTTATATTCTTCTGATCAATATCGATACTCCCTTTTGAAGTTAGAATATAAAATTCATCTTGACTTTCAGGAATTAACGATAAAAGATTTCGCCCAAGAAATCCTGTTCCTCCGGTAATAATTACTTTTTTCATTAAAAAAAATTAAACTGGTTTATTGAAACTATTAATGTCAAAATCAGAATGAGACTTATCTTTTTCAGATACAATTTCAATTGGAATAGGCCACTCGATATTGAATGCTTCATCGTCATACCTAATACCTCTTTCAGCTCCTGGCGTATAAAATTCAGTAACAGGATAATATACTTCAGAGTTATCTTCCAATGAAACAAAACCATGTGCAAAGTTTTCAGGAACATATACCATCTTGTAATTATCAGCGGATAATTCGTTACCTACCCACTTCATAAATGTGGGAGATTCAGGTCTTAAGTCAATAATTACATCAAAAATTCGTCCTCTGGTGCAACGAATAAATTTTGTTTCCTGGTAGGGGTCAACTTGATAATGCATTCCCCGAATTGTACCTTTTTTCAATGTCAATGAAGTGTTTAACTGCTTAACATTGCCGTTTAATCCATGCTCTTCAAACTCTTTCTGACACCATGCCCTTCCAAAGAAACCACGTTCATCTTCTAATTTCTTAACTTCTATTAAGAAAGCACCTTTTAATTCAAGTTCTTTAAATATCATACTTGCAAGATTTATTTACTACAAATTCCATTTAAGATCCGTGGTCAATATATTTTCCTTTTTAAGTTTCGACAAAACATGTAACCTAACCAACTGAGAACTACGGTAGTTTGTGTCCGAAAAATTCATTTCACCCAAATTATTATATAAATCTTCAATCGTATCATCAAGTTTATGAATTGGCTGATGATTTGGAGCCAAAGATTTAAATAAATCAAAATTTACTTGGTATGATCTTTTGTCTGGCTCAGCATTGGTGTTTATAGACAAATCAACACCAGGGATAATTTCAGCAACAGACGTTGCAAGATCTTTGATTTGAACATTCCAATCATTTGCTCCTGTATTAACTGCTAAAAAATTTCCGCCATTAGCACCCTTCCTTGTCGCACTCCATTCAATTGCCCTAGCCATATCCCTAGGATTAATTAAAGGTCGCCATGGACTTCCATCGCTCAAAATGGAAATTTCTTTATTTGCAACTGCTCCCGCAATAAAATCATTTAAAACAAGATCTAATCTTAAGCGATTACTCCATCCACACGCTGTGGCAAATCTGTGGCAAGTAATGGTAAAGTCACCAGAAGCTAAAGGCTCAAGTTCTTCTTCAGCTTTAACCTTCGATTTTGCATATGCAGTAAGCGGATTTAAACTGTCCGTTTCAGTTTTTGCAAATTCAGAAGCTGCTCCATACATTGAACAACTAGATGCAAATACAAATGACTTCACACCAGCTTTCTTAGACTTTTTAGCTAGGGACACAGCCGCTCTGTAATTTACTTCATAAGTTATTTCCTCGTATTCTTTTCCCATTGGATCATTTGATATTGCAGCTAAGTCAATAACTGCATCAACGTCATTAAGTAACTCCTCTGGGAAATTTCTCTTATCTCCAAAGATTTGTTGATCTAAATAAACTTCTGGTAAATGTTTTGGATTAGTTAAGCAATGGCTAAAATAACCAATATCAAAACCTATAAGATTTGAACCTGGAAAAGAACTACGTAGCTGCTTAGCAACCCAAGGGCCAATATAGCCCATATTACCTACTATTAATATTTTCATACCTTTTTTATTTTGTTTTTTAAAATTTATTCCCAAATTTTCCAAGGTGCCTGATCTGTTTTCCACATATCCTCTAAAACATTTTTATCTCTCAATGTATCCATCGGCTGCCAAAAATCTGTATGCTTAAAGGCAAACAACTGTCCATCAGTTGCCAGATTCTCTAATGGTCCCTTCTCAAATACCGTAGAATCACCTTCAATATAGTCTAAAACATCAGGTTCTAAGACAAAGTATCCTCCATTAATCCAGGCTGTGCCATCCGTAGCTCCTTTGGGTTTCTCCTTAAAATATCCAATTTGAGTCTCAGCCCCATGAAGTGTAAAAACTCCAAAACGACCAGGTTGCCTAACTGAAGTTAATGTTGCAAGTTTCCCGTGATTTTTATGGAACATTATTAACTTATTGATATCAACATCACTAACTCCATCTCCATAAGTCAGACAAAAAGTTTCATTACCAATATACTCTTTTATTCTTTTCACTCGTCCACCTGTCATTGTATTCTCACCTGTATCAACCAACGTTACTTTCCAAGGTTCAGCTGTCATATTATGTACTTCCATGCTATTTGTTTTCATGTCAAAGGTTACATCAGAACTATGAAGAAAATAATTTGAGAAGTACTCTTTAATTACATATGCTTTATATCCACAACATATTATAAAATCATTAATCCCATAATGAGAATAAGTCTTCATTATATGCCACAAAATTGGTTTTCCTCCGATTTCAACCATAGGTTTTGGTCGAATACCACTTTCTTCACTAATACGTGTTCCGAAACCACCAGCAAGAATAACTGCTTTCATATTAATTTATTTTATAGGTTTTGGTATCTGTTATAATAATGCTATAGCCCTTTTCCAATACTCCTCAAATCAAAACCAATTTCATTGATTTTTTTACGGTCAAGGATATTTCTGCCATCAAACAAAAATGCTGGCTTAAACATTTGGTTATATATCTTTTTCCAATCTAACTCTTTAAACTCATCCCACTCTGTTATAATAGATACAGCATGAGCATTATTAGTTGCATCATAGGCATTACCATACACAAAGAGTAATTTGGATACTTCTTCTTCAGTTCCAAATCCAGCATATACCAAATCATTTATCATTTGCTGTTCTGTTACTTTAGGATCATAAACGTGAACTTCAGCCAAGTCCTGAATAAGTTCTCCTGCTACATAAATTGCTGCTGACTCACGCGTATCATTCGTATCTTTTTTGAAAGCCCAACCCAACATTGCTATTTTTTTACCAGAAACAGTATTGAATAACGAGTCGATTATTTGTTTTGCAAAACGCTTTTTTTGATAATCATTAATTTTTACAACCTGCTCCCAGTAATCAGCAACCTCTGGTAAACCGAAGTGATGGCAAAGATAAACAAGGTTCAATATATCTTTCTGGAAACAAGAACCACCAAATCCAACTGATGCTTTTAAAAATTTAGGGCCTATTCTTGAATCACTTCCAATAGCTCTGGCAATTTCATCAACATCTGCACCTGTCTTCTCACAAAGAGCAGAAACCGAATTTATAGATGATATACGTTGCGCTAAAAATGCGTTTGCAGTTAATTTGGAAAGCTCTGAAGACCATAAACGGGTTTGAACAATTTGTTCTCTAGGAACCCAATTTGCATAAACTTCAGTTAAGGATTCAATTGCAGCAAGTCCGCTTTCATCCTGGTCGCCACCAATCAGTACCCTGTCAGGATTGTGCAAATCCTGAACGGCTGTACCTTCTGCCAAAAATTCCGGGTTAGACAAAACTTCAAAATTAACTCCAGTAGTATTTGCTTCTAAAATAGTTTTTATACTCTCTGCAGTTCTCACTGGCAGGGTTGATTTTTCAACTACAATTTTATCCTCAGTTGCTTCATTGGCAATTTGCCTTGCACACAACTCAACATACTTCAAATCGGCTGCCATACCTTTACCAACACCATACGTTTTTGTTGGTGTATTAACTGAAATAAAAATCATTTCAGCTTCTGCAATTCCTTTTGAGATATCTGTTGAAAAGAATAAGTTCCTCCCTCTTGCATCTTTGACTACTTCTGATAACCCAGGCTCATAAATTGGAAGTTCATCTAAATTATCCGAATTCCAATCGGCAATCCTTTGGGGATTGATATCAACAACATGAACATTTATATGTGGGCATTTTTGTGCAATTACTGCCATGGTAGGCCCACCAACATATCCTGCACCTATGCAACAAATAGACCTAATTTTTTTAGCTTCCATCAATACTATTGAAATATGATTTTTTTACTGTTAGAATTTTAAAATTTATTCTGTTGGAGTTAAGGTTTCAATATCATTAAGTTGAATTTCTGTATGAATACAATATCCTAAATCCTTAAAACGTAGCAATATCCTGTCTTTTCCTCTAAACTGTACAACCTCCCCCTGAACACCTTCCAACAAGCCATTTTTCACTTTAACCAAATCACCCTTCTCAATATCTTCCTGCGTAACGACAACTTCCTGATTAAAATGAATAAGGAACTGCTTTAAATCTTCAATTTGTTTATCCGGTATTATTGCAGCCTTGCCATTAAATGTAACATATCGAACAGCACCCACTGCATTCAAAACATTGTAATATTCCTTGTTACTAACTTTTACAAACAAATAGCTTCTCAAAAGAGGTTCTTCAATTGTTTTTACCCTATCACTCCATTGCTTTTTCTGAACTCTTAGTGGCAAGTAACATTCAAGCCCCATGATCTCTAATTGCTTTAAAAGCTTTTTCTCATATCTTGAGCGGGTGTAAACTGCCAACCAGTTATATTTTGTTTGTTGAAACATTTCGCTTTTGCACATCTTATTTTATTGTAAATAAAGGTACAACATTCAACAATGATTAAGGCAATAATCTAGCTGTTTCCTTCCATTTTTTAAAGAAAACGAAATCACAACAACCTTATAAGTTTTATTGACTCTTTTGAAAAGGATATTGGAGAGAAATCCCACCATATCAGGGACAAATTTATAGTTGCTCAAAACATGATTAAAAAATTCCTTTTCTTACGATTTTCTTCAGAAGGTAAGTTACAGTTAGTCAGAGGTTTCTTTTTTAGTTTTAATCGAGGCCTGACACAGCTTCGCTCCTTCACTCCCATATTTTCAGGAGATCTAAAACATGTATCTTTTCTCAACTCGTCAACGAATATCTCACATTTTTTTCTTTTAATCAACTATTTCGTCTATTAGTAGAAATCACTCACAATATCCCAAACACGTGATAAACAAAGGGCTAGGGCGAGTTATTAACAGCTGTATCTGGAAAATATTCGTAAAATTACCTAACCATCAAAAATGACTTATTGGAAAGCTCTTGCGTAATTTCCGAAAATTAGCGTTTTGCTTATGATAATAAGCTAACATTATTTTAACTTATGCGAAACTCATCGGATGACTTTGTTGGTACCAAACATTTTAGTCATCCGATGAGTAGTTAATCCAAAAATTCACTATTTGCAGGAATTATTCCCATTTTTTTCATCAGGAAGCTGGCGTTCATTGTTGTTGTTATACCTTCTGTAAATTTATAATCAAAGACTAGCTCATTTTCAGCCAGTTTCACATCAAAACATTGATTTGAGATTTGGGCTGGATACTTTTCACCCAATTTAGTAAGGTCTAAGTCATGTGTAGCGATTACTCCCGAAGTTTCGAGGTTTAATAATTGCTTAACCAATGCTATCGACCCCATCAACTTATCTTTTGAGTTCGTACCTTTTAGCATCTCATCAATCAGGAAAAACAGTCTTTCTCCATTTCTTATCTTATCAAGCATTTTTTGCAAACGCAAAAGCTCTGCAAAAAAATAAGATTCATCTTTCTGTAGATTATCAGTTGTTCTCATATTCGAGAAAAGTGAAACTGGCCTTAACGACATAGAACTGGCGCAAACCCGGCAAGCATTTAAGGCAAGAACCATATTTACACCTAACGCCCTTAAGAAAGTGCTTTTCCCAGCCATGTTTGCACCGGTAATGATGATAAACCTACCATCTCCATTTAGCTTGAAAGAATTACCAATTCGTTTTTTTGAGTTTATAAGAGGATGTGCCAGATCATTTGATAAATATTGAAATTCTTTTTCTCCGAAAGAAGGCAATGCCCACGTTGAATGATTATGGTTTAGATTTGCCAAGCTTGAAAAAGCATCAAATTCAGCTATTACATCAAACCAATGGTGTATGTTTTCTTCATTTTCATTTTGCCAGCGAAAGAGTTTCAAAACGCATTGCAAATCCCAAATCAGAAGTGCATTTAATACCAACCCAACCAATAAGTTTTGTCTGTAGTCAAATTCAGCCATCGCTTTTTGCAGCGATTTAAGAACCTGATTGGCTGATTTGCCTTTTGAAAATAATTGTTTTTTCAATCCGACTAGCTGATCAGTCTCAAATTCCTTCTCTTCAATTAAAATAAATAGTTCCCTGTATTGTTGTAAAACTTTTGACTGTTTACCAAAAGTCCTATATGATTTCTTTATTGTTGGAGAAAAATAAGAAAGGATAGTTCCGTTTATTATCACTAAAACAACAAAAAAGCCCCAGGGTAAAACTGAGAAAGCAGCTAAAATCAGAAAAAGCAAACTCAAAAACGGTTGACTATAAACTGCAACTCTAACAAATGAAAGCTTTGGTAATTTAATTTTTGAAGACAAACCCTCCAGAAGTTTCAAATCGTCTTCATCGCTTGTTTTTCCTTTTGCCGCAAAAAAATGTCTCCATCGGGTATGCTTAGCCAGTTCAAGTAAGGCTTTTTGTTTCTCTTCCAATTTTTTAATTGAAGTCTCCGGATTTTGAAGCAAAAATGCCAGTCTTTTTTTTCCTAGCTGGGTAGTTGTTCTATTTAAAAACTGGAAGATTGATCCTTCACCAAAAAGATCGAGATCAAATGAAAATGAATGATCCTGATCAATAAACTCATTGCCTCCATCAAAGTGTGAATACTCTTCACCAAGTGCTATTAACTCTTTCTGGTTTATATCAATCAAATTTGCATATAATTGTTTTTCCTTTTCCTTTTGTACAAATTTCTTTATCCAAAAAAAGAACAAAATAATACTCAGCAAGATAATTGGGCTTGCCAACCAAAAACCCAGTGTTTTAAAATAGACTAAGGTCAATATAATTGTCAAAAAAGCTATCAGTCTTAAAAATGAAAGCAGCTGAATACGTTTTCTTGTATCCCGGAACTTTTGCTTGTCATGATTTAAATATTCTTGATATTCCTGAATTAAATCATCTTTCATGTTATGAACTTGTTTAAAGCTAGAAGCTAAAAATGGCTGTAATCGTATGAAATAGTGCTATTTGCCAATATCATAAGTTGTGGCACTTTTTTTTCAACTAACTCCCCCTGATCGCGATCCCGATAACCATCGGGACACAATCGTCCCTGCCTGCAGCAGGCAGGCCTCTCTTCGAGAAGAGAGGGATAACCTGCCTACCGTCAGCTACCGTCAGGCAGGGAGGGAAGGTCAAAAAAACAATTGTTCCCTTCAATAGCATAATATTATCATTTAACTTTTGACAACTTCTATAAGAAATGAGTGTGTTGCAGGCGATTTACAACAAAGAAAACCATAAAAATCAGAACTAAAAAAACCGTAAAAATAAAGTTGCTCTCAGATTTTGAAAGCTTTGTTAAAGCTAACTTTGGTGTTCTAAAAGGATATATTTTAGCGTCAATTGTATTGTTTAGTACCGCCACTCCCAATCCAATTAAAGAACCAACAATCATCCCTGTAAGAATATCGCCGGGGTAATGTAACCCCAGATATATTCGGGTATAACTGGCCAAAGCAGCCCATAAAAAAATCAGAATAGTGAACCTGTAATTTTTAAATAAAAGGGATAAGAACATCGCCACCGAAAAAGTATTAGTGGCATGAGAAGAAAAATAGCCGTATAGCCCCCCCTTTTTCATCACGGTGTGCACCATTGCTTGTATTGCAGGATCATGAGATGGACGAAGCCGTTGCAAATTTTCTTTAACAAACACCGAAAACTGGTCACTAATAACTACTGACAAAGCAAGAAGAATAAGTATAATGGGTGCTTTCGCTTTATACTTTTTAATAATAAAATAAATAATGACCAGGAAGAAAATTGCCCAAATCTCGGTTCGGGTAAATAAAGACATGACCACATCCATAAACGGATTATGCATCTTGTTAAAAAAGAAAAAGATGGACTGATCAATTTGCTTTATTTTTTCAAGGAATGCCATTATTTGCTATTCAATATCTGCCAAATTTTATCCTTTAGTTTCAAAATCCCCTGACCGGTCACCGAAGATATAAAATCATGAGGAATATCGTGCAATTCTTTACTAATTTCTTCCTGAAGCTCTTCATCTAAAAAATCTGATTTGCAGACTACTAGATAACGATCTTTATCTAACAATTCAGGATTAAACTTCTCCAGTTCATTCAGCAAGATGTAATACTCTTTCCTATGGTCTTTACTATCAGCCGGGATCATAAAAAGCAACATGGAGTTTCTTTCAATATGCCGTAAAAAACGCAAGCCAAGCCCTCTTCCTTCATGGGCACCTTCAATAATTCCGGGAATATCTGCCATCACAAACGACTGATCATCGCGATAGGATACAATGCCCAAATTAGGCACTAAGGTTGTGAAAGGATAATCTGCAATTTTTGGTTTTGCTGCAGAAACCACCGATAATAAAGTAGATTTACCGGCACTTGGGAAACCAACCAAGCCAACATCAGCAAGAATCTTCAATTCAAGGATTTTCCAGCCTTCACTTCCATCTTCCCCGGGCTGTGCATAGCGAGGGGTCTGGTTTGTCGCTGATTTAAAATGAGTATTTCCCAGACCTCCACGACCTCCTTCAACCAAATAATGAGTATCTCCATCATTTGTTATTTCAAATAGAAATTCACCAGTTTCAGCATCTTTGGCAACTGTTCCCAACGGAACCTCAATAACGACATCGTCCCCATCAGCACCATGGCTACCGTGACCACTCCCTGCACCTCCATGACCAGCGAAAATATGCTTTTTATATTTCAAGTGAAGCAATGTCCACATCTGAGCATTCCCGCGAACAACCACATGCCCGCCACGGCCACCATCACCACCATCAGGGCCTCCCTTGGGTACAAACTTTTCCCGTCGCAAATGAGCAGACCCGGCTCCTCCGTTACCCGAGCGACAGAAAATCTTTACATAGTCTACAAAATTGCTATCAGCCATGGTTATAAAATCCTAGTCAAAAATAAAAAACAAAGACGAATGCAGCTTTCTACATCCATCTTAGAAGCTGTTTAAATTTTATTTTTCAGAATGATTATGATGTATTTTTTGTTTAGACGACTTGTCCCGGTTAAACCGGGATAAGGAAAATTCAACGCAGTATAAACGAACCTGCCTGCGGTAGGCAGGAAAGACGCATAATCAAATGGATGGATAATTTTTAGACAGCTTCTTATATATTTTGAGATAAAATATTATAGCTTGTTTACAGTCTCGCTCAAACGCTCAGCAATTTCTTCAATCGTCCCCATCCCATCAATTGAGTATTGCTTATCTTGAGCCAGGTAATAATCTTTTAAAGGAGAAGTCTTTTCATGGTAAACCTGAATTCGGTTCTCAATAATCGATTCATCCTGATCGTCTGAACGGCCCGATGTTTTTCCCCTGGTGAGCAGACGATCGATCAACTCTTGCTTTTCAACTTCCAGGCAAAGCATTCCTGAAACTGGCATCCCGTTTCCATTGAGTAAATTATCGAGTGCTTCTGCCTGTGCTACGGTTCTTGGGAAACCATCAAAAATGAAGCCTTTCACTTCTTTATTTGCTTCCAATTTGTTCCCAATCATACCAATTACGACCTCATCAGGAACTAACTCGCCTTTATCCATATATTTCTTAGCTTCCAATCCAAGCGGGGTATTGGCTGCTATTTCACTTCTTAAAAGATCACCGGTTGAAAGGTGGGTTAATTCAAATTTTTCAATAAGAAAATCAGCCTGTGTTCCTTTCCCTGCTCCCGGAGGGCCAAATAAAACTAAATTTAACATGGTATATATTGATTTTTGGTTTTTAGTCAACAACCTTGTAAATATCAATTAAGTTACGTCCCCGCCCATCATAGTCAAGACCATAACCCACTATAAAATCATTAGGTATCTCAAGCCCTGTATAGTCTATTTTTACTTCTTTAACCAAAGCATCAGGCTTCAGTAAAAGTGTTGCAACATAAACGTCTTTTGCATTTCTGGCCTGAATCTGCTGAATCGTATTTTCAATTGTAATGCCCGTATCAATAATATCTTCCAATACCACAACTGTTCTTCCGCTAAGATCTTCATTTAATCCAATCAGTTCCTTCACTTTACCGGTAGATGAAGTTCCATCGTATGAAGCAAGCTTAACAAACGATATTTCAGCATCCAACAAACTAACTCTTTTAAAAATTTCAGCAGCAAACATAAACGCACCATTCAGCACACAAAGAAAAAGAGGATTTTTCCCAACCAGGTCACGATTCATTTCTTCTGCCATTTTTTCAATTACTGAACGAATCTTTTCGTAAGGAATAAACAACTCGAATTCTTTATCTAAGATCTTAACATTACCCATCTTGTGAATTTATTATTGGTTCTTTATTTAATAAGGCAGGTTTTAATATCTGTTTAATTTCAACTATTTTAGCTGCGATTTTTAAAAAGCACAAAGTAACAAAAAATAATTGCTCAACTGAAAAATTAAATTTAAAAGATGAACGCAAAAGTAAGTATCATTATGGGTAGTACTTCCGACCTGGGGGTAATGGAAGGAGCTGCAAAAATTTTAGACGAATTTGAAATTCCTTTTGAAATCAATGCATTGTCTGCGCATCGTACTCCTGAAGTAGTAGAAAAATTTGCCAAAGAAGCAAAGGACAGAGGTATTGAAGTTATTATTGCCGGAGCAGGAATGGCTGCACATCTTCCCGGGGTTATTGCTGCAATGACAACACTTCCTGTAATCGGTGTCCCAATTAAAGCAAGTCTTGACGGGTTGGATTCTTTGCTTGCCATTGTTCAAATGCCTCCTGGTATTCCGGTAGCAACTGTTGCTATTAACGGTTCTCGCAATGCTGCTATTTTAGCCGTTCAAATGATGGCGCTTGGCAATGATGAGTTGAAGGACAAAATGCTTAAGTTCAAAGAAGACCTTAAAGAAAAAATTGTAAAGGCAAATCAGGATCTTTCTGAAGTAAAATTCAAATTCAAAACGAATTAGTTTTTTTCTTAAAGAAATAGTATAACTTACATTAGTTTGTTACGTAAAGGTGTATTGTTAAGGTACACCTTTTTTATGATGAAAAATATATCCACCCTAACTTCTTGCATTGTTGCCGTTTTAATGATTTGTACAAGCTCTGTTGCTCAAACAGAAGCTGTTTGGCAAGATCTTGTAGTTGAATATGTAGAATTAAATTTTTCAGAGGAAAGCAAGCCGGACATTGAGCAAATGCTTGAAGATTTGGAATTCGCTGCCAAAAACCCCCTGAATATTAATTCTGCCAGTTTCGATGAGTTTAGTAAATTATACTTGCTAAACCCCATACAAATTCAAAACTTAATAAGCTATCGCGAAACGTATGGTTCAATTCTTTCCCCTTTTGAGCTTAAAACGATTGATGGCTTTGATGAAAACCTGATCCGGTTAATAGCCCACTTTTTAGTTTTTGATGAAACGGAATCTGATACAATCCGGTACCAGCCAAAACAAGATTTTATAGTTCGGGCAATTCAACTTCTTGAAAAACAAAAGGGGTATAAACAACCAAAAAAGTATGAAGGTTCACGTTTAAAACTATACTCCCGGTATCGTTTTTCATCTAAAACCATTCATGCTGGATTTACTGCAGAAAAAGATGCTGGTGAATCATTTTTCCAAAAATCCAATAGCAAGGGATTTGACTTTTACAGTGGTTTTGCCGCGATAACTTTTCCCCGAAAGAAACATCAACTCTTTTTGGGTGATTATCGCTTACAGTTTGGTCAGGGTTTAACCGCATGGCATGGTTTTACAATGGGAAAGTCAGTAGATATAAACGCCGGGGCTAAATTCAACCAGGGAATTACGCCATATACTTCAACCGATGAGAATAACTTTATGCGAGGAGTTGCTGCAAAATTTAAATCAGGCAGATTCAGCATATTCCCCTTCTATTCTTTTAAGAAATTTGATGCAAATACCGACAGTATTGATAACAAAGCTGTTTTTACCTCTTTTCAAACTTCCGGGCTACACCGGACATCTTCTGAAATTGAAGATAAAAATTCAATTAAAGAACAAACTGCCGGTGCTTATCTGGTTTATTCAAAGAAATTTTATTCGTTTGGTCTTACAGGAATACACACAAGTTATTCAAAACCTTTAATGCGAAGTGACTCAAAATACAACCAGTACTTATTTGAGGGAAATGATGTAAGTAATTATTCAATGGATTATAAAATTGGACTAAATAAGTATTTCATTTTTGGGGAATTAGCAGGTAGTAGCACAAACGGTTATGCGTATACCGGAGGTTTACTTGCCAAACCATTCGATAAAATCGAGTTTACTTCTATTTACAGAAATATTGGACGAAAATACAATGCACCTCACGGGAATGCCTTTATTGAAAACAGTAAGCTTAATGACGAAGAAGGTTTATACCTTGGATTAAAAATCCTTCCATTACCTAAAGTCAGTATACAGGGGTATGCAGATTTCTTTAAGTATAAATGGATTAAATATACGACCGTTGCACCAGGAAGAGGAAGGGAATTCCAGCTTCAACTCAACTACCAAATTTCATCAAGCTGGAATATTTACAGCAGGTATTTTTATGAGATTAAACTCGTAAAGACTACTGTAAACACGGTGAAAATAAACTTTGACCAACACAGGGAAAAGATTCGTTTTCATTTGAATGGGGACATTAATGATAATTTTTTTGTACGCAGCCGCATAGAATTCATGTTCTATTCTCATGATCACAAATCAGATGGAATGCTTGCCTTTCAGGACATTGGTCTCGCTTCTGAAAAATTAAACTCAACGTGTTGGTTGCGAATATCCTATTTTAATACCGATGATTATGATTCTCGTGTTTATGCTTATGAAAATGATTTGCTATATCAGTTTTCAATACCATCATTTTATGGAGAAGGTGTTCGTTCATACCTAAACGGAAAAGTTAAAATATGTGAAAAAACAGACCTCTGGATCAAGGCTTCACGAACCTGGTTTTTCAATACCGAAAGCCTTGGCAGCGGTTATAGCATGATTGAAGGCAACAAACGTACAGAATTGAAACTACAGCTTCGGTTCAGGTTTTAATCTTCATTTTGTATCTTTGCCCGTCAAATAATTGGAATGGGGAGGGAAAATGAATTTTGATGACATCAGACCATATGTGGATCAGGAAGTCAATCATTACGTTAATGTTTTGTTGAAAGATGAAATTTTTCAGCAGGTTTTAATGTTTATTTTTCAGGATGAGGAAAAGCTGGCTTCAGTAAAACAAATGCTTAGTGGCATACAAACTACTGAACAACTCCAAATGGGGTTTATGTATCCGCTGGTGAAAGAATGGATTATAGACAGAACGACAAGTGGAGTAAGCTGGAGCGGACTTGATAAATTAGATAAAAACGGGAGTTATCTTTTTATATCTAATCATCGCGATATCATTCTTGATTCCGCCATCCTTAACTACATAATTGTAACGGCTGGCATGAATACCACTGAAGTTGCAATTGGAAACAACCTGCTAATTTACGACTGGATTGTTCACGCGGTAAAGCTTAATCGTGCTTTTGTTGTAAAACGAAATCTTCCAGCCCGTGAATTACTTTTAGCTTCAAAAACATTATCTCAATATATTCGGGAAGCAATCACTAAAAGAAATCGTTCAGTTTGGATAGCCCAGCGTGAAGGCCGAACAAAAAATGGTTTTGATCAAACGCAACAAGCTCTCTTAAAAATGTTTAATCTCAGTAATGAAAATGGATTTACTGAGGGCTTCCGTGAGCTAAAGATTGTCCCTCTCTCTATTTCTTATGAAAGGGAACCATGTGGAATATCGAAAGTTGAAGAGATTTACAAACGTGAAAGCGAAGGGTTTGAGAAAACCCAGGAGGATGATTTGAAAAGCATGGCCTTTGGTTTAACCCGCCCAAAAGGAAGGGTACATTTTACCTTTGGCAAGCCAATTGATGCTCCGCTTAATGATTTTGCCCTTGAAGAAAACCCGAATGAGCGTATTCAAAAATTAGCTGAATATATTGACGAACGTATTTACCACAATTATAAACTGTGGCCTAACAACTACTTAGCAGCTGATATAAAAGCGAACACCAATCTTCATTCAGATAAAATAAACCAGGCAACTCGTGAGAAATTTGATGAGCTTTTAGGGGATTTGGTCAAAACAATTGGTTCTGGTGACCCAAAACGTCAACAGGAGCTTTTCGTTGAGATGTATGCCAATCCGGTGCTGAACGCTGAAAAAACCAAACAATACAAATAGAATCTGAACAGCTAATTCCATCTGGCAACTTAAACCAGATATCTTATTTATTTTCAAACAACTACAGATGTTTGAGTTTGTCTGCCCGAATGAACATTTTTTAGAATCAATTTGTCTAAAATTAAAGATTAATAGTTTGCTTACTACCTGAAACTATTTTCTCAGATACAAATCTTCTTAAAAAGTGTTGATATGGCTGACAACAAAGAGCAGAAAACCAATGCCGATAGAAATAAAGACACTACTAAAGTTGACCCAAAAGATATTGCCTCAAAAGTAAGTGAAAAAGTAACCCAGTTGGCCGGTGTAGATAAACTGGAAGGTTTTAGTTTAAAAGACTTCTTTGCTGAAGTCTTTAAAAAACATACTACAACGGAGGTTGAAGACTATTTTACGGTTGGCACCAGTACCACAACTCCCAACATAGAAGATGTAAATACTTCATGGCCAAGACCATGGGTTTTTTTCAAAACATTTATTGGTGCTATCATCGTTTATTTCTTATTTGTTCAGGCCTGGCGTGAATTTCAAAACATTAATCTTGTACCAGGATTGATCATTGTTGGTTCATTTGCTGTTCCTGTTTCTACCCTGATCTTTTTTGTAGAAGTTAATGCCCGCAAAAATGTTTCACTATACCAGGTATTGCGCCTTCTGTTTATGGGAGGTATACTATCTCTGATTATTGCTTTAATCCTTTTTCAATTAAGCGATTCACTAAGGTTAAACTGGCTTGGTGCATCATTGGCCGGAATTGTAGAAGAACCAGGTAAACTGTTGGCACTTCTGCTGGTTGCAAATGTATCAAAATATAAATACACACTTAATGGTCTATTGTTCGGAGCAGCAATCGGAACTGGTTTTGCAGCTTTTGAAAGTGCAGGTTACGCGCTTTATGCCGGATTAGTCGATCCCAGCCCAACAGCCATGATGGACAGCATCATGCTACGAGGAATACTTTCCCCTTTTGCACACATTGCCTGGACTTCCATGTGTGGCGCAGCACTTTGGAAAGTGAAAGGAGATCAAGAGTTTAGGTTTTATATGCTTAAAGATAGTCGGTTCTTACGAATTTTTATTATCGCAGTTATTATGCATATGATATGGAACTCACCTCTCTACATTCCTTTTTATGGTAAGTTTATCATTTTTGCTTTAATTCAAGACGGTCTTAAACAAATCCAGGAGGAAAAAAATAAACATTTGAAGTTGGATTAAGAACTATTGATAAATTGATGCTTATTCAATAAACCTCATCGCAAGTTCTTCGTAAAAGCTTATACATTACAAAAGCAAATATGGCATCTATTTTGCTATATATTAAGCATCTATAAAAAGAAGGAGCTAATCATGAAATATTTATTATTCATCATTTTATTACTTATTGGAACTACAATATATTCCGGGAAAAAAGACAAAGAAGCTAAAGCGAACGAAATAAAAGAACTTGTCGAAAGTCAACAATTCCGGTTTGTTGCCCGAACTGCCCTTCCTATGGCAGGTTCTACCATAAATCTTACAAGTCAATACGATTTGGAAGTAGACAGTATGAACGTTGCATCCTGGTTGCCATTTTTTGGCAGGGCATACCAGGCTGAATACGGAAGCTGGGAAGGAGGAATAAAGTTCGAAGAAACAGCAAAATCGATAGAAGTAGAATTAAACGAAAAGAAAAAACGCTACCAGATTGCGATTGAAGTTGACACCCAAAAAGAACATTATCAGCTATTTATGAGCATTGGTCTTTCAGGATATGCAGACCTGAGTATAACTTCTACCTACAAACAAAACATTTCTTTTTACGGTATAATTGAACCTATTGAGGATTAAATTTCCTAATTTCACATTCTGTCGAATTATATGATAGAATGATGAACTTACAATCCGGGCGTCTTTTTTTTAAAATTATTGATTTAGGAGATATAGAGAAACTTCATCAAATGGAGTCTGTTCCTGAAGTTAATGAGTTTAATACAATTAAAATTCCCGAAGATATCGAGGAAACCAAACAAGGATTGCAACCTCTATTTGATGCTGTACAGGCAACACCTCCAACATCGTATTATTGGACCATAAATTCGCATAAAAACATGCAATTTATGGGAATGGCCGGAATGACTTTATCCAACGACAAGTTTAAACTTGGAGAAATTTTCTACAAACTTTTACCTGGGTTTTGGAGGAAAGGCTATGGAACCGAAAGCTCGAAAACCCTCATAAAGTTTGGTTTTGAAGAATTGAAACTACATAAAGTTGAAGCCGGTGTTGCAACTGAAAATCATGCTTCCATAAAAGTTCTTGAAAAATCAGGAATGATACGTGAAGGATTGCGTAGAAAGATTCTGCCAATTCGTGGCGAATGGAAAGACAATTACCATTATGCAATTGTTGAAGACGATCCGCGCGATTATTAGTTTAACCCAGTTATAATTCTACGGAATGTATTCATTCACCAATTTTATAGAATCATTTGTTTCGGTACCGGAAGAGCATAAGCAACAATTACAAACACTAATCAACACCAAACAAATTTACAAAGGGGATAGCTTTATTGATGCTGGCCAAACGCCTCAATACATGGCTTTTGTTCAAAAAGGTTTATTCCGGTATTTCTATACCAATGAGGAAGGAGTTGAATTTACGAAAGGCTTCTTTCCTGAAAACAGAATTCTAATCTCTTACAGTGCCATTCTCCAGCAACGAGAATCTTACTTTACCATTCAAGCACTCGAAGATTCTCAAATTGAATTTATTAGTTATGCCAAACTTGATAATCGATTTTCAAAATATTCTTGGTTTAACAGCTTTATCATCTCATTAATTCAGAAAGCTTATATGATTAAAGAAGATCGCGAACGAGAGTTTTTACTTATGGATGCAGAGCAACGCTATGAAATCTTTTTTAAACGTTTCCCCGGGCTTGACAAGCGAATTAAACAGCATATGATTGCATCCTACCTGGGGATAACCCCTGAATCTTTAAGCCGGATCAGAAAAAAGTCTGGTCTCTTATCATAGATCAATGCAAAGCAGATTTTTGCTTTCTATTTTTGTTCCACAATTAGCAATAAAACAGAAAGCAATGGAACTTAAAAACAATTCAGTATTAATTACCGGTGGAAGTTCCGGAATCGGTTTAGAGTTTACCAAATGGCTCGTTCAGAAAAAAAATAAAGTCATTATCTGCAGCCGTTCCTTCGAAAAGTTACAAGAAGCAAAAAGAGAAATTCCTGAAATCTATTTCTTTCAATGTGATGTTTCTGAAATTGATCAGTGCACGAAATTGGCAGAATGGGTTAAAGATGAACATCCGGATTGCAATATTTTAGTAAATAATGCAGCAATAGTACATACCAGTAATTTTTATCATGAAGAAGAAGTACTAACTCAAGCCAGGAAAGAAATTGAGACGAATCTTTTTGCACCAATAGCATTAAGTAAGTTTTTCATCCCAATTATCGAGCAAAATCCAAATCCACAAATTATTAATATTTCTTCTGGACTGGCCTATGTTCCCAGGGCTTCATACCCGTTCTACAACGCCACTAAAGCAGCCCTGCATTCTTTTACCCAAACTTTAAGAATCCAGCTACAAAGATCAACTATTGCTGTTAAGGAAGTATTTCTACCGGCTGTTGATACACCGTGGCATAAAGGAAATCCGCCCAAAATTGCAATCCCTGTTAAACAAGCAGTCCACGAAATGGTCAATGGGCTTGAAGGTGAAAAAGAAGAAATTAGGGTCGGAAAAGCAAAGTTAATTTACCGAATTTCAAGGATTGCCCCTCAGTTTGCAATTTCAAAAATTAACAGTCTTAAATAATGTTTTATGAGTCTCAGATTAATGTCTTATGGGCTCGTTTTGGTAAAATATAATGGACAGTTTTTAGTCATTTGGTTGTCATCAGATTGTCATTCATTGTTTTATTTGAACATTGCAACTTCTTTTTCCCCGTTGCTTTTGACATAGCCTCTGAACATTCCGCTGGTATTGAATTGCATGACAGGGTTGCCCTCTTTATCAACAGCAATAAAACCGCCGGTTCCTTCATATTCGGATAGTTTATCTAAAGTTTCCTTAGCAGCATCTTTCAATGATAAATTTTTATATTCCATTCTCGAAGCAATATCCCGGGCAATTCCTAAACGAATAAAAAACTCACCATGTCCGGTACATGAAACAGCAC
This sequence comes from Prolixibacteraceae bacterium, assembly GCA_028282195.1. Lineage (GTDB taxonomy): Bacteria > Bacteroidota > Bacteroidia > Bacteroidales > Prolixibacteraceae > Sunxiuqinia. The sequence continues at coordinate 38,091 of JANQII010000148.1, forward strand.
ATGTTTTATTATCTGCAAAAGTGCCTGCACCAATCACAGGGGAATCACCAATGCGCCCCCAGCGTTTTAGGGTCATACCTCCTGTTGAAGTTCCTGCGGCCAGATTCCCGTTTTTATCACGGACCACACAACCTACAGTCCCCATTTTGCCTTTAAGGTATTTGGCTTTTGCTTTTTCAAAAGATTCAAAGCGCTTCTTCGTTTTGAAGTAAGTATTATCAACCATTTCCAATTGCTGTTGCTCGGAAAACGTATTTGCTCCTTCCCCGCTAAGCATCACATGTGCAGAAGCCTCCATTACTTTTCTGGCTGCTGAAATTGGATTTTTAACACGGGTAACTCCTGCGAGCGCTCCGGCTTCCAGATTGCTTCCGTCCATTATTGATGCATCCAGTTCATTTTTTCCTTCATATGTAAATACGGCTCCTCTTCCAGCATTGTAAAGCGGACAATCTTCCAGATAATTAACCACTTTCTCTACAGCATCAAGCGCTGAACCATTATTTTCCAAAACACGAACTCCAACTAGCAATGCAGAATCTAAAGTTTGAAGGTAACGTTGTTGTAATTCCTCTGGCATTTCTGGTTTTATATTACCAGCCCCTCCATGAATAACAATTGTGTATTCTTGCGAAAAACTTAGCTGTACAGAAAATAATAGTGCAATAAGAAGCAATGAAAACTTAGTCATATCAGTGATTTTTATTTTAGACACTAAAAGTAAGAATAAATCAAATCATATTTAAGGACAGAAATCCTTACATAAGTCATCATTTTTTCATGCCAAAAATCATTTAAATCGTTGATTTTAAAGTGGTACTTTGTGTAGATGGTCTATCATTAGTTTGTTTAAAAGCAACTTGATGTTAGGTCATTTTGCACCTAATCAGTAACACTAAACAACTTTGTGATATGAAAGAAAATGAAATTGTATTGAGTCCAAATCCATTGGTCAAACATTTAAGAAAACCAGCTTCTGAGTTCACAAAAGAAGACATCATCAAGGTCATTGAAGAAAAGAATATTCAAATGGTGAATTTTCGGTATGTGGCTGATGATGGCAAGTTAAAAACACTAAACTTTTTCATACTAAACAAAGAACACCTGGAAAGTTTATTAACTACAGGTGAAAGAGTAGACGGATCAAGCATATTCAATTTTATCGAGGCAGGATCAAGTGACCTGTACATCGTACCTAAATTCAGAACAGCCTTTATTAATCCGTTTGAAGAAACACCAACCCTGGATATTCTTTGCGGATTTTACGATAACATGGGTAAACCTTTGGAGAGTTCACCAGAGTACATTCTACGCAAAGCCCATGATAAATTTAAACGTGAAACCGGAATGGTTTACAAAGCAATGGGTGAGTTGGAATATTATGTCCAAAGCAAAAGGGATGAATCCTATCCCGCGATTGATCAGAAAGGCTACCATGATGCTGAACCGTTTGCAAAGTGGGAGCATTTTCGCAAACATGCCATGCAACTAATTGCTCAGTGTGGCGGCATGATTAAATACGGACATTCTGAAGTGGGAACTTTTAAAACCGAAAAGCACCTGTTCGAGCAACAGGAAATTGAATTTTTACCAGTCCATCCTGAAGAAGCAGTAGATCAGCTGGTGGTTGCCAAGTGGATTGTTCGCATGCTTGGGCGCCAATACAACGTAAATATTAGCTTTGCCCCAAAAATTACGATTGGCAAAGCAGGAAGCGGCCTACATATTCATATGCTCGCAGAAAAAGACGGTAAAAATGTTTTGGTTGAAGACGGAAAAATTAGTCAAACAGCCAAGCGGATGATTGCTGGTGTTCTTGATTTGTCGCCTGCACTTACGGCTTTTGGGAACACGATACCAACTTCCTATTTGCGCTTGGTTCCACACCAGGAAGCTCCTACCTATGTTTGCTGGGGAGATCGCAATCGTTCAGCGCTTGTTCGTGTTCCATTGGGTTGGCTTCATAATGCCAACGAAATGCTATCCAATGCAAATCCGCTCGAGCCTAAAATCAATAAGGATTTTTCAGGAAAGCAAACTTTCGAATTCAGGGTGCCGGATGGGTCTGCTAATATCCACTACCTGGTAGCCGGCTTGTTAATTGCCGTAAACCACGGACTTAAAATGAATAATGCGGTCCAGTTAGCTGAAGACCTTTACATACCGGGGAACATCTTTAATGATGAATTCAAAGAAAAAAGAAATAGAATTGACCAGCTACCAACCAGCTGTTTTGATTCAGCAGATAGATTAAAACAAAAGCGTAAAGTTTTTGAGGAAGCTGGTGTTTTCCCAAAAGGTACAATTGATGCAATTATTGAAGGTCTGAATTCATTTGGCGACAAAGATTTAAGCGAGCGTCTTTATGGCAAAAGTGAAGAAATATGGAACCTTGTTGATAAATACCTTCACTGGATGTAATTCTTTCAGCAGCAAGAACTAAGAGTCTGTTTTATAGTATAATGGGTATCGATCTATTTACCCAACAGGTATTTTTCGCAGTCATTTATCGTCATTCAGTTGTCAATTGTTGTTTTTAAAACAGAAATGACCATTATTGACAATCTAATGACTATTTTAAAATGACACTGGGTAAACAAACGGACATTCATTTTAATTTTTATCCTATCGAAATATTTAAATGTTTACCTAACCCAATTTCAATTAGTTTATAATATGTTGAAATCTGAATGTCACTTTGTCCTCTTTCAATCCGCGATATGTAACTTTTTTTTGTTCCTGTTCTTTGAGCTAATTCAGCTTGGGTTATCTTTGCTTCATTCCTTGCTTCTTTAAGCATAACTCCAAGTCTAAATGCTAAAGATTCAGCATCATATTTGTCTCTGGTTGATGTTCCTTTTTCTCCGTATTTTTCATTTAAAATATCTTCAAAATCTGTTATGTTTTTCATTTTATTTTCCTCCATATTTTTCGTTCATATATTCCTTTTTCAGTTTCTCTGCCATTTTGATTTCTTTTTTTGGTGTTTTTTGAGTTTTTTGATGAAGTTAACCAATTAGTTTACATCGTTCAGTATTTTGATTTATTTTTATGCTGGAAATTCTTTTTATTACTATTGTGTACAGGGATGTCATCTTTTGGAAAGATGACATCCATTGTTAAGGGAGGACTACGATTTTTAGCTCTCTCTTTTTATTCAATGGTCAAAAACTGTAACTTGTAAGCCAATTTATAATCCTGAATAATTTCGAAAATGAAAACGCTAAGCCTTCTTGCTATTTTTTTGCTTTTCCCGACCCTTGTTTTTTCTCAGGACAGAATAACCGGACTAAACTTTGCAACACGAAGCGAAGTTATTGCCCAAAATGGAATGGCCTGTACCAGCCAACCTTTAGCGACACAGGCCGCTTTGGACATTTTGAAATCGGGTGGAAATGCAATAGATGCAGCCATTGCAGCTAATGCAGTTTTGGGTTTGGTTGAACCAACGGGTAATGGAATCGGAGGTGATTTATTTGCAATAGTCTGGGATGAAAAATCAAAAAAACTATATGGTTTAAATGCAAGTGGAAGGTCTCCGTATGATTTAAAGCTTAATTATTTCAAAAAGAATAAACTCGAAAAGATTCCATCATATGGCCCTCTGCCCGTTTCAGTTCCAGGCTGTGTGGATGGATGGTTTGAACTTCACAATAAATTTGGGAATCTTCCAATGGAGGATGTTTTAAATCCAGCAATTCAGTATGCTGAAAATGGATTCCCGCTTACCGAATTAATCGCCTATTATTGGGGAAGAAGTGCTCAATTTCTGAAAAAGTACCCCGGTTTTAAAGAGACTTTTATGCCTAACGGGGCTGCTCCCCAAAAAGGGGAAGTTTTCAGGAACCCACATTTAGCAAATACGTTGAGAACAATAGCGTATGAAGGCCGTGATGCTTTTTATAAGGGTGAAATCGCCGAAAAGATTGTCGACTATATAAAAGCTCAGGGTGGCTTCCTAAGTATGAAAGACTTTAAAGACCATCAATCCGAATGGGTAGAACCCATATCAACAAATTACAGGGGCTATGATGTTTGGGAACTGCCTCCAAACGGACAGGGGACCGCAGTACTTCAAATGCTAAATATTCTTGAAAACTACGATATCGCCAGCATGGGGTTTGGGTCTTCGGAGTACATGCATTTGTTTATTGAAGCTAAAAAATTGGCTTACGAAGATCGTGCAAAATACTACTCTGATCCTGCTTTTAATGAACTGCCAATTGAAGGGCTTATTTCTAAGGAATACGGAAAAGAAAGGGCCAAATTGATTGATTTAAATCGTTCAGCTAAAAGTTACCCTGCCGGTGAATTGGAACAGGGAAATACCATCTACCTTACTGTTGCAGATAAAGAAGGGAACATGGTTTCACTTATCCAGAGTAATTACAGAGGTATGGGCTCAGGAATGACTCCGGGCAAACTCGGGTTCATTTTGCAAAACCGGGGGGAACTGTTTGCTTTGGAAGAAGGTCATATGAATGTTTACGAACCGCACAAAAGGCCATTTCATACTATTATTCCGGCATTTATTTCAAAAGATGGCAAGCCATGGATAAGTTTCGGGCTAATGGGCGGCGCTATGCAGCCTCAGGGACATACCCAAATCGTTTGCAACATCATTGATTTTGGGATGAATTTACAAGAAGCCGGAGATGCCCCGCGTATTAATCATTCAGGCTCAAGCCAGCCAACAGGGGAGGTAATGAGTAATGGTGGAATTGTTAATCTGGAATCTGGTTTTTCGAATGAAACCATTCGTGAACTTTTAACCAAAGGCCATAAAGTTAGTTATTCAAAAGGTATTTACGGTGGTTATCAGGCCATTATGTGGGATGATAAAAACAAGGTTTATTACGGTGCTTCCGAATCCAGGAAAGATGGACAAGCCGCAGGATATTGAGGGCTTGACCTGAATCTTATGGAAGCAAAGACGGGTATAAGAATTCCTCACTGATTTATTCCCAGGAACTGTTGTGTGTACAACTTTTGGGTAAAAAGATCACCTTTCCAACAAAAAATAATGTCTTTCCAGTATTGGAAGGCATCATTCCAAAGATTTAACCGATCATTCCAACATAATCAGTCAGTCATTCTAATTAAAAAGTCAATCTTTCCAACTCCATGAGGTATCTTTCCAATAAAAAACGGAACCTTTCCTTAAGAATAACAGAAAATGAGAAAGGATGAACGCAATTTTTTAAGTCTCCATAACATATTGTTCCAAACTTTTGAATTGGATATGCTTATTTGTTGAGGTGTTACTTATCAATGTAATAACCCCATTTAACTCAACTTTATAAAACTCATTCGTTGTATCGTAACATTTAAGTATAAACAATCCATATTCCGGTTCAAATACTTCAGAATTGACTAACTTTTTATATCGATATTCTTCTTCGAATACCTTAATAATCACTTCCATTTATTGATATAATTTGATTTTGTAAATTCAATACAGTATCCTTATCCATATTTAAAATGGATACATTCCCATTTTGATTATTTATTTGGGAGATATCAATAAAAACGAAACCCATTAGAGTTTTTTTTATTTCTTTCTCTCGGGATGAAGAAGTTGATGCTTGACAGGAATAGCATATATTTAGAATGGTAAATACCAGACCGATAACTATTGTATTTTTCATATCAATCTATTTTTTCAATACTGATAATCTAAAATAATAAAAACAATACGTTCTTTGTTTTTACCCCCAAAATATTTCATAATCAATGCAATTCAATCTTGTATTGGTTTATGCGAATTGAAAATCTGTTGGCTATGGGTTCGCTATATTGAATATTATCATCTCATGCAAAAGCCTAATAGCAATATTAATCAACAGTATTATAGATAATCGACCTATCCAGTTACTAACCCCAAAGTCTTTTCTTTTAATTATCAAAAAAATTACCATTATTACTGAGGATAAATACCAAACAAAGAATGGAAATCCTTCAATCCAGTTAGTATAGTATATTACTCCCCAAACTTTAGGAATAATAAATAAGGAAGGAAATATACTAGTCATTGAGATAATTAATATATACCAACTTTTTTTATCTAATTTTAGCAGTTTAAATCCCCCATAACCAAAAAATAAAATATACAACTCGGTAAGTATCCTGCGATATAAAGGCATATGATTAAATCCTAATACAAATTCATTTTTGTGAATATACCATTCGAGAATATCAGATATAATATACACAGTAGTAACACTTATGATTACTAAGGCCAGTGATTTGTATTTTTTAAGTTTTAAATCTTTACTTATTAAATTCTTCATAAGAATTATAAATTTGATAACTTATTTCATCCTTGTCGTTAACTGACATCCTTATTCAGTATATATGTTATTTTTCATTAAAATATTGGGAAAAAGTAATTTGATAAAGTAAGAAGCCACAATGCCAATGTTACAATTAAAAATAAATTAATGCCTATTAATCTTTTATATAGCAATATTGACACACATATTCCCAATGCACCAACTAAAGCATTCATCAATAAAATATGATTTGGATACATAAATAGGAACAAAATGTCAGTAAAATTATAGCAGTAATAAAAATAAAAAGAGTTAATTAATAAAAAAGCGTTAATGCATATTGCTATAAATCCGATTATTCCGTTTGTTTTAATATTTTTCATGTTTTACCAACCAGAAGTTCCCTTAAGAATATTCTTCTCAACGATCAACCTTTCAAAAATTATTCTTTCAGTATGTGAGCATAGGCTTGCACTTCTTCATCCTTATCAATTATTTGCATCGCCACTTTTTTATCTCCTAATAAAAAAGTGAAGTTTGAATAATCTGAAAACACTACTTTTCCAACCATTGTCGTTTCTTGACTTAACCCAAGATGTTCTATTAGTGAGTTAATATCAATTTTTTTAGACCACACAATATTTACCGGACTTCCTTCAATATCAATTGTAATCTTTTCAATGAATAGAGAGTAATAAATTTCTGACAAAGTTACTACAACCCTGTACCTCATGCCTGCATTAGAATCATCATCCGAATTTTCGTAATAATGATCTGGTGCTACATGTATGTTGCAAATTGATGGGTAATTTGCATTTTGCTCTTTTAATTGAACCCTTAATCCTTTTGGCATACCTATGCAACTGCATGAGATGCTCAAAACGATCAGGATCAACATTATACTTTTCATGTTGATCCTATTTTATTTCTCTGTACCTCTTCTCCCATTGCTTTGTATCAGAATAATAGAACATTGATTCCCCCAGTGATGTCCCAAAAGAGACGGTATAATGTAAACTATCTCTTCTATCGTAATATAAAACGTCAATTCCTTCCTTTTCTTCAATTCCCATTTCAACTAAAGAAGCAGGTAATTTTGTATTTTCTTGCCTGTAAATTTCTATTTTTTCTACAAGTTCTTCACCTTTCTTTTTCAAACGGACTTCTCTTATGTTCCTTAAATAGAAAAACCAAAATGAAAACAGAAATAATATAATACCTAATGCCCCAAATAAATATTTAAACTTCTTTTTCATTATTTCTAAGGATTATCTTCAGTGTATAAAGGGATAGTAGTATTATTTGTTCGAGATGGCTTATCTTCAGGGTCAACCTCTGGTAATGAATTATAATTTGGAGCATTTTCTGGGTTTGTGGCTCCAAGTTCATTATTTAAATAATTCATTAGCTGTTCTCCAAATGTTAAATCACTTTTGGGATCAAAAAAATCTACTGCGAATTCTGCACCAAATTTATCAGAAGGCAAGTCTTCATAGCTATATGCGGAATGTTTAGCAAAAAGTCTATCAGACATTTCCTGCTTATACCCATCCTGTACGGCTTCTCCAATGGGATTCTCTTTTCCTGCAGTTTTGTACTGATAAGCTTTTCCTGCATAGAACATGAAGTGTGCCATATCAACCCAGCCACCTTTTTCTGTATAAATGTATTTATCCTTAAACGTATTTATTCTTCCGGTATTAGCAGGCATTGGACGAGGATTATTTAATGTCCACTCCGTCTTACCTAAAGCCATCATTGCTGAGTGAGCAGAACCTCCAGTTTTTAGTCCGAGTTTTGTGCCTGTTGTATTTATAGTGTTTACAAATCCTCTTGCCGTTCCGGCTTGTGGTTTAATCGGTTCTTTACCATCAGGGTCAATAAACTTAATTGGGTTATTCAATACATAATTGTACGGAGACCAACTTGAATATTCTTCGGTCAATGGGTCTGGACTTACCCAACGACTAACCAGATGTGGGGACATATCACCTTCAAACAATAAAGTATCTTTTTCTACGAACCCAATAATTTTATTTGTCTGGGTATTAAATAATACAGAACCAATCTCAACAACGTCTTTCAAATCGTGAAATTCCTGATATTTTCCATTGCTTAAAGTGACCACTTTGAAATTAAATCCATATTTCTCCCATGGATATTCATCCGCTTTGCTTGTTAAAAAAGAAGCAAGTAAAAACATTAGAGATAAAATTTTTAACGACTTCATACTTATTCGATTTTTAGTTTGATTTTTTGATTTTGATATTTATGTTTTTCTTCTTTTAACGAAACCAACCAATCCAAATACATCTCTGCTGGCATTCTTCTATAACCTAACTCATGTATAGAAGCGTACAGCTCCTGGATTTCCTCAAATTCTCTTTTCTTCTGTTCTGTTGAAACCTCATTATTCTGCTTCCAAAGGCTTGTTTTTGTTTCTGCTTTGAATAAGAGTGCATTAATATTATTTGGGTGGTGTTCTAAAACTTTATCACAGGCTTTAAGGATAAAATTGCTATCTTTTGTTCCAAATTTTCTTTGGTATCCCATCGCTAAATCAAGCATGCATGCCCCAATTGATTGCTTTGCACTTAAAGTATCCTCCCTTCCTGGATTGCGCGAAGATGGATATACCCTGAGATTAGCCAGGAATCAATTGAACATACCCATTTAATTCAGGAGCATAAGTACCTTTTTAATAACATGATTAGTATCATTTTTGACCATGTTTATTTGTGTGAATTGTAAATATGCTTGTTTAGAGCGTAGGATAATCAAAAACTCAAATTCCCTTTTTTCCATTCACTTATTGTAGTCTCCGCCGTTAAAGAATGAATGCTAGAATCTTTTACAATATCTTCTAATACTTTTAATCCAATAGATTCATCCACTGGCAAATAATAACAAGCTGACCACATTCTCACACCTACAGAACCGTGTGATAAAAATGGTTCTAATTCATTAATCGCATTTATACTCTTGATAAAATCTACAGCCTTTCTAATTTCGTTATAATACTTATTCCCTGTTTTATAATCTCCTGATTCAGTTGCTTCAGCTTGTTTTATAGCTGCTTCTTCAAAAATTACTAAAGCGGTTTCTATATCTTTAATTTTCTTCATTATCTAACTCTGTTATTTTAATAACCAAATTGCTTTAACATTTTTATTCCAAATTCATATTGAGTCTTATAATCTTGGGTACTTAACCATTTTCTTACAGTAACTCCATTAGTAAAAGGTTGTTTTGAGCTATAATATCCTGATACTTTTGCATGAACAGAACCTTTACCGTGCGGAAGTTTAATTAAGTTATTAGTATTATGAATACTTTTAGCTCCGAATTTACTAATATTTGAAGGTGTTTGTTCAACTATATGATGCCAAGCATTATCTCTTCCTGCTGAACCCATCGCTTTCTTAAAATCATAAAATGATTTAAATCCTTTTCCTGTTTCTGATGTAGCTTTAGTAGTACTTGTTAATATCTTCTCCCCAAACTTTTTACCACTATTTGAACTTGCCCCAAAATCGCTTGATGCCAACATTAAAATTGTCCCTACGTTTTCAGGACTAAAAATCTGCATCATGGTCCAGCCTTCATAAGCAGCTTCTGTATCAACATTGTAACCACCAGAGGTATTTGCATCTTTTTGAAATTCATAGCCTTTTTCTGTCAAAGCATCTTCAATCTCTCCTACTGTCGCATCATCTGCTGCCAAATGAACCAAACCTTCATCAAACCTGTTCTCACTTCCTTGTTGATATTCGACCTGCCCTTGTTCCAAATTTAGATACCAATCTACATACCTACCATCCGGATCAATAAAAACTATCGGGTTGTCCATTGCATAGTTGTATGGGGACCAACTGGAATACTCTTCGGTCAACGGGTCAGGGCTTATCCAACGACTGGTTATGTCGGGCGATAACCCAAGTTGGTAAAAAGTAGAATCTTTTTCTACAAAACCCACAATTTGTCTGGTTTGGGTGTTGTATAAAACAGAGCCAATTTCTACAACATCTTCTAAATCGTGGAACTCTTGGTACTTTCCGTTACTTAGTGTCACCACTTTTAAGTTAAAGCCGTATTTTTTCCATGGGTATTCATCTGCTTTTCCTGTTAAAAATGAGACAAGTAACAAAAGCAAGAATAATAATTTTACATGTTTCATAATTATCTGATGTTAAAGTTTACTTTTTTATTTTCGTATTTTTGTTTTTCTTTTCTTAGCGAAACAAGCCAGTCCAAATACATTTCTTTTGGCATGGTTCTGTAGCCCAATTCATGTATTTGACTATATAGTTCTTGTATTTTTATAAATTCCGTTTGTTTTTGTTCCTTGGATTGTAAAGTATCAGCTTTCCACAAATCCATTTTTGTTTTTGCCTTCAGTAAAAGGGCGTTTATGTTCTTCGGAAAGTGTTTTAGAACTAAATCACAGGACTTTAAAACAAAGTCGCCATAATTTAAGCCAAATTTCTTTTTATACCCCTGTGCCAAATCTATTACACATGTACCAATGGATTGTTTTGTACTTAAAGTATCCATGTAAATCCCTTGTTGGATTGCTGATAAATGGATATATCCCGAAGCCATTAACCAGGAATCAATAGGAAACATTCCACTTGTCAATTCCGTGTTGTACCACCCGAGAGATTTACATTGTTGTTTTATGTAGATATGGTTAGGTGCAAAAGACAAATAAGCTTTCTCGCCCAGTTCTTCAACAAGGATTTTATAGAAATAGGGCAAAGAATGGCAATTGCCTTTTTTTGTGGCAATGAGTTTAGTAACAAACATCTTTTGCCAATTTTCATTTCCAAAAATATCGTCGAAATCATAACTGAGAGGCAAATTATTAATGATTTCCCCATTTGGCATTTGAATGGGGATAGTGTCTTTCATTATCGTAAATACTGCTGCATAAACAGATACTTTTTGTTTGTCCTTTTCCGTATATTGTAAATCCCTTGTTTTGATAATCTGTTGGCAGATTGAAGCATAATAGTCAATGGTAGTGCAAAAAGACTCATACGAAAACTCATTGTCGAAGTAAGCATTTTCAACGGAGAACACGGCTTTCTTAAAATCTGCTTTTCGTTTCCCTTCAATCATTTCCTGTAATTCTATGAATACAGATTCGTATAGTTCCCTTTTTTCCTGTGCTTTTGTAGAAAGTAGGGTGAGAAACAAAAGAATTATAAAAATTATTTTTCGCATTTATCTTGCTATCTGATGTATTAAACTTTTTTGATTTTCAGGTTTTTGCTTTGCTTCTTCTAAACCCTGAAGCCACTTCAGGTATATTTCTTCCGGCATAAATTCATATCCTAAAGCATCTATTTGTGCATAAACCTGGTACATTTTATCAAGCTCAATCCTGGCTTTAGGGTCTTTTACAAATTCTGTGATAGGGGGATTTCCTTTTTGTTTGGCAATGTGCATGGTCGTTTGAGTTTGCCAATTGGATTCCAGCATTAAGGCATTTAACTGGTTCGGGTAGTATTTCCTGACTGCATCTGAACAGTTCTTTACAAATTGGTCATAACCATATTTCTTTGTATACCCGTTGGCTAAAGTATTTATTAGTGTTGTAACAGTTTCATGTGTGCTCAGGGTATCCATATAAATTCCGCTCCTGATAGCTTCAGTTTTTACATAGCCACTTTCAAGTATTGCCGCATCAGTAATTATTGCCCCACAGGTCAGCTCAGCATTTACCCAGTTACCTTTGGGGGATTTAAAACGGACAAAGGAATGGTTCGGGGAATAAGCCAGGTAAGATTCTGTGCCTAACTTTTGTGCGAGTATGAGGTAGAACAACGGCATTGAATGGCATTGACCGGAATTTGTCGCCATTAATTTTGAAACAAACATATTGCTCCAATTATCATTGCCCATATAATCATTAAAATCATATTTTATGGGATAATGGGTCAAGGTTTTTTCATGACTTGATAATTTTACTTGTACCGTATCCGATATGTAATTAAAGATGATCAGGTTTTTTGCAAAATTGTCATCAGAAGAAATATTATTCTCTGCCATTGATAACTGGCAAATGTGAACAGCCTGCTGAATTGAGCTTTCGAATTGTTTGTAATCCAACTTGTTTTCAAAATAGGCATTCTCAACAATAAAAACAGCTTTTTTCAAATCAAGGGGGATCTCCCCTTTCAGCATTTTCTTCAGTTCGTTTAATGCTGATTGAAAATGTTCTGTTCCATGCAATAGGCTTAAATCAGGAAGTTCGTAACTAATCATGTTTTGATTTAAGTCCGCGTATAATTCCTGTAATTGATAAAGAGAGGTTTGTCTTTGGTTTGTTTCAATTTGACGTATTACGCTCCGGTTTTGTATTTGTAAATCCTTCAAATTATTATGTATCGCTTTTTTGTCTCTATCAGTTCCAGCTTGCTGGAATGTTGTTGGTTTTGGTGTTTCAACAACAGGAATTTGTCCGTATGAACTCATTGTCCATATGAAGGCAAGAAGTGCTGATAAAAAAGCAGATGTATGCAATGCGAAGCGGATGTTCGAATATCGGGATTGCCGGAGTACTGCTTTATGGGGTGGTTTATCTATCATGTAATGAATTAATGCTTTGACGCTAATTTACAAATTTCATTCAAATAAATCAATTAATGAACAAAATTTTATCTTCTGTTGATTTGTTCATTCTTTTACTTTTGCCCTGTCCTTTTTAGAATGGCACAACCAGTGTTGTGTCATGTCTGAAATGATGGTTAAGTTGAAGTTATTTGGGTTTTTGGCAAGGCAAAAAAATCTGCGCTTAGTCCCGATTAATCGGGAGACTGTCAGATCAGGCGTGACACGACACTAAATAAACTTCTCCCTTTTCTGTAAATTGAACAGACCGTAAAGCATAAATAGCAAAGTACCAATAACCAAAAACAATCGGTTTTTAAGGGCAATGCCTTCCCAAATCATTTCATTCATATTTTGTGGCACCTGAAATGGGTTCAGGAAAATATTCCATTGAGTACGTTCCAGGTTTTCACTCAAAATTAAAGCCAGAACTCCTACGACAATCATTACCACAGCCGTTCCGTTTCCATTTTTCACAATGGTTGAAAACATGAAAGCCAAACTTCCCAGAAACAAAACCGGGTACATTACCTGCCACGACATTTCCAATAAATTAATCGGAGTTAAAAAAATGTACGCCAAACCTGTAAAACCTAACAGCAGGACAAAAACCAGTATAAAAACCATTACCAATCTTACCAGCCACACTTTGTAGCGATAGTCAGGAATCCCAAACAGTATCTCCAGAATTCCAGAGTCCACATCATTTTGAATACCAAAGGTCATTGGGTAAAAAATCAGCAGCATAGCAGGAAAAAGTAATATATCATAAACGAATTCTTCATCCGGCAATTCGCCATTCCAAACCCCTGAAATTGAAATAAACACATAAAAGGCTAAGGCTGCCAATAAAAACCAGATAAAGCGCCCTGCAAAAATTATTCGCATGTTATAGCGAACCATCCGGGTTATCAGGTTCAGTGTGTTTTTTATTTTTTTAATGTTCATTAAAAAATGAATTAATATTAATAGATCAAGTCATTCCGAGAACCTACCCAATTTTATTAGGCATAATGAGGAAATGACAGTTTATTTTTATTTATAAGACCCTTTCAGGTGCAAGCACACTGACAGGTCTTTGTCTTTCCCAAAACCTGTCAGCGTTCACAGAACCTGACAGCGTTGAAACAACTGAACAAAAATCTGTCATTGGCAACTTGTTTCGGAATCTGTTCCCTATAGAGATCCTGATCCCGAGTACTCGGGACAGGATGACTCTTTTACTATGGTCTGTATATCACTTCAAATCCTTTATCAAACACAGATACGCATCTTCAAGTACCGGTTTGGCCTGTAAAGCACCCTCTGCAGGTTTATCCTTGCCAAGTACGCGCACACGAATCATGTCCTCAACACGCATATGATGAACCACCATTTGCTTATTTGGCATTTTATCAAATTCTGAAGCTGGCACATCATATTGCCATACCAAATCATCTGCCAGATTAACCATGTCAACAGGTGTTCCATGATATTTTACCCTGCCACGGTTAATTACAGCTACCTGGTTACACGAACTGGAGATATCTTCAATAATATGCGTTGAGAAAATCACAATTCGCTCACGGCTCAGTTCTACCAACAGGTTTCTAAAACGAATCCGTTCCCTTGGATCAAGACCTGCCGTTGGTTCATCAACCACCAGGATTTTTGGTAAATGAAGCAAAATCTGCGCTATCCCAATTCGCTGTTTCATACCCCCTGAAAACGAACCAATTTTATCGTTTCGTTTCTCCCACATATGCACCGATTTCAGTACATACTCAATTCGTCTCTCCCGGGTTTCCTTATCTGCCAAACCTTTGAGCAATGCCTGATATTCGAGAAATTCAATGGCAGGCATATTTTCATAGGTGCCAAACTCTTGCGGTAGGTAACCAATCAAACCTTGCAATTCTTCCCGTTTCTTTTGGGTGTCAATTCCATTAATCCAAATCTTTCCATAACTCTGATCCAGAATTCCACAAATGATCCGCATCATGGTTGATTTACCAGCCCCGTTTGGACCAAGCAAACCAAACATTCCGGTTCCAATGTCAAGGGAGACCCCATTCAATGCTTTAAATGGCTGACGACGTTTCCCAATTACAGGAATCTGTTTTACCAGACGGAAAATACTTCTCCTTAATGCACCAAAACGTCCGGTAATTCGATCAATATTAATTTTTTCTTCGTACAAGCGTTTTGCTGTGACGAAAACCAATAAGCTCAAATACCATAAAACCACCACTGTTACAACCAGTCCTATTGAATCCGTTTTCTTCCATAAAAAGAACAGCTCAACTAAAGGCAAAATCCAAAACAAGAATCCTTTACTATACTTGTCTGTTAAAAGGAATCTTTTTCTACGATTAACCTCAAATCGACGATTTAGGTAAATACCAAATGGACTCCACATTCGATTAACGAATAAGTAAACAGCTACCACCAAGGCAATTACCCAAAACGATGGATTCAGGAAAATAAAGGTGAAATAGATCATGAAGCCTAGTAACGGCAATTGCCAGATCAATTGGTCAAATTCTTTAATTGATTGGTATTCTTTTTCCAAACCAGCGCGCCTGCGAATATTTAATCCCCCTTGCCACTCCCTGGAGAAACGAGCCGGACGATCGTAAATCTTGACCAGATTTTGAACAACAATATGCAGCTTTTCATCTTCCCCAATCAGGCGTGTACCTGCTTTTTTCAAACTATTTAAAACAAACCAGGTCGTTCCCGGAACCAAAACAATTGCCAATACGGTATCCAGCATCTTCCAGACAGTAGAATCGACATTCGTGTAAATCAGCACAAAGGCTCCAGTCATTGCCGCCAACTGAAATACTTTCAGTTTCCAATTCAGTTGATAAAACCACTGTAAAGCACTTTCCAGTCCTGAATAAAAGGTTGGAATAAAAATAAGTGTCAGCAACGTACTTAAGGCCAAACCACCTATAACAATAATGGCAAATGGAGCACCAATTACGCTAACATATTCTGCCTGCCCCATCGCCAATGGCATCATAGCAACAATAGTCGTAATTGCTGTAATCAGAATAGGACGCACGCGAGACAAACCAGCCGTCATCAATGCCCGTGACCTTCGATAGCCACGTTTGCGAAGAATATTGCTGTAATCAATTAATATGATTCCATTGTTTACCACAACCCCCAGTAAAATCAAAAATCCAATCATCGTATTGGCATTGAACAAACTGTTTCCTGTTATTATCAAAGCAAGCAATGATCCTATTGCAGCCAGGGGAATTGAAAACAACAAGACAAAAGGCGTGGCAACCGATTCAAACACCGAAGCCAAAATCATGAATATTAAGATGATTGCCGCCCAAATAAGGAAGTTAAATTCAGCCAGTTCATTTTCTTCATGAATGATTTCAGCAGCTACTCCTGAAGGGAAATTATAACCTGCAATCAACTCATCAATTTCATACCGATAAGATGCAAGCAAATCTTTGGATTCCTGAGCCTCATCAATCATGCTGTAGGTAATCTCAATCTGTTTCTCCTGATTAACCCGATTTATCCCAGCCAATCCCCGGGCATAAATTAACCGGCTAAAATCTTCCAACTCATGCAGACCTCCTGCAGCATCACTAACCTGCAGTGCTTTCAGGTCGTCCATGGTTCGAACATCCTCATCTTCATCCGTTTCTTCGCCCTGTTTAATTACAATTTCATATTCATCCACGCCTTGATTGAACATCACTCCAGTGCTAATGTCTCCGGAAAATGAATTCAATTCAGAAGATACTTCTGATGCCTGGATATTGTACTCTGTCATTAACAGCGGATCAAAAATCATCTGAACCTCCGGTCGATTATCAGAAACATTAACCCTTGCCCGCTCAATAAAATCCATTTCTTCCAGAAAGTATTCGATATCGTTGGCAATGGTCTGCATCAGTTCAAAGTCTTCCCCTTTCAATACAATCTTCTCTTCCTCTGCCCCAATTCCAAGTAGCCGTTCAAAATCACCCATCATATTCCGACCAGCACCTCCAAAGTTTCTGTTCGTTTGTACCTGCTCAAATGAAATTTCTGCCTGATCAATATTTTTAGTCAGCTCATTTATGGATGACTTTATTTCAGCAAAGGTCCTCCCGTCAATTTCTTCGTATTCTTCAACCAACCGAACTGTAACAACTGCTTCTTCCTCCTCAATCCGACTAATAACATCCAACTTTTCCTTTACATCTTCCAGTTTCTCTTCAATCTTAGCAACTGTCTTATCGGTGGTTTCAAGGCTAGATCCAGATGGCATTGTGACAAATAGTTGCACCTGTTCTTCTTCAACTTCCTGCAAGGAACTCACGCTAACTGCCAGGCTAATAAAAACGGTCAGGAAGAAAATTGTTACCCCCCCGATAATTGTTGCCAGTGGTTTGCGCATGCTAGATTTCAGCAATAGCAGGTAAATCTGGACCATTCGGTTATTCGTCGTAACCTTCTCGTAAAAGATGCTTTTTCCTTTTCTTCTTTTCAAAATGAGATGAATAGTCATTGGCACAAACAGCAAAGCTACAGCCAGAGAAACCAATAAGGTGGAAATGATAGAAACCCCGACATTTTTACCCAGCATTTCAATCATAAAATTGGTTGAAAAAACAAATGGTAGGAAAACGGTTATTGTCGTCAATGTTGCTGCAACAATGGAACGCCAAACTTCAGTTGTTCCCTGAATCACGGCTTTATCACTATCCACACCTTTCCCGGAAAGCCGGTAAATATTTTCAAGCACTACGACACTATTATCCAGAAGCATACCGATGGCCAATGCCATGCCAACCAGCGTCAGGCTATTCAGGGTAATATCATAAGCATAAAAGAAGTTGAAAGCGGTAAAAACTGAAACAGGAATGGCTAACGCAATGAAAGCTACTATTCGAATATTCTTCAGAAAAATCCACAACACAAAAACTGCCAGCAGCCCACCGATAAGTGCCAAATCGATAATCTGATCAATGTTCTCCTCCATGGTTTCAGCAGCATTGTGCTGGATAACAATTTCAATATCCTTACCCGAAAGCCTATTATTCAGTTTTGCAATCAACTCCTGTGTATCATGGGATAACTCGATCTGGTTGGCTTGCGAATCATTAATCAACTGAATAGTGACTGCTTCTTTACCATTTACACGGCTAAAACTGGTTTCTTCCTTTACACCAAACCGAACCTCGGCAATATCTTTCAAAAGAATTGGACCATCAGCCACAACCAGGTTTTCGATGTCGGTAATTTGATCGTATTCAGCGGTAACATGCACGAAATAAAGTCGGTCCTTTTCTTTCAGGTTGCCAACATAACTTCGGGATTGTGAATTCTGCGAAAGCTTGGAACGAATTTGTCCCGGGGTAATCTGGTAAGCTTCGCATGCCTCCATGTCCAGGATCAGCTCAATTGATTTTTCCTGCCCGCCATAAACATTTACCCCGGCAATACCATCCAGGTTTTCAAGGTCAGGAGCAATTTCCTGATCAACCAAATTCCGAACACGATTTATGCCTCCGCTGCCCCGGGCCTGCAGCTCCATGAATTGTGCGTCAATCTGCGAAAGATCAACCCGCGTAACATCTACCTGAACATCTTCAGGCATGCTACTTTGAATTTCGTTTATTTTTTCCTGAAGTTTGAGATAGGCAAAACCAGAATCAACATCTTTCTGATAATACACCACAATCATTATCCGCCGGGAAGTAATATTGGTCTCAAGCGACTCAATGCCTTCTAAAGTGCTGATAGCTCCCTCCAAAGGAATAGCAACTTCATTCTCCAGATATTCAGGGTCAGCTTCACGAACGGACATTGCCTGAACAAAAAGGAAAGGCAATTCAGCATTAGGCAACAACTCCATCTTTAGCTGCTTGTAGGACACGTAACCCAAAAGGGTCAGTCCAATAAACAACATGGAAATGAATGTTTTTCTATCTATTATAAATTTCATCCGTCGAGTTTATTTGCTACCAACATTAATTTCTTCTAAACCGGTCACGAATAACTTCAATTCCTTCGTACATACATGGGATAACCACCAGCGTCAACAAGGTTGAAGTAATCAAGCCGCCAATTACAGCCAAAGCCATAGGCGAACGCAATGATGCGCTTTCTCCGATTCCCAAAGTCAATGGGAACAAGGCCAGAATTGTGGTTAAGCTGGTCATAATAATTGGACGAATCCGTTGTTGCCCGGCCTGCAATATGGCTTCCAAACGTTCCATGCCGGATTTGCGCAACTGCAATATCCGATCGACCAGAATAATCGAATCATTTACTGCAATCCCCACCAACATAATGATACCGATATAAGCCATAATGTTAAAGGTTTTCCCAAGCAGAAAGAACGTAAGTACCGAGCCAACAGCTGCCAACGGGATTGTAAGCAAAATTGTAAACGGGTGCAGCAATGACTCAAACTGGGAAGCGAGCACCATGTACACCAAAATGATTGAAAGCATTAAGGCAAAGCTTAAACTCGCCATTGATTCCCGGCGTTTTTCTTCTTCACCACTAATGTTAATCCTGTAATCCGGAGGCACATTAATTGGGGCTATGGCAGTTTGGATTTCCTTAACTGCCTTATCCAAAGGCATATCTTTTTCGAGTTGTGCGGTAATTTTGCCAATTCGATTTTGGTTTCTGCGGAAAACTTCTTTGGGTGATTGTCCAATGGTAATATCAGCCAATTCATTTACCCTAAATTCCTGATCATTGCTAACGATACGCAGTTCATCCAGTTGACTTAAATTTTTATCGGGCAGTTTGATAGTAATGTCCTGCATTTCACCTTGTCGCTCAATTTCTCCAGCAACTTTACCTTCCAGTTGATTTTGAATTTGAGAAACGATATTGGTTACACTCAGGTTAAACATACCTGCCCGTAAGCGGTCAATCACGACTTCAACTTCAGGGGAACCTTCTTCCAACGATGATTCAAAATTGTACATCCCCGGTAGGTTTTGCACACGCTCTTTTACTTCAGCAGCCAATCCCTCAATGATCTCCAAATCTTCACCCTGAACTTCAATCACCAGCGGGGCTTCATCTGTGCCCATAATGCTTTTTAGAGCTGTCTCATCTTGTTTGAAATTAATCTCCATACCTGGCAAATCGCCAACTACCCGGCTAATGGATTGAATGGCTTTGGTTGAAGCAATCTGGCTTTCCGGTTTCAAAATGATTTTTATAGTCGCGGTATTCTCTCCTTCAAAAATATCGGTAGATGAGCTGCTGATTCCTTTTGTTGGTCCAATATGACTGTAAACAGTTTCAATTTCACCACCCAACAGTTCAGAAATAATTGTTTCAAGGTTATCCACAGCTGCTGTGGTACGCTCTAATCGAGTCCCTTCCTGCATCCGAATTTCTACACTGAATTCACGCGTTTCAGTTTTTGGCATGAATTCATTTCCAATAAGCGGAATAAGAAAAATTGATCCCCCAACCAATAAAAAGCTTATTAGAATTATTGCCCATTTTGCTTTTAATATTTTTTCGAGAAAACGTCCGTAACCTTTTACCTTAACCGATTGAATTTTCCGTTCTTTTTTCTTCTTATAAAAAAGATTAAAAAGCATTGGAATAACCAATATGGCAACGACCAACGAAGACAAAAGTGAAAATGCTACCGTCCATGCCTGGTCTTTGAACAACTCGCCAGAAGCACCATGCAAATAAACAATAGGCAGAAATACAATAATCGTTGTTATTGTTGAAGCTGTAATTGCCCCGCCAACCTGGGAAGTCCCAACAATTGCAGCCTCACGAACAGACATCCCATTTTCATGATTTCGGAATATATTCTCCATGACCACAATGGCATTATCCACCAACATACCGGCACCAAGCGCAAGGCCACCTAAGGTCATAATGTTCAGGCTAAGGCCATTGAAATACATTAGGTTAAATGTAGCAATAACCGAAATCGGAATAGCAATACTGATAATTAATGTGCTTCCAAATCTTCTTAAAAAGATAAACAGAACAAAAACGGCCAACACAACTCCCAGCAAAGCAGATTCCTCAACTTCATTGATTGCATCGTTAATAAAACTTCCCTGGTTTGTGACTACTTGAATATTATAGCCGGGCAATGCCTTTTGAATTTCGGTAAAAGCCTCATCAATTTGCTCTACCGCTTTAACCGTGTTAAAGCGGGTTTCTTTATAAATTGAAAGCCCCAGGCATCGGTTACCATTTAACCTTACAATGTTTTCGGGGTCTTTATTTTGAAAACTAACCGTTGCAACTTCACGCAAAAATATGGGGGCAAACGAAGCTGTATTGTCGTCTGCAATTACTCGCTTATAGCCAACAATCACTTCCTCAAAATCTTCGATATCTGTTAATAAGCTTACACCTTTTACCACATAACGCAAGCCCATTTCTTCAATGGAACCGCCCGAAATATCCTGGTTAAAACTTTGAATACGACTGCTGATTTCATCCATGGTCAGCCCGTAAGCATCCAACAAATACTGGCTGGTTTCAATCAGCACTTCATTGTCTTCTGAACCTGACACTTCAACATCAGCAACCCCTTCCAAACGAATCAGCTCATTACGGATATAATTTTCAGCTACTTTGCGTAATTCATTCATATCATCAATCGATGAATGGCTTAACCCATAAACCATTACTGGTGACGTATTCGGGTCATGTTGGGTAATGTTGATCTCATCAATTTCTTCGTTCTGCGCAAAAGATGTAACTGCTTTTTGCAAATCCAGGAAAGCATCATCCATATCTTTATCCCAGGCATACTCTACTGTAATTTGTGCGCTCCCAACTTTTGAAACAGAAGATACCTGAACAACATCCGACTGCCGAATTGCCAAAGCTTCCAGGTTTTCCACAAACTGTTTTTCCATTTCTTCAGGTGGCCGTTCCCCTGATTCCAGCTCAATAAACAACCTGGGGTTGTTCAGCTCCGGGAACAGGTCAACCCCCAGCTTGTCGTAGGAAATGTAGCCCAGCAGTACAACCCCAAGTACCATCATTAGAATGGTAACCGGAAAGTTGACTGAAAATTCGCTTAATTTCTTCACGGTTAATCCTTTCTATTTGATGATTTTCACTTTTGAGCGGTTTCTCAATGTCTCGAAACCTTTGACAACAAGCCGGTCATTAGCTTTCAACCCGGATGTTATTTCAACCATATCTTCGTTTTCGTAACCAAACGTGACTTGTTTCTGCTCAGCTGTTCCTTTAACCACGATAAAAACAGATTTGCCACGCTGATTGGAAACCACAACATCTTTTGGAATGACTATTACACTATCTTTCCGGTCGAGAATTATTTCTGATTGAACAAACATCCCGGGACGTAATTTCAAATCGTCATTACTGATGGTCAGTTTACCAAGAAATGTGCGTGTCTCGGTACTAATTGCAGGCGATAATTCGCTGACAACTCCTTTTAATGTGTCATCAGGCAGGGTGTAATTCATCACCCGAACTTCCTGTTTCTGCTTCACATCATTAATATACTTTTCCGGAAGGTTTACTTCAAGCAGAAGTTTTTCATAGCTCATCAGACTAACTACAGCAGTTGCACTTGCTACCTTTGTACCTTTTGTAAAATATGGAAGTTCAGTGATTACCCCTCTAAACGGGGCCCGGACCTTCATCTTTTCCAACTGGATTTCGGCACGCTCAAAATCATATTTTGCATTGATAAATGAAACTTCTGAATTGCGAAATTCCCTCAAGGTCACTCCCCCTTTTTCATAAAGCGACTCCTGCTTTTGAAACTCTTGCTCAGAAATCTCCAGATTTAGTTTTTTCGACTCCAAAGCAATGCCATTCACATACTCTTCATCTTTCAATTCAACGATAACCTGTCCTTCATTCACTTGATCGCCCAACGCAAAAGGTCTTCCGGTTTTAGGATTGACGGCCAGGTAATAATCCCCTGCCATTTCAGTTATCAGGCTTACTTCTTTAGTTGCAACAACGGTTCCGGTCGTGTTGATGGTTTGCTCAATTGATCCTGGTTTTAGATCATCAACCGAAACTGGAATTGCCAGATCAGCCTCAACATCCTGGGTTTGATTGTTACAGCTTGCCAATGCAAAAAGCAAAAGCATAAATAATGGGAAGTGTATTTTTTTAATCATGACGATATTATTTTTGACGTTTTTCGATGATTTCTTCAGGAACAATTCCAATGTTATTTTCAAAATCGTAAAGGGTCTGGATTTTCAGGTTCAGCAATTCAATTTTGTAATCAATTAATGATTGCGCATAAGCCATCTTCCTTTCTGAAAGCTGGGTCTGGAACAGGTTCAGGTCCATACTTGTCAGATCCCCATTGGCGTAACGCTCCAGGTTTATTTCGTAGGTAAGTTGAGCATTCTTCTCGCTTTGTTTGGCTATCTCAATCTGGTTCAACTGGTTTTGAAGGTTTCGGTATACCTGCCGGATATCAAGGACGATCTGGGTTTTCTGCTCATCAAAGCTCAATTCCTGTGTTTTTATAACTGCCTCCTGCGCTTTTATCCGTGATTTCTTTTCGCCCCAATCCCATAAAGGAATATTGAAGCCAACAGAAACACGAGGGTTGTTGGTAGGATTGTCATAAATATTATTGATCTTTTCATCTTCGCCAATTATCCCGATTGAAAGGTTCAAATCCCCCTTAAACTCATTCATCCCCTTCGTGCGGATTAACTGGAACTGTGAGGTTTCAATATCAATCTCACGCTGGCGGATTTCCATTCGGGAATTTATGCCATGATCAATTGCCTTTACCAGGTCAACTTCAACCGGAAGTGCTTCAACATTGGCCATTACCCCGATCTCTTCCATAATGTCCATTCCTATGTATTGTTTAAACTGGTCTTTTGCATTTTCCAGTGTTACCTTCTTATTCTGCACATCGGATTGTGCCGTAGCATAGTTCAATTCCGCCTGGTACAACTCTTCTTTCGCTGCCAGGCCAGCTTCAACTTTGTTTTTGGTAATCTCGTAACTCTTTTGGGTATTGGTAAATTCATCCCTGGAAATACTTAAACTCATTTGTGCCAAATACACATTGTAAAAAAACTGGGTCACACTTTTCTCAAGGTTCAGCTTCTGCATGGCATAACTTAAGTTGGCATTTTCCAGGTCCAGTTCCAGTTCTTTTAACTCCAGTTTTAATCGATTGTAAGTGAACAATGGCTGGTTTAAGCTCAAATACAAATTATTGCTGAATGAGCGGTCTTCAACATTATTGAAATCACTGGTGCTGCGTTGCCAACCAAACCGATTGTTCAATGCAAGGGTACCATCTGTCAGTAAAATGGGTTGCGAAACGGTAAAAGTACCAGATGCCCCCAAAGATTCCTGGGTAAACCACTGGGAATTGAAATCATCAAACGAACGGGTTTTGCTATAATCGATTGGATTAAGGTTTAACGAAAACTGGGATTTTAATGCCGCATTTTGTGCATTTAGCGATTCCTGCGAACGTTCCAGGTTCAGCAATGAACGTCTGATATCCGGGCTGTTCCGGCTTGCAATCTGCAAAGCACTTTCCAGGGTCAGCAGTTGTTGTGCAAATAAGCTGCCCACTCCCAGGAACATCAGGATTATTAGAATATAAAATCGTTTGTTGTTCATATCGTTATTTTTATTGTTTTATCAGTTTTATTGCGTCAGCTACAACCATTCTGTTTTCAGATTCATTGCTAAGTTCAACAACTGCAGTATCTGGCGAAAAGTAAAAAGCACCCAGGTAGTTCCATCCTTCTTCAGCAGTCTTGATGCTTAATGTTGCATCTTCTTCCCCATCATCATGGTGGATGGTATAATGATATTCCCCTTTTTCATCGCTGCCCCCTCTTCTTCCCCTTCTTCTATCTTTATAGATGTAGGAATAAACTTCATAATAACCAGCCTCAGAAATGGGTATGTTCCAACTAACCTTTAAGTCTCCATCACCCGAACGGATGTAATAAGCTGAGCGAACATAGGCTCCATAAAAATCGGAATGGGTTGTTTGAGTCCAGCTACGCGGTGGCCGCCAGCCTGAAAACCCGGAATAGTCTGATTTATTGACATCCTCTTTAATCAGGAGTTTTCTTAATAGGCTTTCATTATCACTTTTTGTTACCGTAAAAGAAGGGTCTTCATTATCCAGAATAATCTCGTTATCTTCTACTATTCTTACCGGATCATCAACAACTTTTTCCCCTTCGAATGGTACTGCATCTTTATCTTCTTTTATATCTTCAAAAGGCATTCGTAGCGCTGAAGGTATATTCCTGGAAGTAAGTGTATTAATTGATGCACCCCTTGGGTTATCATTTAGCAAAAAGCTGACCTCCTTCGTTTGGTTACCGTCCAAATGAACCAGTTTAGAGATCGTTTCAGGGGCACCCCCCATACCTCCAAAGCGACCGCCCCGGCCAGGTCCACCTCCCAAACGAAAATCAACAGAAATGATACCCTCA
Organism: Prolixibacteraceae bacterium; assembly: GCA_028282195.1. GTDB lineage: Bacteria > Bacteroidota > Bacteroidia > Bacteroidales > Prolixibacteraceae > Sunxiuqinia. The sequence continues at coordinate 63,412 of JANQII010000148.1, forward strand.
ACATCTTCTGTATTTGTAAGCTTAAACTTCACCATCGTTTTTAACTGATCTCCGTCAAGTACATTTACAGCACTAACATTGCCAACCAAAAATGCCGGAAGCTTTGTACTGCTAAACCAGTTTTCCATGAATGGGATCAAGTCAATATCAAATTCTTTTTTTAGGGCATCATTAAAATCTTCAATAGTTGTTGTCCTGAATTTCACGCCATTCAAATAACTGTACAGGAAATCTTCAAAAGCATCGTCCTCTGCTTTTCGTTTAATTGTTGAGAATAAAGCTTCACCTTTTTGCTGAATGACATTATCCATAATTTGTACTTGTTCCGGGTCATTTAAAATTTCCTCGAAACTCTGTGAAAGTAAAGCCAGGTTGCCTTTCTCATCTTCAGACATTCCCTGAAGATCACGAACAAAACCAAACCTTGGATTATCTGTTGCCTGCTTTTTATAAGATTCGAAAACACGATCGGTAACCGGCCACTTATCAGAGCTTATATAGTAAGCATAATTATAAAAAAGAGGGAAAGCATAATAGGGGTTCAACTTCTCTTCGACTTGTAATTCTCCTTGTCTTCTGTTAAAATCAGGTCGACCTTGCTCCTGAGTAAAGGATGCCAGAAAATTTTGCAGTACCCGGATTTTCTTCTCTTCCTTTGTCAGGTTTTCGTCGTCACCTCGTCCAAACCTTCTACGCGATTCCATCCGCCCATAAAAATCCGCTTCCCTTACCAATAATCCTTTTTCAGCAAAAAGAACCATTTCGGGTTGTATGTTTTCCCTTGAGCCAGTCAGAATTCTTTCATAAGAATAAAACTGAAGCGGAACTTCAACCAGGGAAAAACGCTCAAACGGGTAAAACAAATCGATATTCCGCTCAAAATCCTGTAACGATTCAGTAATAATATCCGGGATTGTATCTTTTATTTCTTCGAAGAACTCCGAAAAGTAATCGTGTCCTTTCAGGTAATAAATAGTGAATTCAAGCCCATCAATATCTGCATTTTTCTTTTCATAGTTGCCAATAGAAAGTGATATTTGCGATTGGGCGTGAGTTGATTCAAAAACAAAATCATCATCTTGCACCTCCACCAAACCTTGTGAAACAGGAATTAAGTTAGGAGTAGCCTTTACCTGTAAACGATAATCGCTAAACTGCCGGGAAAACCATTGTTTGTTCTCTTCCCCATAGCCTGCTCCTGGTATTGGATACCAATTACATTCGCGGGTCAATAATACATATTCATGGGTAACGAATGCGTGTCGTTTATCAATCTGGTACAAGAAGTTTCGATAAGTTTCTTTTCTTGTTTCATCCTCAACATCCAAATAACAGGCAGCTTCATTAATTGTACCTTCATAAATAAAGTTGATTTTAGCTCTTTCCTTTTGTTTTAAATCAAGTCCGGTTAATTCTACTATTCCCAGGTTCTGCTCAAAAGGATGCTGCTTACCATTAACTTTTACCTCTTTTACTACCAAACCGGGATTAAGGCTGAAAATTACCCTATTGATAACTTCTGACTCCCGGTTCCTGACAGACAGTTCTGATTCACATAAAATCTTATTCCCAAGATGCTCCAGCTTAATATCGTATGATCTGACTGATACCTGCTTCGAATCCTTGTAGCTATCGTTCAAACTAATCATCTCTGCCCTAAGGTTCTGTTCTTTCAAAAAAGAATGTACATGCAAATATCCCAGATACAAGCTCCCAACAAAACAAATAGTTCCAAAAACTCCAGAGAACCAACGCATTGAAGTTGAGTGGGGCAAGCGTCTTAACAGCAGAACTGAATAAAAAATAAAGGCAAGTCCAAACCCAAAATACATGCCCCGATGGGTTAGGATTGTATCAATATTTCCAAAGCCTACAAAATCTGAATAAGCTAGCGGAATATTGTAGGCCATATAATCAAAGAGGTAGTAAAACTTATCTTGCAAATAGAACAAGGAAATAGCAACATATCCTAACAGGACCACAAACGTTACTGCCTGGTTTCGAATGAAGGACATCACGACAAAAGACAGGCCCATTATAAAAATAAGCGTGGGTAAACTAATCACCAGAAAATAATAGATATAGCTTATCCAATTTACATCGGTATGCTTTGTGATTAAATTAAAAATGAGTGCAATGAGTAAAATAATAATATTCAAAACAACGAATACCAGAAGATTTCCTATGGTTTTCCCTACAACATATTCTCCGTTAGTCATTGGGCGCATATAAATTACTTCCGTGGTATCCAGTTTTTTATCACGTTTCAAAAAATCGGAGGCCAGGAAGATGGCAATAATGGCCTGAACTACATTCAGGAACAGCAAATTTATATATGGTATTAATGACGGCAACCCTTTAAGCGACCATTCCCCGGCACCACCATTCGACTCTATTAATACGCCAAAATTGAATAATGACAAAAACACCATTGAAATGATGGCAAATATGCGGAAGAACCAACTTCTTAAAAGCGTTTTCGTTTCGTAACGTGCAATGGATCGTATGTTGTGAATTGAAATCATAGTCTGTTGCCCTTAACCATTAGTCCATTGATTATGCTTACTCTCCATAAAATACACATAGGCATGCTCCAGGTTTGGATCAATATTGTGCCCGTAGTAGCCATTAATTTCATCCGCCACAACCTGAATTTCCCAACCTTCGCTGGTTGGAACATTCGAGATGACCGGATACTTTTCATTGATTTCCATGTACTCGCTTTCCGTCGCTTTAAGTAGCCAAACTTTTCCTTTGGTGTGTTCTACCAAATCATCAGGTGAGCCGCTGTAAGCCAATTCTCCCCGGTTAAGCAAAGCCATGTTCTTACATGTGCTGGATATGTCTCCGACAATATGGGTCGAAAGAATAATGATCACATCATTCGTTGAGATGGTTGAAAGAAGGTTTCGAAAACGAATCCTTTCTTCCGGATCGAGCCCGGTAGTTGGTTCATCAACCACAATAATCTGCGGGTTGTTAATCAAAGCTTGTGCAATTCCCAGCCGTCGTTTCATCCCTCCCGATAGCTTATTGGCCTGCCGGTCACGTGCCTCAAAAAGCCCAACCTCTTCCAACATTTTATCAACTGCACCAGACCGTTCACCTGCCGATTTCATTCCAGCTAAACGTGCGGCATAATCCAAAAACTCGTAAGTTTTCAATTTTGAAAAGAAGCGGAAATCCTGCGGCAGATAGCCAAGCATTTTACGAATCTCCTTCCGGTTCTTTACCAAATCGTACCCATTTACGCTAACCTGCCCTTTTGATGGTTTCATTAGCGTAACCAGGATCCGCATCAAACTTGATTTACCTGCTCCGTTTGGACCGAGCAGCCCGAACATGCCATTTTCAATGTTAATGTTTACATCGTTAAGTGCCCTGTTGCCATTTGGGTAAATCTTACTTAGTTGGTCTATTTTAATGTTCATGCTTAACAGCTATTGCCAGAATAATTTAGTAAGTAGACTTATTAAACTTCAATTCGTTTAATTTATTTGACAATTAAATTAAGGAGAAGTTACTATAATCTTTTAAAGTTTTTCAATAAACCAATATTGTTTAAAGACAAAAATGAAAATTAATTTTTACTCAAATGATAACTACTATTCGAATCAATATCCAGGTTCATTTTCCCTATAGCCCTGTAGCACCTTAGCTTAGATACATTTTTTAAACTTCCTGTTACAGACAAAATTGGAGTATTCTGGAAGTTCACCGTTGAATGATTTAGATAGAGTTCAACATCTTCAATATACATTTTATCAAATTGTAAATAGCTATGGTCCTCTGCATGTATTTTAATCTGCTTTACTTTCTCTGTTCGTTTATCAGCTACTAAATAAAATTTTCCTGAAGAAACTGAAACAGCAAATGTATCAATAGGCAATTTATTTATCCTTACAATACTTTTTTCAGTAATAATTACTTCATTCAGTTTTTTACATCGAATTTCAGATTGAATCTTATTGGGTGTTTTCTCAATAAAGAGCGTATCATTCTGCACAGTAAATGCAGGCATTTCAGAAATGCTATCAGAGGTTTTATAATACACCGTAAGCTTATTATTCTCAATCCCTTCAGTTACTTTTATATCAGCATGATTAGTAGCAACAATTACAGAAAAATCATCAAGTTTATCCTCAATCGTTCTGAGTTCTGCTTTATCATATTCACCGGGACGATATTTTCCTGAAATAAATAATAACAGAATTACACCAAATAAAAATGCAACAAATGCTATAACGATATAATTACTTGTTTTCATGATTTTCATTGTTTTTAATTTCTTGTAGAAGATCGCCCAAATCTGAGCTGGTTAATTTTAGAAGTTTTACCTTTTGAATAAACCCAGGAAGTTCTCTCTCAAAAAAGTTTTTCTTTTCATTTGATCGCACGAGCGTAACTGCATTTTTGGATATAAAAAACCCAACACCGCGTTTGTTATCAAAAATTCCTGATTCGTGTAAAATTGCATAAGTGCGCATAACTGTGTTTCGGTTCACTTCAAACTCAGCAGCCAAATCGCGTATTGAAGGCACGCGGTCTCCAGGCTTGAGTTGTCTATCCAGTATCTGATGACACAGGTTATCAGCTATTTGAAGGAATATTCCTTTTGATGATTGAAATTCCATTTTACACCTCTTTCTCTTTTAGTTTAAAATAAGTAAGGGGTAGAAAAAACAACCAGGACAAACCTCCAATAGCATAAATGAACAAATGGACATTAAATAAATCTTCAGCTAGCCTATAATCTGGGATATGGATCTCTAAACCAGTTACAAAATCAGGGAAAAAGATATGAGAACACAATACCATGGTAAGTAACACTGAGACTATTCCTATGGCAAATGCGATCAATGTTTTTACAAATGCATGCCGATTGAAATATGCTGAGCCAGCAAAAAGTACAGAAGAAAGAGAAAAGATTGATAATATAATTGCAACTTTATCTCTCAAATTTATTCCCCCCTTGAAGAGATCGACATAATTAAATGCAGGAATTTTTGATGGATCAACCTTCAAAGCCGGATCAGATATCAATGATAGTTTAGCTAAATTGGCTCCAACCCAAAATAATGCCAGGGCAATAGGAATAAGGAGAATAATCCTATTTATCAACTGAACCAAAAATTTCTCTAAAGTTGATCCCGGAAGAAGTAAATAACTACTACTTCTAATTTTATTTTTTAATGCGGGAAAGGAATTTCCAATAACAACGCCTACTGACATCAGAAACAATGTCAGCATGGGAACATAGTCATAAATATTATAAATTTTTGCCCTCATAATTGAGAATACAAAAAAGCAAAATGCATATGCCCCCAGAACTAAACCCAGCATTGCAAACAAATAGGTTTTATGATTGATAAATAAATCTTGCTTGTAGAGCACAGCAAATCGACTAATGTTAAAATATTTATTCTGTTTCATGGCTTTAGTTTAAGTTTAGTTTGTTCACTACAGCATTAAATAACAACTCAATATCAACATCAGATTCCTGGTCGCCAGCATGGGTCAAAACTCTGTATCCGCTTGGACACCTTTCATTGTAGATAATGTTTTCAATTCCTGAAAGGCTTTCAACAGTCTTAAACTGCCACTTACTACTGATTGAATCCAAATCTTCATCAAGCACAATCTTGCCTTCATCAAGCACGACAATCTTGTCGATAATGGTTTCAATATCTTTAACCTGGTGCGTTGAGATTAACACCAATTGCTCATCAGTTACTGAGCTTACCAGAACTTTTCGGAATAAACTCTTTGATGGGATATCCAAACCATTGGTTGGTTCATCAAGAATCAGCAATTTGCACTCAGTTGCCAACGCAAATGCAATTAAAAACTTTTTGCGCTGTCCATGCGAAAATCGGTTCAGGCTCTTTTTTCGTTCCAGCTCAAAATCGACAAGAATTTTATTCAACTTCCTGTAATTGAAATTTGGGTACAATGGAGCTGTAGCTTTTACATAACAATCAATTGTAACTGATGGAAACTGAAACTCTTCAGGCACCATATAAACATCGCTTAAAAATGCAGGGTACCGATCAAAGGGCTTGTAAGCATTAACCTCTATATCTCCTTGCTGAGGTTTCAACAAGCCAGCCATCAATTTAAGTAAAGTAGTTTTGCCAGCTCCATTCTTTCCTAATAAGCCTGCAATACTTCCTTCTTTTTGCTGAAAGTTTAAATCCGAAAATAAAGCTTCCTGTTTCTGGTAATGAAAATCTAATTGTTTAATTGTTATCATGGCATAGATAATTAGTGTCCTGTCAATGTATGACACAAATTAAAGCCATTTATTTCAATTATGCAAATGTTCATTAAACTTTTGTAAAACAATTGAGCCTCTCACTTCGAGTGAGAGGCTCAGTAAATCACTGTTTAATTGTTTCTATGCTTTGTCTGTCTTGATTAATCTTCGTCTTCAACTTCTACCTCTACATCAATATCGATTTCATCAATATCTTCCAGATCATCGTGTTTACTCTTTTTCCGTATGATTTCAATCTTTTCACGGTCTCCGCTTAAATCTTTTTTCTTAAATGAAATAATATCCGGATCGTCCAAATCGATAAACTTACTATCAATATGATGCTTTAAAATTTTTACTTTAGGTGGCAATGGTGGATGAGGTACATGCACAATATGAGGATGTTTTAAATGAACAATTCGTTCTTTACAAATACCATCAGCATGTTTCATAACAATAACTTTCACGATAGAATCTCCATCCACAATCGTTTCAGTATTTATGTCAAAATCAAAGTCGAAATCAAAATCTTTATCGTCAAACTTAAAAGCCCTTATATGCTCCTCACCATCCATATCATCAATAAATACTTCAACCTTCTTTAGCTTTTGCCTGACTACAGAATCAATCTCAGTCCCAAAATCGTAATTGGAAAACCAGGTAAAAGCATCATCGTCTCCGGTAATAACGGTATCTATAACTGTTTTTTTACCATCCTCAACTTTTACCATTTTAAGCCTTTTCTTTTTTTCCCCGCGTGGTGGGTCTTCAGGATTTTCCCTTAGTGAAAAACCCGTTAAAATAAAGATGCTCAAGAGTGCTAATAAATTTGTTTTCAAAACTGCCTTCATAATAGGTATTTTTTAGTTTGAATTTTTATTCTGAAACAAAGGTATGGGGCAAGGGCACCAAATCTCAGTTAATGCCTGGTTAAAATCTGTTAAGGAAAAGTTAAAACCCAACAGCCTGTTTTCGAAATGTTTATCTTTGACCTGAATTGATAATAGTTCATGAAAATCTTTGACATTCTTTAAAAGAAATTGGTAGTCATTAAATGGTCAATAATTGTCATTAATAGTAATTTTAATTATTAAATCAACAAATGACTATAATGACCACGAATGACAGCATTGGCCTTATGTGTGATTTCAACTTATTGACAAACTTTATCATCGGGTCAAAATAACAATAATTTTATGAGTAGACGCTTTTTTACATTTTTGGTGATTTTGATGGGGCTTTCAATTTTGGGAGTAATTGCTGTGCAGTTGGTTTGGATGAAAAATGCCATCAAAGTAAAGAATGAGCTTTTTAACAGAAGTGTAAATGAAGCCCTCAATCAAACAGCTCACCGTATCGAGCTTAAAAAGGATATCGATATTATTACAGGCTTTCCGTCTTTACATGCTACACAATGGGTAACTAAACCACCCACTGTAGTACCCCCCAGACATCCTGTAAAAATTATTAAAGAGCATAAAAGCCCCGGTAGTTATCGGTTTGAAGTCAAAGTGGAGGACGAACATGATGACGATGTTGATGTTTATGCTTTTGCAAGTGTTATTGATGAAGACTTTGAGCACGAAATACACATTGATCATGATACCATTCATACGACAACTGATATAATTTTATCGTCCAGTGAATTTCATCTTGACTCCATTGAACAACTAATTGATTCTATTGTAGAGGTCTCTCCAGTAGAAATTTTACCACATATCCAGGAACGGGTCCAAATAAAAACCAGGAAACTGAGAAACCTTACCCACCAGGTGGTATCAGAAATTTCAACCGGGGATACTGACAGCCTGGACATGGAAGAAATTAAGGAAACTGTACAAGCTGAATTGAATAACAGAAACATAACTATTGATTTTGAATTTGCGGTGCTAAACGATGATACAATCCAAGCCATTTCTAACGAAGTCGATAGTTTGAAATTAACAAACAGTCTTTACCAGGTTCGTTTGTTTCCTGATGCAATTTTCGACCAAAACAAAAAGCTGGCTTTATTCTTTCCTGGGCAAAACCAGTACATCTATCGCTCCGTTTCATGGTTGTTATTTGCCTCATTCATTTTTTCAATGATTATCTTATTCACTTTTGCCCTAAGCATCTTTTTCATTTTAAAACAGAAGAAAATTTCTGAGATGAAATCCGACTTCATTAATAACATGACCCATGAATTCAAAACCCCGATTGCAACCATTTCAGTAGCTGCTGATTCCATTTCAAATGCCAAAGTAATTGGAAATCCGGAACAGGTTAATTATTTCGTGGGAATGATCAAGAAAGAAAATACCCGGATGAATCGCCAGGTAGAAGATATTTTGACAATTGCACGGCTTGATAAAGAAGATTTTGAATTCCACTGGGAAACTGTCAATATCCACCAGCTAATTGAGGATGCAATTCAAAGTATTATTTTACAGGTTGAAAGAAGAGGTGGTCAGATTGAAACAAAAACAGATGCAACAAACCCAATGGTGACAACCGATAAAAACCATTGTGCTAACCTGATTTACAACTTATTGGATAACGCCAATAAATATTCGCCTGGCAAACCACAAATATCAGTTGAAACAAAAAATACAGGAAAGGGAGTTAATATAAGTGTTAGTGATAAAGGGGTTGGCATGAATAAGCAGGTTCAGTCAAGAATTTTTGAACGCTTTTACAGGCAGAGTAGCGGGAATATTCACAACGTAAAAGGTTTTGGGCTTGGTTTAAGCTATGTAAAAGCAGTATTGGAAGCTAATCAAGGTAATATCAGCGTTCAGAGTGAAGTTGGAAAAGGTAGCCGGTTTGAAGTGTTTTTACCATTTTTAAGAGAATGAGAAGATGAGATGATCCAGAACCTGGGATTAAGAATCAATGAATTTCGAATTGAAAAACTTAATATACTTTGCGAAAACTTAGCGTTCTTGGCGGTTAAATATAATTTGGCTAGCTTGCTCAACCGCAAAGAATAATAAGACCCCGCTAAGCCCGCAAAAATGGTTTGGTTAAATGAAAATAAGTTATCAATAATCTTTGGGCACTTTGCGATAACTTAGCGTTTTAGCGGTTAAATATTTTAGTTAATGAATAAGAAACCACATATTTTTTTAGTAGAAGATGACCTTAGCTTTGGTGCCGTTTTAAAATCATACCTTGAATTGAATGATTTTGAAGTTAGCTGGGTTGATGATGGCAAGCTGGCTTTTGATCGTTTTCGAAATGGAAAATTTGATATTTGCCTACTGGATGTCATGCTCCCAAACGTTGACGGTTTTACCATTGGAACCGAAATTCGTAAACTTGACAAAAAGATTCCTTTCATCTTTCTCACAGCAAAAACGTTAAAAGAAGATATTCTTAAAGGCTTTAACATTGGAGCAGACGATTATGTAACCAAACCTTTTGACACTGAAGTACTCATCTGTAAGATAAAAGCCATTTTGAACAGGGATGGTCAAAACGCAGTGAACAAATCCGCCGAAAAGTATCAGCTTGGCAACTATGAATTTGATATCAAATTACGAACGATTAAAAAAAGTGATTCATTACAACAGTTATCCCCTAAAGAATCTGAACTGCTACAATTACTCTGTGACAATAAGAACGAACTGTTATCAAGAGAAGTTGCTTTAAAGAAGATTTGGGGTGACGATGGTTATTTCACTGCCCGAAGTATGGATGTATACATTACCAAACTACGTAAATACCTGGCTGATGATCCATCAATTGAAATAAAAAATATTCATGGTAGTGGTTTTCTTCTAAAAGTAGACTAAATTTTCACTAGAAATTACTTTGTAAATACTTTTGGTAAGGCCATATTTTTATACTTTCAGAAAATGGGAACTCTTCCCCCTGATACAGCAAGAAACCTTCATCCAAATTCGATAATATTGATTCAATTGGTTTCACCATCATGGGTTTAAATGTAGAAGAGCTTTTAATTTCAATCATTTTTTTATGAAGCCCATTTTCAATAATTAAATCTATTTCAACATGATTACTGGTCCTGTAAAAGTACATTTGAGAGTTTGTAGCAGAATGCAGAATCGATTTTTTTATTTCAGAAACTACATAATTTTCAAAAATTGCACCTCCCAATGGCCCATTTACATACATCCCTTCATTCTGAATACCAGTTAAAGCTGAAACCAGGCCTGTATCATAAAAATAGATTTTATTCGATTTGATTATTCTTTTATTAAAATTCTTATAATATGGAGGAAGCAGGAAAATAATATATGAAGCTTCAAGAACTGAAACCCATCTTTTTACAGTGTTTACACCTATTCCTAAAGCATTTGCGAGTGAACTATAATTTATAATCTGAGAACAATTAGAAGCAAGCATTTTTATCAATCTTCTAAAATCACTTAAGTTCCCAATATTTAACATACTTCTCACATCTTTCTCCAAATATGTTTCCAGATACGAATTATACCAAATTTCTGAATTCTTATAATCATGTATTATTACTTCAGGATATGCTCCTTTAAACTGGGAAGAAATCAAATTAGCATATAAAACTTCTTTAAATTGAAAGGGTAATAATGTAAGCATACCGATACGACCAGCAAGGCTCTCGGTAATAGAAGCAATCATAGAAAACTGTGCTGACCCGGTTATCACAAATTTTCCATAATTCATTCGATCTTCATCTACGATCCGTTTTATGTAATGAAATAAATCAGGTACTTTTTGAATTTCATCAAAAACAACTTTATCGCTAAACTCAGATATAAATCTCTCAGGATCTTCATTAAACAAATTCACATATCTGAAATCGTCAAATGTTACGTACTTAAAAGAATCTTTTAATACGTTTTTTAACAAAGTTGTTTTACCCGATTGACGAGGCCCTGTTATTGCTACAACTGGAAACGTTTTTAGGTAAAGTTTTAGTTTATCTTCAACAATTCGGCTAATATATTTCATGCATATCGTCCTTTCTATGGCAAATATACATATTTTGAAGAAAATAATATCATATAAAACTTAGTTCCTCTCTGCTTTTTGCTAACTTTAGGGGAACCTCAAAAGCTTGGAAAATGGATTCAACAAAGAAGACAGCAGTTATAACCGGTGCCAGCCGAGGAATTGGGAAAGCTTGCGCATTGGGTCTTGCAGAGCTTGGCTACCATTGTATTCTAATTTCCAGAAGCCTGGAATTACTTGAAGAAGTTGCTCAGCAAATACATAGAAATGGTGGGGAATCATCACTATTTGCGGTTGATCTCACAAAAGAATCTGAGCTATTGGAATGTATCCAAAAGATCAAACAACACTATTCCGCAATTGATGTCCTGGTAAATAATGCAGGGATGTATATTGGCGGAAACCTTCAAATGGAAACGGATGATTTTCGCCTACAAATGGAATTGAACCTGATGGCCAATTTCAACTTGTTAAAAGAAGTTGTGCCAATTATGAAAGCCCAGAAATCAGGCTACATTTTTAATATTGCTTCACGGGCAGGAAAGATTGGATTTTCAAATAGTGGTGCTTATTCTGCATCTAAATTTGGACTGGTTGGCTTAAGCGAGTCCCTTTACCGCGAACTTGCAGAGTTTGGTATTTTTGTGACTGCAATTTGCCCGGGTTGGGTTGCTACTGAAATGGCCGACACAGCAGGAAGTCCGCTGGCTAATGATGAAATGATTCAACCGGAAGATATTTATAAAACCATGAAATTTTTACTTGAGCTAGCGCCAAATACCCGTATTAAAGAAATTATTATTGAAGCCCGGGAAAGTATTTCGTAAGCATAATCGTACAACGGAATTTAGAGGATAACCCACAAACTTCAGCCCGTTTCACCCCAGGATAGCTTCATCATCTGATGGAAGATTGCCTTTTTTAGAACAAATTCCCTCTGTTCTCCAAGGCTTTAAGTAATTCATTAGATATATAGGGATATTTTATGAAACCACAACTATTTTAATAAATGCTTATGCTGTTTCACTTGAGGTTATGAACCCTGACAAGGACTATCAGAACCTTGTCCAGCCTGTAGGGAAGAAATCCACTAAAGAACAATTCTCTGTTCCCTCTGGAGAAAAAATGGATTGGGGAGAAGGTGAAACAGTTCTCGGTTTCTAATACCAAAAAAGTATATTCAGCCCAAGGTTTTTTCAGAAGTATATAAAAATATTTTTAAAGATATAGAAAATATATATTTTTGTAGTAGAAGTTGATATATTAAGAGTGATGAATACCAAAGAACATAAAAAATACCAAGAAGATTTTAGTAAGTTCGTAAAGACATTATTAGAATCCAAAGAAAAGACAGAAAAGTTTCTTGTGCGTTCAGGAATCCATGATAAGGAAGGGACTCTTAACAAACCATACATAACTTCTAGTTAGAAATGTACTCCAAAAGAGCAGGGTTAATCCTGGGTTTTCATGGATGTGATAAATCATTAAGAGATAAAGTAGTAACCCAAACGATCTCAAATCTAAAGCCCAGTGTTAATGACTATGATTGGCTGGGGAATGGTGTATATTTTTGGGAAAACAGCTATGAAAGAGCATTGCAATATGCTAAAGACCTAAAAAAAAATCCTCACAAAAGTACTTCAAATATTACAAGCCCCTCAGTACTTGGTGCTGTAATAGATTTGGGATATTGCCTCGATTTACTTGATTCTGAATATCTAAATCTATTAAGAGTTGGGTATGATTTTATAAAATCTTTAGAAAAAGAGTATGGCCTACCAATACCTGAAAATAAACCTATTGGGAAACAACAGGACTTACTAATTAGAAAACTGGACTGTGCTGTTATTGAAACGATCCATCAATTTAATAAGGAATTCGAAGATCAACAAGAATTTGATTCCGTTAGAGGTGTATTCTTTGAAGGAAAGGAATTATACCCTAATGCTGGCTTTAAAGAAAAAAACCATATTCAGATCGCAATAAGAAATCCAAATTGCATTAAGGGTTATTTTATCCCAAGAGAAAGAGATGAAAAATATTCAAAGCCTTAAAAATTAATCATTTATACTGATGTGTTCTTTTTACGTAGATTGATACCACTCCGCCCTAATCCCTGCATAGCACTTCTGTAGACTTTTTTGTTTTTCCGGGAATGGATACTCAGCCCGTATAACCTAATTTTACCGACAATATAAAACCAGGCAACATGGCTGCAAATCTTGACCAGGTTAAAGTTTATCTACAAAAGAATTTCAAAAAGTTGAAGGAATATATAATTACCGATTCCGTTATGTATGTTTGGGTTAATAAAAGTTTGGAATTAAATTATGGTTAAACAATATTACTTTTTGTTTAATTCCAACAGGTCTATGACGCTATCGGGTCAACGAATCATCCATAAAGATGCCTTTGATTTGAGACTACTGAAAAATTTTCTTCATTTGACTAAATCAAAAATCTAAACATCTGGATGATAACCAGATGCATTTAAAATCCCGAGGTAATCTTCATTTTCCAGAAGTTCCTTCAAAGTTATTTTGGGGTTCTTCTTCATATATGCTTTAACAATTTGCCAGCCCAACCAAACTCCAACGCGTCCCGGCGAGTCTGAGGTAAAACCAGACGTGTATGGCCCATCGTCAACATATCTTTTAATGTCCATTCGTTTTGTTGAAAAGAGCATTTTATGCTCAGCCAGATAGGTCCACATTCCTTGTTCACTGTCCTTACAGAACTCAAGTTGTTCTGCCGAATATCCTATTTTAATGGTATCTGCCAAATCAGGCATCATTGCATCCAAAAAATACATAAGCTTCCCTTTGTAAACCATGTGCTCTATCAGCTTATCGGCTTCTGGCTTAATTGGATAGTCGGTAAGTGCCCATGCAAACAAAGCATCGGGAACGATTTTCCCGGGATGCATATTCTTTACCTTATATTTTGCAATCCCTAATTGAGGATAATATTCATTGTCCCCAAGATATTTGTCCAAACTAATACCTATCAAATTTTCTGAAACGACAATGGACTGGTTAAACCCACTCACACAAGTATATATGTTGGGAATCTTCTTTTCGGGAAAATAATGTTTGTAATGCTTAAAGGCTTTTTCAAAATCCTGTTTTAGTTGGGTTTTATCAATTAATACATCAGCTTGTTTTTTTACATTAATAATTACTGAATCTTCAATAAAAGACTGAAGTTTCTCAAAAGGCCCCGGGTTATCAACATCTCCAACACGAATCATTTGTTGTGTAAAAATCCTGAAGAACTCATCATAGCCAGATTGAATATCAGGAAGTTTCTGACTTAAATCTTCTTTTGCAGCAAATAATTCATCATCAAGACATTTAAATTGAAAATCCACTTCAACATTTGAAGTATTAATTTTCAACGGATTTCTTTGACAAGAAACTACTGACCCAATTAAAAATAGTAGAAAAACAGCTTTTTTCATGTTTATAAAATTTAAAAATCAGACGATCACAAATCCGATTTATTGCCTATTTAAAAATAAAATTCGAGATTTGTTGATACAAAACTACATGAAACAACCGTTCAATAAACAGAAAATTTTAGCCATGAAAAAAATAATTTGTTTATCAATTCTATTCAGTATTGCTATAGCGTCTTTTGCACAACGTGCAGTTCAAATGTCGTTTACTGCCAGTCCATCCATTAACTGGTTGTCATCGGATCAAAAGGAAGTTAACAGAGACGGAGTAGTTGCCGGGTTCGATTTCGGTGTTAATGCTGATATTTTCTTTGATGAAGAAGAGAAGTACGCTTTTTCAACAGGATTATTAATCACAAACGCTGGAGGAAAATACAACTACTTTACTACCGAACCTTTTGAGTTTGCTGGCGAAACGTTGGATGCCGGAACTCAAATCAGATACCGGTTACAGTATGTTGAAGTACCCCTTACCATAAAATTAAAAACCAGCCCGTTTCGCAGATGGTTATATTGGGGGCAATTCGGCCTTTCAGGCTTTGTAAATGTTCGGGCCAGAGGAGACAGTGACGAAGGAACACTTGACAAGACCAATATCAACGAAGAAGTTAATTTGTTCAATATTGCGATGAATATAGGTATTGGCTCTGAGTTTGATCTCGGTGGCAACAATGCCATCTCGTTAGGATTAATTTACAAAAACGGTTTTTTGGATGTAACTGACGATCGTGTTTTTGATGAAAGATCAACTTTGAATTCATTAGTTTTTAAGCTTGGTCTTGTTTTCTAGTTCTAATCATCGGTTTTAAATTCTTTTTCAACTATTTTTGCCTCACAAAACAGAGGATAAATTCAGCTTGAACACTAAAAGGTTTTAAAATGAAGGTTGCACTCGCACAACTAAACTACCACATTGGCAATTTCGAAGAAAATACCCAAAAAATTATAGATGCTATTCAAAAGGCAGAAAAAGAAGGTGCTGAATTAGTCGTGTTCTCCGAGTTAGCCGTAACCGGCTATTACCCTCAAGATCTTCTTGAACGAAAAGAATTTATAGAAAAGGCCGAAAATGCTATTCAAAAAATTGCTTCCCGGTGCACAAAGATTACAGCTTTAGTTGGCGGTCCCAGTATTAACACAGGCAGCAAAGGTAAAAAGCTATTCAATTCAGCCTGGTTTTTAAACAACGGTAAAGTTGAAGATATCAAACACAAATCGCTACTCCCAACTTATGACATTTTCGACGAATACCGTCATTTTGAACCAAATCGTCAATTTAATATACTTGAATTGAATGGGAAAAAACTTGCCATAACCATTTGTGAAGATTTATGGGATGAGCAGCCTACACAAAATGAATTTGGGAAAGATAAACTTTACACAAGGTCACCTCTTGAAGAGCTAAGCAAATTGAACCCTGACCTGGTTATTAACCTCTCTGCTTCGCCATTCTCATATAATCAAGAGGATTGGCGAAAGAATATTCTAATAAATAAGGCCAAAAAATATCAACTCCCAATTGTATACGTCAATCAGGTTGGGGCCAATACTGAAATCGTTTTTGATGGCGGTTCATTTTTCCTTCAAAAAGAGGGAAACATCCCTGTTGAACTGGCCTATTTTGAAGAAGATTTTCAAGTAGTTGATACCGATAATCCGATAACAAAAAAACAAGAACAAAAAGATTACATTGCCAAAATTCATCAGGCTTTAATTCTTGGAATCCGTGATTATTTTGGAAAGATGGGTTTCAAAAAAGCTGTTCTTGGATTATCAGGTGGAATTGATTCAGCCCTGGTTTGTGCTTTGGCTGTTGAAGCACTTGGGAGTGATCATGTCCGTGGTCTGTTAATGCCTTCTCAATACTCATCTGACCACAGCATTGCTGATGCCATAGAATTAGCTAAAAATTTAGGAATACAGCACGACACGATCCCTATTCAAAATATGGTCGACGAGTTTGAAAGCCAGTTAAACCCTCTTTTTAAAAACCTTCCGGCAGGTGTAACCGAAGAAAATATTCAGGCAAGGACCCGCGGAATTTTAGTAATGGCCATTTCAAACAAATTCGGGAACATTCTTCTGAATACGACTAACAAAAGTGAATGTGCTGTTGGCTACGGAACGCTTTACGGAGATATGAACGGAGGTTTGTCTGTTTTAGGGGATGTTTATAAAACCGATGTTTTCAAGCTTTCAAGATACATTAACCGAAACAACGAGCTTATCCCTGAAAACAGTATAATTAAACCTCCTTCTGCGGAACTTCGCCCTGATCAAAAAGACACTGATTCTCTTCCTGGTTACGATGTTCTTGATAGTATACTTTTCAAGTATATTGAGCTAAATCAATCTCCAAAAGAAATTATTGAACAGGGATTTGGGAAAGAAATGGTACGGAAAGTTGTTCGGTTGGTAAACCAAAATGAGTATAAACGGTTTCAAGCCCCTCCAATTTTAAGGGTAAGCTCAAAAGCTTTTGGTTTTGGAAGAAACATACCCCTTGTTGCACGTTATGATTAACTAAATTTAGGATCAATTAAGAGATTCACCCCCCCCATTTTTTAAAGTTATGCCATTCTCTTTTCAACCTTAAAATAAGTTTAAAAAACGTTTTTTATTTGTTAAAAATATATACCTTTGATGCTGTAAAACATATAAATACAGATTTATGTTGAGTCATGATATGGGGGTTAAAGAAATCCTGGAGAATCCTAAATCGGTATTCAATTTACTCACTCCGGAAGAAAAAGAAGAACTTCTTGGTAATATTACGCTCACCAACTATAAAAAAAACGAATTTATTTATAAAGAAGGAGACACGCCTTCAGGTTTCATTTTTCTTGTTGAAGGAAAAGTGAAAATTTTTAAAGAGGGTGTTGGCGGTCGCGAACAAATTATCCGCATGACAAAACCCATGGGGTATATTAGCTACCGTGCTATTCTGGCAGAAGAAAACCACAATGCCTCAGCGGTTACACTTGAAGATTCTTTGGTTTGCCATGTAACCCCTGAATTCTTTTTTGGCAAGCTTTTACGCAACCCGGATTGTGCTGGCAGGATCCTTCGTAAATTGGCCCGGGAGCTTGGCTTCTCTAACTCAAGAACTGTCACCCTGACTCAAAAACACATACGCGGACGTCTGGCTGAATCACTTCTTCTTTTGAAAGAAAAGTATGGTTATGAAAATGATGGTGCGACTTTGAAAGCATTCCTTTCACGCGAAGACATTGCCAATCTTTCAAATATGACCACTTCAAATGCAATTCGCACACTTTCAACCTTTGCCGGTGAAAAGGTTATTGTAATTGATGGGAGAAAGATTAAAATTTTAGATTTACAAAAACTCGAACGAATAAGTAAATTAGGATAAGCCTGGATTCTTGATGCCAGATAACAGATACTGGATTTCCAGGATCAAGGACCCGGTATCTGATTCAATTGAAGATTATACTGGATCCATATTGTTATTCCTGAACATAAATACGCTTAACGCGTTGCGAAATTCCGGTTAGAATTTCATAGGGGATAGTGCCTGCCCATTTCGCTAATTTTGAAAGGTGGATATGTTCGCCCATCAACTCAACGGGATCACCTGCTTTAACCCCAAGCCCGGTTACATCAATCATACTCATGTCCATACAGATATTTCCAATAGTGGGAGCTTCGACTTCCTGGCTACTCATCCAAACCCTTGCATTACCATTTCCAAAACGCCTGCCATAACCATCTGCATAACCGACAGGTATAACAGCAATCTCACGGGCTGAATCAACATTTCCTTTACGACTGTAGCCAATTGTTTCTCCGGGCCCTACAGTGCGAACCTGTGAAACGACTGTCATCCAGTGTGCAATTGGTTTGCAGGTAATCCTTGATGCTGATGAAATCCCATAAAGCCCAATTCCCAACCGTACCATCTCCATTTGAAGCTCAGGGAAACGCTCAATGCCTGCAGAATTCAGGATATGTTTATCAAATTTACACGAAAGTTTCTCTCTCAATTTCCCACTTAGTTCTTTAAACCGATCATACTGTTCCTGAGTAAACCGGTCATGTTTTGCTTCATCACTTGCAGCTAAATGAGAAAATGCAGATTTAACCTTCAAAGTGGAAGATGTGGAAATACGATTCAATACATTTTCAAATTCGTTTCCATCACAAAAGCCCAAACGGTGCATTCCCGAGTCAATCTTAAAATGAACAGGGTAATCCCGCACAGCTAACTTTTGAGCAACCGTTTCAAAACCAACAAATAATTCTTCTGAATAAATATTGGGTTCAAGCCTAAACTCAATTATCGTCTCAAAACTATGTGCCTCCGGGTTCATCACGACAATAGGTGTTTCAATTCCCGCTTGTCGTAATTCAATTCCTTCATCTGCAACAGCCACTGCCAAATAATCCACCTTCTGATATTGAAGCATCTTAGCAACCTCAACGGTCCCACTTCCATAGGAAAAAGCTTTTACCATCACCATTATTTTGGTGGATGGCTTAAGCAAAGATTTAAATGAGTTCAGGTTCTCAATCATTTCATGAAGCCTGATCTCCAATCTTGTTCGATGATATTTCTTTTGAAGAGCAGCACTGATTCTTTCAAAATGAAAACTACGGGCCCCTTTAATTAAAATACTTTCGTTGGTGAAATCATCATTCCTGAGATTTGAAAGAAATTCATTGGTCGTTTCAAACATATCTGCAATGGATAAAAAATCTTTATTTCTTTCAAAAACCTCCCCTATTCCAATAAAGCGATCAACTTTATTTAAATGAATAAGATTTGAAACCTCTTTTATAAGTTCCTTTTCATCCATTCCGGTTTGCTGAATGTCCGAAAGGATGACCGTTTTCTTTTTTGACGATGTTGTTTGTTGATTTAAAAACTGAAGTGCAATTCCCAATGAGTTGATATCAGAGTTATAGTAGTCATTAATTAAGGTACAATTATTAATTCCCTCTTTCAGTTCAAGCCGCATAGCAACGGGTTGTAGATTGCCAAAAGCATCTAAAACTTCAGTTGACAATTCATTCTGGCTTATTATAAAGGCCAGGCAATGAGCCGCATTCTCGATAGAAGCATCATCAGCAAATGGAATTTTTAGCCGATATTTTTTTCCTTTATACTGAAAATTGAATTTTGTAGTATTTCTCTTTTTTTCAATTTTGAAAAACAGATCAGTATTCTCCTTTTCAAAAGACCAGCCTAATAATTCAGTTGAAGTCTTTTTGAATTTATGTTGAATCTTATTGGGAACAATCTTCTGGTCCAGGCAAAAAATTAAACGTTCACATGTTTCAAACAACTTCAGTTTTTCTTCAACTTTTTGTTCAACATCGTCAAAGTTTTCCTGGTGAGCATCCCCAATATTGGTAAAAATGCCAATGTTGGGCATTAAAACCTTAGCTAGTTTTTCCATCTCCCCAGGTTTTGAAATACCCGCCTCAAAAATGGCCAAATCAGATTGATTGGTCATATTCAATACAGACAATGACACCCCAACCTGCGAATTATAGCTTTTAGGACTTCGGATTATTTTTCTGTTCTGTAATAATTCAAATAACCACTCTTTAACAATTGTTTTTCCATTGCTACCTGTTATTGCCAGAACCGGATAATGATATTGCTTCCTAACCCAAGCTGCAAAATTCTGTAATGCCTGCAGGGTATCCGAAACTATTACAAAGCTTGCCTCAGAAAAATTATCTGTAAGAATAGCTTTATCTGAAATGACAAAGGAACGAACACCTTTTAAATAAAGCTCCTCTATATAATTATGTCCATTGTTTCTTTCGCCCACAATTGCAAAAAATAAAGTATGGACGGAATCTACAACTGTGCGGCTATCAATCGAAACGGATGTAATTTTGAAATCTTCTGCAGCATTATTAAATGATTGAAGTTTACCTTCTAAAATGTCAGCTATTTGATTAAGACTTACTTCAATCATGCTTACTTCTCTTTATTGTAACAACTTCTGCAAAGTGGCTCGTACTCATTTTTTTCACCAAGAAAAACTTGTTTATCTTCCGAAGTTAAACGATGTGAAAACTGGGCAATATTTCCGCATCGCATGCAAATTGCATGAACCTTGGAAACGTAATCAGCAATTGCCATCAACTCTGGCATTGGACCAAAAGGTTTTCCTTTAAAATCCATATCAAGCCCTGCAACGATCACGCGGATTCCCAAGTCAGCCAACTTGGAACAAACTTCAACCAACCCTTTATCAAAAAACTGGGCTTCATCAATCCCAACCACGTCTACATCACCAGAAAGCAATAAAATATTAGACGAATTTTCGACAGCAGTACTTTGAATGGTGTTTTCATCGTGCGAAACAACATTCTCAAGCGAAAACCGGATATCAATGATAGGTTTAAAAATCTCTACTTTCTGACGCGCAAATTTCGCCCGTCTCATGCGCCTGATCAACTCTTCTGTTTTTCCTGAAAACATTGATCCTGCAATTATTTCAATACTTCCGCCAGATTTTCGGTGGCTGACATCCCTTTCAAGAAACATTTACCGTTATAGAATTAAGATTTTAGTACTTTTACAAATGTAACGAATTTGTCTAGTTAAATTGTTTATTGTTGAAATATGGATCAAAGCAAATTATTACAAATAATCAATAAGGATTTGTCGGAGCTAAAAGAGCTGGCCGAAGAACTTATTCAATCTGAGTGCCTGTCAAAAATTGAAATAGAAATTGCTGTAAGTAAAGCAAAACTTGTTTTTCAGGAGCTTGAACTACTAAAAGAAACGGCTTCAAAAGAAAACATCGAACTAAAAAAACAGCCTAAACCCATTAAAATTACGGAAGAAAAAACTGTTTCTACAATAACAGAACCTGAAGTAGTTGAACCGATACAGGTTTCGGATAATGGGAATACAAAAGGACCTGAAACATATTTGGAAGAGGTTGATGTTCATGAAACCGAACAGGAAAATGTTAAAGAAGTTGATGATGAACTTCAGGATGAATTAATTGAAGCCAGGGAAGAAAAAGAAATAATTCGGGAAGAAGTTGTTAATACTGTTGAAAGCGAAATAACAATAAAAGAACATCAAGAAACCCCTCAGGATGAGATCAATTTAGATGAAGATTTAAACGAACAATCTTTTCAACTGGAAACAAATCCTGAAGAAGACATCAATATAGAAGACAGTGAAGAAGAAGAACCGGCCATTGTTATTGGAGAAACCTTTTCAAAAGGCAAATCATTAAATGATGCATTATCTGAAAGCCAAACGATTGATCAAAAGTTTGCCAGCTCTCCAATTTCAAAATTAGAACCTGCTATTGGGCTTAATGATCGCTTCCTTTTTATTCGTGAATTATTTGATGGAAATTCTGACAATTTTTCCAAGGCCGTTAACGACCTGGACAACTTTAACAATTTGAAAGAAGCTGTTGACTACCTCAGCACAAATTATAAGTGGAAGAAAACTGAAACAAGCCTCAAATTTGTCGAATTGGTAAAACGAAGGTTTCAGTCATGAGCGGTAAACTTTATCTGGTACCCACTCCAATTGGCAACCTTGATGATATGACTATGCGAGCCATCAAGGTATTGCAAAATGTTGACTTAATTTTGGCAGAAGACACACGCACCTCATCTAAACTGCTCCATCATTTTAACATTCAGAAAAAACTTACTGCACATCATAAATTCAACGAACATAAAACGGTGGAGACAATAGTAAACAAAATTGAAGTTGGAGAAAATATTGCATTAATCTCTGATGCCGGCACACCAGGAATTAGCGACCCTGGCTTTTTGCTTGTTCGTAAATGCATTGAAAATGATATTGAAATCGAATGTCTTCCGGGAGCCACTGCCTTAATCCCTGCATTGGTTAACTCCGGGCTTCCTTCAGATCGGTTTTGTTTTGAAGGTTTCCTTCCTCAGAAAAAAGGCAGGCAAAAGAAAATTCAAAGCCTTATTGAAGAAGAGCGTACCATGATTTTTTATGAATCGCCATACCGGGTATTAAAAACGTTGGAACAATTTTGCGGGTTTTTTGGATCACATCGCCTGGCATCAGTTTCAAGGGAACTTTCTAAAATTCATGAAGAAACTAAAAGGGGGACACTTAGAGAACTTTTGGATTACTTTAAATCGTCGACAGTTAAAGGCGAATTTGTTATTGTTGTTGAAGGAACTAAGAACAAATCCAAATCATGAGAATATACGACCATCTTTTTTTCGATCTAGATAATACCCTCTGGGACTTTGACAAAAACTCTCGTTTAGCATTATTTGAAACCCTTAATGAATTCGGATTATCTAATAATAAGATATCTCATGAAGACTTTTACAATTCGTATAAAGAATTAAATGAGTCACTCTGGGATGCCTACAGAAAAAAACAAATATCCAAGCCTGAATTAATAAGAACCCGTTTCAAAAATACATTAAACCTCTTTCAAATAAATAACATTGATCCTGTTTTAATGAATGAAGCTTATCTAAAAAACATGGCCAACCAAACCATATTGGTAGACGGGGCAATTGAAACACTTGACTACTTAAAAGCTAAAGGTTACCAAATGCATATTATTACCAATGGCTTTACAGATGTCCAAAATCAGAAATTATTAACATCTGGGTTAAGGAAATACTTCGATAAAGTTTTTACCTCTGAAGCCATAGAATATCCAAAGCCTGATGTTCGCATTTTTCAGCATGCACTAAAAAGCTGTAATGTTAAAAAAGAAAAAAGTTTAATGATAGGCGACTCCTGGGATGTTGACATAAAAGGAGCTAAGGAGTTCGGGATTGATCAGGTGTTTTTTCAAAAAGAAAATCAGAATTATTTCTTACTAAATCTAAATGCAAATCAGTATACGAATAACATCTTTTTATTAGAAAGTCATACAAACTCTAAAACATTTTCAACTTCATCCTTAATTTATTTATTGGAAATTCTATAATTTGTTTACATCGTATTTAACGATTTTCGAGATTAAAAGAGGCATAAAAACTGAATAAATCAGATTTAATATTTTTTGATCATAAATGTAAATAATCCTATTGTATTTTGCTCCCCGGAAAATCAACTGAATGAATTTTTATTATTGAAAAAATTATAAATATTCATTTTGCTTAACATCATAATAGATTAATAATTTAATCGGACCTCAATTTAGACCATCTCTAAATAAGATTATAGTAAAATTAAAGCAGATGATTCAAAAATGTACTTCAGAAGGGATATATCTAGTTTTATACATATAGTTCATATTTTCTAAAAGCTCTTTTAAACATGACAAATGTCATATTTTAACATTGATGCTTTATACCACATTTCTTTCGTAGATACAATATTTTTTTACTTTTGCATATTGTTAAAATTTGTTAACAAACCAGAAATGGTTGATGCTCACTTGAAATTGAAGGGTTTACATTAAAATATTTAAGTTTTCTACAGGTGTAGTTTGTTTGGGGGAACAATTGCACTTGTTTTTCATTTTATATGGGGATATAAAATTATCATTGTCTTTACATTATTATAAAAGAATTGATGCTGTTTAATTATTAAAATTATTTCTATGAAAAAAATCGCATTATTACTTGCAATTTTTGCTATTGGTTTGTCGTCTGTTTTTGCGCAAACCAAAGAAATTTCAGGAACAGTTACTTCCGCAGATGATGGCAGTACTCTTCCAGGGGTTTCAGTAGCAGTTAAAGGTACCACTCTTGGTACAATTACTGATCTTGATGGGAAATATACGCTTAAAGTTCCTCAAGACGCACAAACTCTCGTATTCTCATTTGTAGGGATGGAAACAACGGAAGCTGCCATTACAGGTGACATTGTCAATATTGAAATGGCTTCCGATGTTGTTGGTATTAATGAAGTTGTAGTTACTGCAATTGGTATTCAGAAAGAGACAAAAGCTCTTGGTTATTCTGTACAAAAAGTTGGTGGAGACGATATAGTTAGATCCAACAACACCAACCTTGTAAATTCTATTGGGGGTAAAGTTTCAGGTGTTCAGGTAACTAACTCTTCGGGTACCGCTGGTGGATCATCATTTATTACAATTCGAGGTATGGCATCTTTAACAAGAAACAACCAACCTCTTTTCGTAGTAGATGGCATTCCAATCGATAACTCGATGAATTATTCCGGCAATCCTGATGATGGAAGAAACAACCTTACTGATGGGGTTGCTTATTCAAACAGAGCAATTGATATTAATCCTGATGACATTGCTGAAATGGCAATCTTAAAAGGTGGGGCTGCTACAGCTCTTTATGGTATTCGCGCTGCAAATGGTGTTGTAATGATCACAACGAAATCAGGACAGAAATCAGAAGGTCGTTCGATACAGGTGAACTTAAACTCAACAGTTCAATTTGACAAAGTAAACCAGTTTCCTGAAATGCAATATAAGTATGCACAAGGGCTTGGTGGCGATTATGCTGGTGCAGATGGTCCATGGTGGAAAATGTTTTCATGGGGACCTGATGTATCAACACTTGAATACGATGGAGATACCGATTACAAATGGGATCCTCGGGGAAGACTTGTTCCTAAAGGTACTGGAAATGGGATGCCTGCCCAAACATTTGACAAAAAAGACTTTTTTGAAACAGGGTTAACCGTGAATAATTCAGTTAGCTTCTCTGGCGGTACACAGTACTCAAGTTTCTACTTTTCTGTAGCTAACAGCCATGCAGATGGTATAGTACCAGAAAATACTTATGACAAAACTTCATTTAACTTTTCTGGGGATTTTGACTTGACTGACAAATTAAATATTGCTGCTAAGGCCAATTATATCCACTCAGGGGGAACAAGAATCCAACAAGGGTCAAACTTATCAGGGATCATGCTTGGGTTAATGCGTACTGCTACAACTTTTGATAACGCTGCAGGATACGAATTTGAGGATGGTACTCAAAGGAACTATCGTGGTGGTGGTGGCTATGATAATCCATACTGGACTGCCAATAAAAGTCAGATGAATGATAATGTTGATCGTTTAATTGGGAATATGTCCATAAATTATGAAGTCAACGATAACCTTTCTCTATTGTATCGAATTGGTATCGATAATTATACTGATAAGAGAAAGATGGCTTTTGCGATTGGTTCAAGAACTGTTCCTGCTGGTCAGGTTCAAGAAGATGAGCACTTCCAGCGTGACATTAATTCTGACCTGATTCTCAATTACAACAAGCAACTATCGGATAAGCTGAATCTTACTCTTCTTCTAGGGAATAACATGTTCTCAAGCTATTATCAACAAGTATATATTCAAGGAGATGATTTAAGTATCCCGGAATTCAACCACCTTTCAAATGCTTCAGGCTATACTGTTCGTGAAAGTGTTACAGAGTCCAGAACAGGAGCATTCTTTGGTGATTTAGGGCTGGAATATAATAATTTATTATTCTTTCATGTAACAGGTCGTCAGGAATGGGCCACAACACTACCAGAAGATAATAATTCATTCTTCTATCCCTCTGCGAGTTTAGGCTTTGTGGCGAGTGAACTTCCTATGTTCAAAGACATTTCTGCATTGAGTTTTTTGAAATTAAGAACTTCTTACGCGATAATTGCCAATACGCCTCCAGCCTATGCCACAAATACAGTTTATGATCTGGCTGCCTATGGTGATGGATCAACATCCGGCATTAGTTTTCCATTTGGGGGAACACCTGGGTTTGCTGTAGGAGATGGTCTGGGAAATACAGATCTTAAGCCTGAAACTACTAAGTCATTTGAAGTAGGTTTAGATTTGAGATTACTTCAGAACAGACTATCATTTGATTTTACATATTACAATAATCAACACGAAGATTTATTACTTTGGGTTCCCCTTTCTGGAACATCTGGCTATACTGATAGGTACATGAATGCTGGTAGTATGGAAAATAAAGGTATTGAACTATTAGTTTCAGGAGTCCCAATTAAAACCAAGAACTTTTCCTGGGAAGCTACGATCAACTTCACTAAGAACAATAATAAGGTTCTTGAACTTGCAGAAGGTGTTGACAATGTTGGGCTAGGTGGATTTACCGGTTCTAACATGAGAGCGGTTAAAGGCAAAGCATATGGATCTGTTTATGGAAGTGACTGGGTTAGAAATGATGCAGGGCAAATCCTACTCGATGATGACGGTTACCCTGAATTATCTCAGATAGAAGTTGAATTAGGAAGTGCGCTCCCTGAATGGACTATGGGTATTACCAATACATTTACATACAAAAACCTAATACTCTCTGCATTGATTGACATCAAACATGGTGGAATTATGTGGAATGGGACAAAAGGCGTACTGCAGTATTTTGGCACGCATGGAGTAACAGAATCACGTGGTGAAGAGTTTGTTTTTGATGGTGTTAATAAAAACACTGGAGAAAAAAATACCAAAGCGATAGTTCTTGATGAAGACTGGTATACTGATTTAGGTAACGGCTGGTATGGTCCTTCTTCTCAATTTATTGAAGATGCTGGATGGGTTAGGTTAAAAGAACTAACTGTAGCATATAAACTTCCAGAAAATATATTGAAAGGAACCTTTATTAAATCGTTAACCCTAAACTTTACTGGGAAAAATCTTTGGTTAGACACTCCTTATACAGGTGTCGATCCTGAAACAAGTTTGATGGGTGCTCACAATGCACAAGGACTTGACTATTTCAATATGCCAGGAACAAAAAGCTATGTTTTTGGATTAAAAATGTCATTTTAAACAATTGAAAATTTAAAATTATGAAGAGCAAAATAATAAACATTATACTTTTTTCACTCGTAGCTCTATTTTTGTCATCTTGTGAAGAATGGATCGATCATGACTTAAATGTTGATCCAAGTAATCCTAGTGATGTCCCCATAAATTTGATCCTTCCTGCAGCTCAGGGAGCGATTGCATACTCTGCCGGAGGTGAACTTTCACGATACACCTGTATGTGGATGCAACAGATTTCAGGCACAGAATCACACGCTGCCGGTTATGAAAAATATGTATTGCTTGAAAGTGATATGGATAACCTTTGGAAATGGTATACTTATGCTGGGGCCTTAATGGATCTAAAACGTACTATGGATATCGCACAGGAAAATAGCTCTCCCCACTATACTGCTGTTGCTAAAACACTAACTGCCTATAAACTAGGAGTGTCCACTGATGTATGGAATGACATTCCATATGAAGATGCCTTTAAAGGTGAAGAAGGGCAGCTAGTTGCTACCTATCATACTCAGGAAGAAATTTATGCTATTATTAATAAGTTTCTTGACGAAGCAATCGTGGAACTTGATGCAAGTGAAAGTGTATTTTCACCAGGGAGTGAGGATTTAATTTATGGTGGTTCATTAACTGCATGGAAAAAAGCTGCCTACTCTCTTAAAGCCAGGTATGCTATCCATCTTTCAAAAGTTAATGGAGATGCTGCCTACTCTGCTGCTTTAGCTGCTTCTGCTAATGGTTTTTCTGAAAATGCTGATGACATGGTATTTACTTTTGGCACACCCGCAAGTGAGCAAAGTCCTCTTTATCAATATATTGAACAACGTCCTGGATACATAGGAGGGCTTGGAGCTAAAATGATCGAAATCTTAAAAAATAATGGTGATACTGATCCTCGTCTGGCAGTATATGCTAAACCCACTACTGATGGTCTTTATGTTGGGCATCCTGCAGGGGCTCCTCTAGATGAAGCATCTCAAATTGGAGAATTCTTTGCAAAAAAGGATGCTTCAATTGTTCTTATGTCTTATACCGAACTAAAGTTTATTGAAGCTGAAGCTCATTTTATGAAGTCAACTCCTGATAAAGCTGCTGCTGCTGCTGCATACAATGAAGCGGTTAAAGCTTCTTTAGCTAGATGTGGCGCTTCTGATGTAACCTGGGAAACAGCTAACGCATCCGAAACTGAAGGAACAATCTCAATTGAAAAGATTATGAAAGGAAAGTACATTGCAACATTCCTTCAGGATGAAACATTTGTTGACTGGAGAAGACATGATAACATCTTAAATCTTCAACTTGCTGCAAAAGCAAATACAAGTGAAATACCAAGAAGATTCCCCTATCCAACTAACGAACGTATTTACAATTCAGCAAATATGCCTGAATATGGTTCAATCACAAACCGTGTATGGTGGGATAAATAGATACAAACTAACTATAACATTAAAGGACAGGAGGCAAGGCTCAACCTTCTCCTTCAATTTCATAGATCATATTTCTATATAAGGTGGCGCCTCCTGCCCTGTAATAAAAAGGTGGACTGTAACAAGTCCACCTTTTATTGATATTTATCTCTGCATAGTTTCTGTTTTTCTCTTATACATCGTTATTTTTTTACATTCACATTCTGAATTTCAAACATTTATTTTCTCTAATTAAACTATTGACAAACTCAATGAAACTTATTACTACACTGATGTATAATCAATGTAAACACACCCCTGAACATCTTACTTAACATCAGTTCGATGTAAGAATTCCAACTTACTATTGTAAAAAAGCAAGGCTTTAACTATATTAAATATCTGACCATTAAGTATATGAAGATAAAAACCTTGCTCCTTATGGATCATAAAATTACCGAAATCTTCTATCTAACCGATGAATTCTACAAAGAATTTAATCAAGTTAAGGAAGGGCATCTGCTTATAGAAAATACTTCTAAAAACACCAGGAAATGAAAATTCAAGCTTAACGACAGCGAGGTAATTACCATCGTCACTTTGTTCCATTTGAAGGGATACCGTTGTTTGAAACACTTTTACATCCAACATGCACAAAAACACATGAAGAAAGATTTTCCAGAAACAGTTTCTTACAACCGTTTTGTTGAACTACAGCAGAAAGCCCTTATGCCTATGGTTGTGTCCCTTCAAGTTTGTTGCCTTGGGGAAATGCACTGGTGTTTCTTGCATCGATTCAAACCCAATCCTGGTTTGCCATATTAAACGCGAGTTGCAGCACAAAACGTTTTAAGGCCTTGCTAAAAAAGGAAAGTGCTCCATGGGATGGTGCTTTGGGTTTAAACTCCTTATTGTCATAAATGATAAAGGCGAAATCCTGGATTTCCTTTTTACACAAGCCGATGTTGACGACAGGGGGCCATTGAAAAACAAAAACTTCCATGACAAAATATTTGGAAAACTGATTGGGCACAAAGGCTATATCTCAAAAGACCTATTTGCTGAGCTATTCATTGATGGTATACTCCTGATTAGCAAAAACATGAAGAACTCATTGATGCTTGTTCAAGACAAAATCTTACTAAGGAAAAGGGCACTGGTAGAAACGGTTAACGATGAAAATAAAGAAAATTCTTAAAGTTGACTATCCCCGTGGCAAAGCCTCGGGGAATTCTTTAGATTAAAAAACATTTGTCAAATAGGGCATACACGCCACAGGTGCTTTGAAAACTTCATCGGAAATCTAACGGCAGGGTTAATTGCTTATTCATTACCTTGACAAAAAACCATCGCTTAACTTGGAAGAAGTAATTGAAAAAAGCCAAATCTGTATTGCGGCTTAAATCGAACTGACGTTACTCAAATTAAAGTCGTTATCATCTTCCAATTATTTCCATTTTTGGAACTTTTAGTTCTTATCTTGAAACATTCAATTTTATACTTAAGTAATATTATGATCATTTATTGATAGTTAATATTTATGAAATTTATTTTAAAATGATTAATGAGCATAAATTTTAAAAGGCAAATAGATCATAATTAACATCAAACATAACAATTGTTTTCATCTATAAATTAAAAGGATTTTTTTACCAAATTGCAATATTAACAATAATTAGTGCATTAATCGCAATTTATATTTATTCTAAATAACTAACAGGGCATTATTGCCAATTGGTCAAAAAGACCATATAAACAAGCATTTACCAATTTATTAATAACATGTATCAGTTAAATAACTGGATGATTTTCTGAGATAAAAGCCATATGACGAAACTATGTTTTGTATCAAAAATATCTTAAAAGTCACACATTTTTTTAAATTTGTTTTTATTAAGGTTTTTTAACAATTGCAATAATGTTAATACCTAAATGAAATTGAAAAATTAATAATAATAAATATCTGGTTAAAAAAACACTTGTTGTTTGGGGGAATAATTTGTGTTTAAATGAAATTTTAATCAAGAGAAGGAGAAATCAAAATAATATTTTACTGTCCTATATTAATATGTAAAAGAATTGATGCTGTTTAATTATTAAAATTATTTCTATGAAAAAAATCGCATTATTACTTGCAATTTTTGCTATTGGTTTGTCATCACTATTTGCGCAAACCAAAGAAATTTCAGGTACAGTTACTTCTGCTGATGACGGAAGCTCTATTCCTGGGGTTTCAGTAGTTGTAAAAGGTACCACTCTTGGTACTGTTACTGATCTTGACGGTGAGTTTAACCTAAAAGTACCCGAAGATGCTCAAACCCTTATCTTTTCATTCGTGGGAATGCAGACCCAGGAGGCTGAAATTGGTAACAGTAATGTAGTAGATGTTTCATTACTGCCGGATGTTATAGGTGTAGACGAGGTCATCGTGGTAGCCTATGGGCAGCAAAAAAGATCTGAGGTAACCGGATCCGTTGCAACTGTTCGGTCAGAAAAACTTGAAAAGATTCAAGCCAGTAATGTACTTAAGGGCCTGGATGGGGAAATTTCCGGGGTACAAATTATTCATGACAACGGTCAGCCAGGTGAAGCACCTGTCATAAGAATCAGGGGTATAGGCTCAATTAGTGGCTCAAGTAATCCTCTGTATGTTGTAGATGGAGTACCATTTAACGGAAATATTACGTCTATTGACCCAATGGATATTGCTAATATTTCTGTACTTAAAGATGCTTCTGCCAATGCATTATACGGGCACAGGGGTGCAAATGGTGTCATCATAATAACGACCAAAAAAGGGAAAAGGGATGGCTTTGAAATAACCGTTGATGTTAACAGAGGTGTTACAACCCGTGGTGTTCAGGAATATGATATCATGAAGGATGCCAGCGAGTATTATGAATTTTCCTATTTAGCATCCCGGAACTCTTTATTTAATGGTGGGGAAACGTTGGAAGACGCTTCTGCATCAGCTGCAAAAAACCTTATAACAGATGTTGACGGGCTGGGGTATCAACTTGGTTACAACAGTTATAATGTACCGGATGATCAGGTTATTGATCCAGCTACCGGAAAAGTAAATCCATCTGCGAAACTTATATATAATGAAGATTGGGACGATTTTTTATATGATGCCGCAACTAAAACAAAAGCTTATATAAATTTGTCAGGGGGAACAGATAATTCTGCCTACTTTATGTCTATCGGTTATGATGACAATGAAGGATATGCTGTAAATTCAGGTTTTGATCGATTTTCAACCAGGTTTTCAATTGATCAATCTGTAACCGACTTTTTGGAAATAGGGGCCAATATTAATTATTCACGCACTGAGCAAGATGCACCCATTGAAAATTTTGGAAGTGGCACATATGCCAATTTATTTAATTGGTCCAGAATTGTTGCACCTATATATCCAGTAAGAGCTTACGATGCTTCCGGTAATTTGATCACGAATGCTGATGGTAGCGAGATATATGATTTTGGGGATAAATCCAATGGAGTGCCATGGATCAGAACTTTGGGTGGTACCCAAAACCCTTACGCCACTACTTTACTTAATATAGAAAATCATGTGTATGAAAATGTTTCTGCACGATTTTATGGGAAAATTCACTTTTTAAAGGATTTTACTTTTACTTACAATGGAAGTGTTGATATGCGGGATGGTACAACGACCCGATTTGCCACTCCTGTTGGAGGAGATGCGAAAAATGCAGGAGGACGTGGACGGGCAACAGACCGGAAAGAGTTTACTACAACACACCAACAATTACTGGATTGGAACAAGAGCCTTGGTTTACACAACTTTAGTGTTTTGCTTGGCCATGAAGCCTCTGAATATGAATACAGGTACTTTTTCGCTCATAAGTCCAACTTCTTATTAGCTGACCAATATATTTTAGATGGTGCTTCCAAAATAGAAGCAGTCGACAATTATGAACGGAACTATAACGTAGAAGGTTTTTTCTCCAGGCTTACATACGACTATGATAATAAATATGTCGTAAACCTGAGTTTTAGAAGGGACGGATCTTCAGTATTCCATCCTGATAACAGATGGGGTAATTTTTGGGGTGCCGGTGTGGCATGGAATATTAGCAAAGAAGATTTTATGAAGGGTCTGTCATTTGTTAATAACCTCAAGCTGAAAGCAAGTTTTGGCCAGCAGGGAAATGATATCGTTTATTACCCTGAATCAAATCCAGCGGTAAGAAATTACTACGCGTATCGTGATCAATACGAAGTAGTAAGTAATAACGATGAACTGGGGCTTGCACTGGCTTATCTTGGAAACAAAGATTTAACATGGGAGACTTCCGATAATATGAATATTGGTTTTGAATCTGTTCTGTTTAACTCCCGATTGGCCCTTAATGTTGATTTTTTCAAAAGGGAGATAACAGATTTGTTGTATAACAGGCCTCTTCCGGTTTCTACAGGAGCTCAAAGTATACCTGAAAACATTGGAGATATGGAGAACAGGGGTATTGAGATTGAAACAACCGGTACCTTAGTTAAAAACAACGATTTAACATGGAACCTGACCATAACGGGAACCCATTATAAAAATGAAATTACAAAATTACCTCAGGAATCGATTGATGATGGCCGTTTTGAGCTGGAAGTTGGTCGCTCAAGATATGATTATTACCGGAGGGAATTTGCAGGTGTTGATCCGGAAAATGGAGATGCATTGTTTTATAAGGACGTAGTGGATGATGATGGCAATCCTACAGGCGAAAGAGAGACAACCAATGAGTATAGTGAGGCCGACGAATACTTTTTGGATAAAACATCCATACCTGATCTTTATGGAGGTTTTTCTACTTCGCTGGATTATAAAGGTTTTGATTTAGAAATAGGATTTTCTTACCAATTAGGGGGCTATGGTTATGATGCCACCTACTTTAACCTTTTTGATGCTTCTCAGTCTGGACAGAATTATGCCAGGGAAGCGGCTACGGATACATGGACACCGGAAAATAAAAATGCAAAATATCCCAGGATAGACCAGGGACATGATGATTTTTACTATGGGTCGTCAATGTTCTTAACCGATGCATCTTATTTAAGCTTGCGCAAAATAAATTTAGGGTACACTTTTAGTAATCCAAGAATCCTGGGACAAGATATCAAGTCTGTACGGATATATGCAAATGCTGACAATATTTGGCTTTGGTCAAAACGCCAGGGGTATGACCCAAGATTGAGTGTGACAGGACTAAGCCAGAATGAATATTCGATAATGAGAACAGTAACTGTTGGGGTAAACGTTAAATTCTAATCAAAATGAAAAAAATACTTATAATATTATTTTTAATTCCATCTTTTTTATTTTTAGGATGCGAGGACGATTTTCTTGATACTGAAAATAAAGAATATGTATCGAAAGAACAATTAGATAAGCTGGCTTCCTCTTCGCCTGAGTCACTGCTTGCCGTAAGTGATGGTATTCTTACCGGGGCATATTCTTTTATGAGAGAATATAATACCTGGGAACCGGGAAATGGACGTCATGATGACTTCGGACAGAAATCTATTGACTTAGGCCTTGATTTGATGTCTAATGACATGGTTCAGGTTAAAAGCCATTGGTTTAGCAACTACTATAGTTACAAGGGAAGAAATACCATTTGGTCAACGACACATATCATTTGGAATTTTTATTACAGCCTTATCAAGAACATGAACGACATTATTTTATTCATCCCGGATGATGTTGAAAATGAAGATCTTGAGAATGTTCTTGGTCGTGCCAAAGCAATAAGGGGATTTGCTTACTTCCAGTTAGTCCGGATTTATCAGCATGATTACTCAGGAAATGAAAGTGCTTTAGGGGTTCCAATTTATGATGGTACTTCTTTTGATGGTCAACCAAGGGCTACAGTTCAGGAAGTATATACTCAAATCCTCTCGGACCTGGAGTCTGCTTATAGTAATTTATCTGATTTTTCGAGAACTTCAATAACAGATATAAATAGTAATGTTGTAGCAGGTCTTTTAGCAAGGGTTTATCTTGAATTAAAAGACTATTCTAAAGCTGCAGCAATGGCAAACGAAGCGCGTCAGGGATACCCTTTAATGTCTAATGATCAATGGCTGGAAGGTTTTAGTAATATTGCAAATCCTGAATGGATTTGGGGTGCTGATATTGATGGTGAAAGTTCTACCATTTATGCATCTTATTTTTCACATATAAGTAACCTTGATCCGGGTTATGCAGGTATCCTTGCGGTTTATAAATCGATAGATAAGAGACTTTATGATCTTATCCCTGATACTGATATTCGAAAAACTTATGCCGGAGATGATGATCCTGATCTTCCTAAATATGCCAATACAAAATTCAGGGATGGAACTTTCTTTGAAGCGGATTATTTGTACATGAGGTCTGCAGAAATGTATTTAATTGAAGCAGAGGCGGAAGCTAACCTGGGGAATGATTCCAAAGCAGCTGATTTGATCTACGAATTGGTTAAAGACAGGGATCCTGCTTATGCAAAATCAACGAATACTGGAAATGCTCTCTTGCAAGAAATATATGTACAACGCAGGATTGAACTTTGGGGTGAAGGATTTGCCTGGTTTGATATGAAAAGATGGGGCGTTGGCTTAGAAAGGGATTACGAAGGAACTAATCATGTAACTTTTGGACTCTTTAATTTTTCCTCAGGTTCAAATGAATTTGTTTTTCAAATTCCTGAAGATGAAATTAATGCCAACGACAATATTAATGATGGGGAGCAGAATCCTTTGTAGGGTAACTATTTTAAGCACTTTATTGTGCTTACTTAAATAGAAAAAGATCTAACGGGGATGGGAGGCAAGGCTCAACCTTCTCCTTCAATTTCATAGATCATTCTATATAAGGTGGCGCCTCCCGCCCTTACCGTATATAAAAGAACCTGTACATTTCGAGTGTACAGGTTTTTTCACGCATAGCGGTTGTTACTTTAGGCTTTGCTATTTGTAAGGATCCGATCTTTTAGAAAGATCGGATCCTTATATCCACAGGCTAGTTCCGTACAATGGATTATAAATAGAAAAATCTTTTAAGGCAATCATACCTTCTTCTTCAATACCACAAGCAACTACCGATGAAACCTTTTCTTTGAAGAGTGGGGCAATTTTGTGGAAATTTAGCTTTTGAGGATTAGGCCGTTCACTGCTTTTTGCCTCAACAAGTATGGTTTTAGCTTCTTTCTCAATTATGAAATCAATTTCAACGCCATTCTGGTCCCTGAAATAAAATATATTCCTACCCGGCACAAAACCTTCTTTCAGATATTCGGTTAAAACAAAATTCTCCCAGATATTCCCAAGGAAAGGGGAGCTGTTCAAAGCTTCAGGGGAAGTAATATTAAGCAATGCTGCAATTAACCCATTATCGCAAAAATAGAGCTTTGGAGCTTTAATTAAGCGTTTCCCAAGGTTTTTATAATAAGGGGGTAAAAGGATGATCAACCCTGAAATTTCAAGGGCATTTATCCATGATTTTATTGTATTTAGGGCAACGCCAACTTCTTTAGATATCTCAGAATAGTTGATCAGCTGTCCGCTCCTTAATGCAATCAGCGAAAGGAAGCGCCTGAAATCCCTCAGATTGGTTACTTTTAATATTTGTTTTAGATCCCGTTCCAGATAAGTCTGAAAGTAATCATCAAAAAAATCCGTTACATTCAAATTCCCAGCCCATATTTCAGGAAATCCCCCTTTCCATAAAAACTCTCTTTTATTTTTTAATAGTCCTGATTGATTTAGCTCTGCTGCACTAAGTGTACCAAGATGCAATATTCTTATCCTCCCAGCCAAAGATTCGCTTACATGTTGCATTAACCTGAATTGCTGGCTTCCTGTCAGGATCCACTTTCCTTTAAGTCTTCGATCTTCATCAACTTTGATCTTCAGCTCCCGAAATAATGAAGGTGCATACTGGATTTCATCAATTATTACACGTTCCCGGAACCGGTTCAGAAATGCAGTTGGGTTCTCTTCCGCTTCTTCTGCATATACCAGCTTATCCAATGTCACGTATTCTGCTTCCTGAAACAACCTTTGCAACAGCGAACTTTTCCCAACTTACCTTATACCTGTAAGCAGGACAACAGGCCTTGTTTTAGCAGCCTCCTCAATTTTTTTAGTACTATTTCTTTCTATCCACATGATACTGAATCTTGTTATCACCAGATCATTAACATAGGAAGAATATCAATAAACTGCAAATTATCTTAATACTAACTGCATATTATCTTAACACTAATTGCATATTATCTTAATACATGGTTCGGTTATTCTCAAAACGGACCACTTAGAGACTGTTTTGATTTTATTTATTAGAAATATTATGAAGTATTTCCTGCCTGTTCGGCCAGACAGGTTTGCCAATTCAAGGCGCAAATGAGCGTCCCGGTAACCCGGGATAAGGAATTTTCAACGCAGAAGTGGTGAAAAAGACGAATAATAGAATAATCCAATAATTTTTAAACAGTCTCTGAAACCCATAACCCGAACCCCTGGATACCGGATACTGGATAAATAACGTGAGTTTTGGGTTGATCTTAATAGTTTGCAAAATAATCATTGCCCCAAGCCACCCCTTAGCGGACTTTCCGATAAAAACGTTGCGCACTTTGCAGTTAAATAATACCATTTTATGTGTTAATTTACACACGGGTATTATGCCGTCCCGAGGATTCGGGATTAAAACTCAATGATAAACGTAGTGAAGTTATTG
>JANQII010000160.1 GCA_028282195.1 Prolixibacteraceae bacterium
GGGATAAGGAAAATTCAACGCAGTATAAACGAACCTGCCTGCGGTAGGCAGGAAAGACGCATAATCAAATGGATGGATAATTTTTAGACAGCTTCTTAGATGCTCGTTTCCTTTCGGTTTTTAGTTTTGCCTTTTCAAATTTCAATTTCAGCTCTAAGTTTTCACTGACTCTAAATACTGATTCTAAATCTTTAATGCGGTTTAATCTTGTTAAAATTCTTATTAAGCTTTCAGTTGTTGTGGATTTTCCTTGTTCTATAAGACTAATCGTTGAAACACTTAAGCCGACCTCTTCACTTATTTCTTTTTGAGTAAGGTTGTGTTGTAACCTTATTTTCTTAAGTCTTTTACCGATTTCTTTTAATATTTCCTGCTCTGTCAAAAATAACCAGTTATCCATCGTGTAAGATTTAAATATTATTATTCTATTAGTTAAGGCATGTTTTCTTTTACAACTATTATTATATCATTAGTTGTTGTAAATTTATAAAATATTTTTAACTATTTAAATATTAATAGAAACCATATTTTTTTGGCTTTAACTATTTAAATATCATTATTTATAGTCTTTTTGTTTGTGTCAACTAATATGCATTACCAATGGTTGCCATTTCTTCTATGGCAATAAAAAAGATATTTATATAGACCTAAATTGGCATGCATTGAATAAATGTTAAGTTTGGGTTGCGATATTTCATCAATTGGAGCCTTAATCAAACTTAAATTTTACGATAGGGCATTCATTCACTTTTTATGAAGCCACTACAGGTTAGCATTTTTATGTAATGCCTGTTATCTCAGTTAAAAGTGGCTGTGCAAGATTGCAGGAAGGTTTAGTAGGTTGGAAAAAGTACCCTGCAATTTTACACGGGGCTAAAACCTGATTTTTTAATAACGATGAAATAAAATCTGGTATTTGTGATGTAATAAATAGATTTGTCTGGCTCATTTATTAGTCTTTCGTTAACTGGCGGAGAGTCCCGATAGCTTGGGATGGAGGGGTTTTCTACAGAAACATTTCAAAAAACAATAAGGCTATAAAGCCAGATTCCTGAAGTTTGGTTTTGATAAAACGTTTGGCTTTGGCTTTATGGTCTTCTACTGTTTTAACAGAAATATTCAGTTCTGCGGCAATATCTTTATTACTAAGCCCTTTTTCTTTGCTTAACTTGAAAATTCGTTTTCGTTGTACCGGGAGTTCTTCAATTATTTGCTGGATTTTTTCATAAAGAAACTCATAGTCGTATTGCTTTTCGGTATCATTGTAGGTTAATACAGCGGTATTTCGCAAGTGCTCCAGGTAATCTTTTTCCTGTGCCTTTTTTCTGAAGATGGAGATTACCGTATTTTTGGTAACCGTAAACAAATAAGCTTCCAGGTTGGTATCACTTTTTAAACTTTCACGTTTGTCCCAAACATTAATAAATACATTTTGAACAACATCAAGCGCGTCCGCTTCGGTTTTTAAATAGGCATACGCAAAGTTATAAAGCTTTCCACTGAAGATTTCATACAACTTATCAATTGCATTTTTGTCATCAGCTTTGAATTGCTTCAAAAGCTCCCTGGCTTCGGTTTTATTCATTCTCTCATCTTTTCAATGGCAAATATAGAAAAAGTTGGATTATGATTTATTGCAGTCTTTTTTTGAAAATTTGAAAATATTGAGAAAAAATCAAAAAGTGGAGCAGGGGTTTTGAATCGCTCGTGCGTTGTACCCAATATAAGAGCAGGAATATGAACGATTTTTTCAATAGATACCTGGATAATAATTGCAGCGATGCTGATTTTGAATCCGCTATTGACCTGATGCTTTCGTCTGACAAACGAGGATTGCTTAACAAGCAGATGAAAGAGCATTGGGATAAAACAATCGGGGAAGGTGCTTCTTCAGAACTATCCAATACATTACATGTAATCCATCATCAAATAAATAAAAAAGAAAAGGGACGGAAAATAAGTTTTATGACTTATTTCTCGCGTATAGCTGCAATTTTAATTTTACCCCTTTTCCTGGCATTGGTATATATAGTCAATGAAAATTATTCTGAAAAAGCAAGGATGCAAACGATCTTTTCTCCACTGGCATCAAGAACAAGTTTTGATTTGCCTGATGGCTCTAAGGTTTGGCTGAATGCTGGTTCATCTCTTGCTTTTCCCGGGCGTTTCCCTAAAAATACAAGAACTGTAAAACTGACAGGCCAGGCTTATTTTGATGTAAAAGAAGATGATATACCTTTTGAGATTGAAACCGATAACATGAAGGTAAATGTACTGGGTACTGCTTTTGATGTTTCAGCTTATAAAGGAGAAGCAGCTATGGTTACCCTGGTTCGGGGAAAAGTTAATGTAGAATCTTTAACAGGTAGCGAAACCGTATTACAAGCAGGCGAACAAGCTTTTTTTGCTGATAAAGAAGGGACAATAGATAAACGGAAAGTTAACCCGTATTTGTTTACTGCCTGGAAAGACAACCTTTTGATATTTAATAATGAACGATTTGAAGATGCAATAACCCGGTTGGAGCGTTGGTATAATGTGGATTTTGTTTTTGGGGATGAAAGCATTAAAGATATCCGAATAACAGGAACATTCCAGTATGAGAGCATTAGTGAGGTTTTGCAGTTAATCGAGATTACAAATTCAATCATTTATACACACCATAAAGAAGAAAGAAAAATAGTACTGAAACTTAAATAAACCTAACAAATTGCCTATGCACGAAGAACCATGATATAAAAAACAAGTGAGAAAGTTGGCTCCTTCCTCACTTGCAATAAATAATTTCTTACAAAAAATTATTCATTATTAATCTTTCAAAATTATGAAAAAAAACAAATTGCAGAAAAGTAATTTAGCTGCTTTTTTGCGTAAATTTTTAACTATTATGAAGTTGAGTATTATCATTATTTGCATTTCGGCAATGACTGTACTTGCTACAGGCTCATACTCCCAAACTGCAAAACTATCGCTTCAGACACAAAACTCAACCATTGAGCATGTGCTTAAAGAGATTGAGGACCAAAGTGAATATCGGTTTTTTTACACGGAGAAACTCGATATGGATAAACGAATTGATACCCATTTTGAAAAAGAAGGTATCAATGAAGTTTTAAACGATGTTTTTAAAGGCACAAACATTAACTATAAAATTGTTGGTCGTCAGATTGCATTGTTTACAGATAAAAACAATTTTTCAGCTTTTGGAGCACAGCAGGTAAGCGAAGTAAGAGGTAAAGTTACTGACACTTCAGGTGAGCCACTTCCAGGCGTTTCGATTGTAATTAAAGGAACAACAACAGGTACAATTACTGATTTTGATGGAAATTATACCATTATTGATCTTCCTCCCAATGCCGTTTTGATTTTCTCCTTTGTTGGGATGAAAACCCAGGAAGTTGTAGTTGAGGGGCAATCTCTATTGAATATTATTTTAGAAGAAGACGCTATTGGAA
This sequence comes from Prolixibacteraceae bacterium, assembly GCA_028282195.1. Classification (GTDB taxonomy): domain Bacteria; phylum Bacteroidota; class Bacteroidia; order Bacteroidales; family Prolixibacteraceae; genus Sunxiuqinia. The sequence goes on from JANQII010000160.1 coordinate 3,456, forward strand.
TAAATGAAGTTGTTGTAACAGCCCTTGGTATAGAACGGGAAAAGAAAGCCTTAGGTTATGCAATGACTGAAGTTGATGGAGAGGAAATTGTTGCGGTAAATACAGTTAACCCGGTACAGGCACTTCAGGGAAAATCAGCAGGTTTGAGCATTGGTACTTCTGATGGAGGTTTGGTTGGTAACAGTAAAATCCAGGTTCGTGGTGTATCTGTTTTGAACTCAAATAACAACCAACCTATTTTTGTTATCGACGGTGTTATTGTTGAAAACGCAGTTTCACGTGCAAGTGAGTGGGCTGACAATGCTAACGATTATGGTAACATTCTTAAAAACTTTAATCCTGAAGATTACGAGTCTGTATCCGTATTGAAAGGTGCTGCGGCAACTGCATTATACGGTTCACGCGGTATTAATGGAGCAATTGTCATCAAAACAAAAGATGGTAAGGGGAAAAAAGGCCTTGGTGTTAGAGTTACTCAGTCTATAGGTTTCGACCATGTTTACAATCAGCCGGATCTGCAATACGAATTTGGACCGGGTACTGTAGCCGGTTATATTAGTTATGGCGACAAAGACGAAAACGGCAACTATTACAAGTATGATGTAAACCAGGTATATGAGCGTGAAGTAGATGGCCGGATGGTAATGTCGAAACTTGGTGGTTCAAGCTTATTCTATGGTCCCAGATATGATGATCGTGATATTGAAGATTTTGATGGTGTAATTAGAAAATTTGAACCATATAAAAACAACATGGTTGATGCATATGATTTGGGTGTAAACACGAATACATCAGTTGCTTTAACCGGTGCAAATGATGATGGGAACTTCTATTTGTCAAATGCATACAATTACCGGGAAGGAACAGGTCCATCAAACGAATTCGAAAGATATTCGTTCCTTTTCAAAGGATCATACAATTTGGCAGAATGGTTAAGGGCTGATGCTTCAGTTTCGTTCACCAACTCAAGAGTAACCAACCCTGGTAACTCATTATCAAATGCATTTGCTACAGGTTCATGGCGTGGATGGTACGATACCAATCGATGGAACAAACGAGAAGTTTGGCAGGCGCCCCATGGCGGTACTCCAAGTAACAACTATGGCGATGGGTTTGCCGATGTCCCTGGTAACGGAACCTGGTTTTCTTATAATTTGAATGATCAAACACGTAAGGAACAGGTAACAAGGCCTATTGTTCGCTTAAGTGCTAATCTTACTGATTGGATGACACTTACTGCAGAAGCTAACATGAACCATTATACCAAATTCTACGAAAAAAAAGAGCTTGGTGAAGGTTATGCCAATGAAGGTGGTTCTTACGAAATCCGTCACGACCGCGATGTAACCCGTAACGGTAAACTTACTTTGAACATGAACAAAGAATTTGGAGATTTCTCAACCAATTTCCTGGTAATGGGTGAATTGTGGGATCGCGAAACTTCATACAACAGGACCTGGACTGATGGTGGTTTGATTGTTCCGGGTAAATTCTTTATAGGTAACTCAAAGAAAACATTGAAAACAGAAGCAGGTGTTGGTGGGACAAAACAAGTAAATTCATTGTTGTTTGCTGCCAGCTTAGCATGGAAAGAGCAATTGTTTTTAGATGTAACCGGACGTAATGACTGGTCATCGGCATTGGTTTATACAGATGGCACAGGTAACTATTCTTACTTTTACCCATCAGTAAGTACTTCCTGGATCTTTACTGAAACGTTTGATCTTCCGGTCATGTTTTCTTTTGGTAAATTACGTGCTTCATGGGCGCAGGTAGGTAACGATACTGGTGCTTATACCATTAACAAAGGTTATGGTATTGGTAACTGGGAGGTTGAAAGTGGTAATATTTACCTGAATAATAAAAATACGACTTTGGTTGACCCAAGTATTAAGCCTGAACGTAAAAACTCATTTGAAGTTGGTGCCGACGTCCGTATGTTCAACAACCGTTTGTATTTCGACCTGGCGTATTACAATGAAGAAATTGTAAACCAGATTTCAACGATTCCTCTTCCTTCTGCTTCTGGTTTGAGTAGTATGCTAACTAACGTGGGAACAATGACCAATGAAGGTTTCGAATTAACTATTGGAGGTTCCCCGGTTCGTACGAAGAATTTTGAGTGGGAAACAACATTTAACTACTGGAACAATACCACCAAAATTTCTGATTTTGTTGACGAAATAGGTGAGTATAAGAATCTGGCCGGTTCTGCCGGATATGGTAACTACCGTATTGCTTCTGTTGCATTTGAAGATGGTGAATATGGTGTGTTAATGTCGGATACCAAACCATTGGAAGACGAAAACGGAAATAAAATCTTAACCTGGAGACCTGGTCAAAGAGGTGCAATGCTTACCCGTAGCTACGAGGTGCAAGAGATTGGTAAAATCAATCCTGACTTTGAAGGATCCTGGAACAACGAATTCCGTTACAAAAACTTTCGTGTTTCTGTACTGTTAGATGCACGTTTTGGTGGGCACATTGCTTCTTATAACAACAAATATGGCCATTCATATGGTTACATGGAGTCATCATTGATCTATCGTGATGAACAACATGGTGGTATTACATGGACAAGCCAGTACGATGATACCAAAGGTCAGGTATTCCACGATGGTATGATTCCTGATGGTGTATTTGCTGAAGGGCAAGAAGTTGTAGCTCCCAATGGTCAAACTGTAAATGTTGGTGGTATGACTTACCAGGAAGCTTACGATGCAGGTCATGTTGAGCCTACTCACGCAAGTTTGTGGAACTACTTTAACAGCGCATGGAGCACAGGTGTAATCAACGATAACTGGTTTAACGAAGTAAAGTATATTGCTTTGCGTAATATTTCTGTTGGCTATAACTTACCCAAAAGATTGGCACAAAAAATTAAAGCTCAAAACATATACGTTGCATTAAACGCACGTAACCTGGGGTACTTATATAACTCATTGCCAAATAACCTGAATCCGGAAAGTTTCCGTGGTACATCAAGTGACTACTCGTTCATCGAACGTTCATTCACTCCATACACGGCTAGCTATACCATGTCAGTCAGTATTGATTTTTAATTCTATAAAATTTAGTAAATATGAAAACAACATATAAATTAATATTTGCTCTGATTTTTATTTTAGCTATTGGGTGCGACAAGGATAAGTTCGCTGAACTTAACTCAGACCCTTCTACCTTATCAGAGCCAGATTTACGTTATTCTATGACCAAGGCTATCGAGCAAATGTATAGTAACGATTACACCATTTGGTTTTATAATAACTTCCAGTATGTTCACCCATGGGCCCAGGTTGCGACAGTTCAGGATGGTAATGCTGCCGACTTTAACTTAATGGGGCCTTCTGGCGGTCAGAATATTTATAGCTCACTTTTCCCGCAAACCATGGATATTCGTATGCGAATTGAGGACATGGAAGATGAGGATAAAGCCATTAACCAGGCAATTCGTGCCATGACCTTTCCTGTTCAGATTGCAACAGCCATGACCATCACTGACAATACAGGTTCTTTAACCTATACTGAAGCAGGATTGGCACCTTATACCAATCCTCCATTATTGACTCCTGTTGTTGATAACCAGGAAACATTATTCAACACCTGGTTGGCTGAATTGGACGAAGCGGTTGCTGCGTTAAGCAACACTGATGGCCAGATCAATATGGGAAACCAGGACCGTATTTATGGTGGTGATTTCCAAAAGTGGGGTAAGTACTGTAACTTATTGAAATTGAGAATTGCAGCTCGTTTAGTAAACAAAGACAGAAGCAAGGCGTTGCAAATTGCAGAACAAGTGGCTTCTTCTCCTGTTGGATACATGGATGCATTAAGTGATGATTTTATCTACCAAAGAGGTATTAAATACCACGGAACAGGTAACGGAATGTGGATTGGCTATGCGAGTAAGGCGCTTATCGACTTTATGAAAGCAAACAAAGACCCACGTATTCGTTTTACTTTCGAGAAAAACGAATTTAACGGTGAAGTTGTTCAAGCATTTATCGATGCAGATAAAGAACTTCCCCCTTATATCGATCCATTGGTAAACCTTGACGAAGAAGGTAACTTTGCTGGTTGGAACGGTGATGGCGAACCCTGGGTACGTTACCATGGTGCACCATTATCTCCTGATGAAACTTTGGATCCGGCTAACAGCTGGTATTTCAACCAGGGGGCAACCAACAAAATTGAGAATAAAACTTACGAAGCTTTATCATTGTTCTCTGAGAAGTTGACCCGTACGAGTTACGACTACACCTACCCAACAAAACCTGGTGGACGTGTAATTGAATTGAAAGACAACGAGCCTCCTTTAAAAATGATCCTGGGTTCTGCAGCAGAAACCAACCTGTATTTGGCCGAGTTCAAAGCGTTAGGTGCAAACCTTACAAAAAGTGCTCAGGAATATTTTAACTGGGGTGTTGAATTGTCAGTTATGCGTGGTGATAAAAATGCTGAAACAAATGAAATGCCATATTACAACGGAGATCCTGTTTATATGGATGAAGCTGAAGCAGCAGTTGGTGCAACTAAACTAAAGGATGGGGAAATTGCAAACCTTCTTACAGGTGAAGCATATGATCTTTCAACTGGTGCTTTGGAGAAAATTTACATCCAGCAGTTTATCAACTTCATTAACACGCCTAACGATATCTGGACTTTGGTGCGTCGTTCCGGTATTCCAATGAAGGGTAGTGCTTACCTGGCTTGGGAAGACTTTACGGTTTCGGGTAGCGAAATTCCAATCCCACGTCGTTTTACAGTTGGTACACCAACAGAAGATGATATCAACTACACAAATTTAAAAGCCGCAGTTGACGAACAAGGTTTTACAAGTGGTACTCCTGATCCAGCTGTATTAGCTGTGGAAAGGCTTTGGTTTGATCAGGAAAATCCAGAGTACGGAGCTGGTCCTAAAGAATAATTTTTATCGACGATGAGATCGTTAAAGAAGTTGCACTTTCTTTAAATTAAACAGTAAACCCAACAACTTAAAAACCGGCCAATTTTGGCCGGTTTTTTTCCAATACCTGCTTTATATGAACATTGAATAAATTACGATGAAAACAACAATTAGAATTACAGTATTCCTATTTTTTATTTGTATTTCGTTCTTTTCTGTTAATGCTCAGAACAATAAGATTACAGGAAAAGTAATAACCTTTGGTAAGTATCCGCTTAAGCAGGTATTCATTACGTCTTATGGGGACACTACGTATACGAACGATAAGGGAATTTTTCATATTTCTGTAAAAAATAGGGATAAAGTTATAGCACAAGCTAATGGGTTTTATACAAAAAAGATCAAAGTAAAAAACACAAACGATACGTTGAAAATTGAGTTGAAACTTAAAGATGAAGCAAAAAGTATTAGTAAGGCAGCAGAGAACGGCCATATTTCAAAAGAAAATTTGATATATGCCATAAATAATTTTGAGGCTGACAAATACAATTACACTTTGTATAATTCTATTCTGGATATATTGAGAGACCGATTCTCAAATATTACGATCAGCAGTAGTGGAATAAGAATACGCAACAATAAAACTCTAAATCAAGGAGATGTTCAATCTCTTTTGGTTGTAGATGGTATCATCGTTGATATGAGTGCTTTTGTAAATATTCCAACCTCTGATATTAAATCAATTAATCTCCTAAAAGGAAGTGCTGCAACTAAATATGGAGCCCAGGGATTTGGTGGTGTTGTGGTTGTTTCTACTAAAAAATAACAGGTTTGCTGGACTATTATAATGGAAACCTCTTCACATCCACCTCATGCATAATCTGATATGCTGATTCAAAAATACGCTCGACATTAGGTTTGGAAAAATACTCACCATCAATTCCATAAGCCGGGCGATGCTCTGTTGCCGGAAGTGTTCTTGGGGCTGCATCCAAATAATTGAACGCTTCTTGTTCTTCCATTACTTTTTGCATCATATAGGCTGTTCCACCTCCCGGGACATCTTCATCAATAAAAAGAACTTTGTTTGTCTTTTTAATTGATTCAAGAATGGTTTTATTGACATCGAAAGGTATCAGCGTTTGAACATCAATTACTTCTGCAGATATGTTTTTAGTTTGAAGTAGTTCTGCAGCTTTTATGGCATGATGAACATTCCATCCGTAAGTAACCAATGTTACATCAGTTCCTTGTCTCATTACCTCCGGAACACCCAGAGGAATTCTAAACTCACCGATGTTTGTCGGGAGGGTTTCTTTTACATTATATCCTTTCAGGGGCTCAATAACGAGCGCAGGGTCATTTGCCTCAAGGAGTGTATTGTAAAAGCCAGCAGCCTGCGTCATATTTCTGGGGGCGCATAAGTAAATGCCCCGAAGCGAACCAAGTAACAATTGCATTGGAGAACCCGCATGCCAAATGCCCTGTAGTTGATGTCCGCGCGTACGGATTATAACCGGGGCAGCCTGCTTGCCCATTGTGCGGTACTGCATACTGGCAAGATCATCACTTAAGGTTGACTGGGCATAAATCAGGTAATCAAGATATTGAATTTCAGCAATGGGCCTGAACCCACGAAGCGCAAGCCCAATTCCCTGTCCGATTATGCTTGCTTCCCTGATTCCGGTATCAGAAACACGTTCAATCCCGTACTTTTCCTGCATGCCTTTCATGCCCTGGTTGACACCGCCGAGTTTTCCGGTATCTTCTCCAAAAGTTACCAGCTTAGGGTACTTTTCAAAAAGGACCTCAAAATTCTGGTTTATAATTTCAGAGCCGTTTACATCTGTGGGGTTGTCACCGTATTTTACTTTTATTTCTTTAACATTAAGTGCAGAATCTTTCCCCTCACGATATAGGTTTTTACTGTAAAAGTTATTACTTTTTTTCTCAAAACGATGAACCCAGTTTATCAACTCGTTATATTCATTCTTTAATGAAATATTTTCATGTAATTCAAATCCAATTCTTTTAGCAAAGCTCAATAATGATCGGCGAGTTGGAAAAATCTTCTTTCGAATGCTAACAAATTCAGATGTATGATCGACAGAATCTTTTGATTTGGATTTAATGCTGTTTAAAATCTTCTCAAGCTCTCCGGCTTCCTTGATGTAACTGTCAGTATAATGTTTCCAGGCTCGGTCTCTTGCTTTTCTTGCTTCTCTTTTTGCTTGTTTTTCAATGCTGGTCAATGTTTCAATATCGGCTTTACCTGTTTCAAGAAGCCACGCTCTAAACTTACTGTTGCAGTCAAATTCTTTCTCCCAATCAAGACGCTCTTTCGTTTTGTACCGCTCGTGAGAACCGGAAGTAGAATGCCCGGTGGGCTGAGTAACTTCCTGAATATGGAACAATACAGGCGTATGGGTTTTTCTGCAATGACTAATCCCCTTCGAGAATGTCTTTAGCAGGTTGGGATAATCCCAGCCTTTACAATTATACATGGAAATACCATTGGAATTCCTTTCTTTTTGAAAACCTGCCAGTGCTTTGGAAATGCTTGATTTAGTTGTTTGCAATTCAATAGGTACGCTAATTCCAAAACCGTCATCATAAACTGCAACGGCTAAAGGAACCTGCATTACTCCTGCAGCGTTAATCGTTTCAAAAAATAGGCCTTCCGAAGTACTCGCATCACCAATCGAACCAAAAGCAACTTCATGACCATCAATATTATTCTTAAGGTGTTTTTTAAGCTCTGGTTTTTGACGAATGATTTTCGTGGCTTGGGCTAATCCTAATAACCGGGGCATTTGCCCGGCAGTTGGAGAGATATCCGAAGCAGAGTTATATCGTTCAAGCAAATCTTTTATTTCACCTTCTTCAGTAATATTTGGTGTGCTAAAATGGTTGTTAAAATTTCTTCCCCCTGTACTAGGGTTGTATTCACCGTCAGTATCACCATAAATCATAGCGAAAAATTCTTCGGGAGCAAGCAAGCCAAGTGCGAGCATAAAAGTTTGGTCACGGTAATATCCGGAACGCCAGTCGCCTTTTTTAAAATTTTTAGCATATGCTATTTGTGTAAGTTCTTTTCCATCTCCAAAAATGCCGAAATGTGCACGACCGTTATGAACTTCACGGCGTCCCAAAACACTTAATTGCCTGCTTAAAAAAGCCAGATAATAGTCATTTAGTGCCTCTTTTGTAAGTTTATCGATGGTAGTCAAAAGATCAGTTTTCTCTAAGTACATTTATAAGATTTTGATTTTATATCTTCTTCAAATTTCTTAAACAATAGTTACTTGTTTAAAATCATTCAAAATAACAGTTTTCATCGGGTATTTGTTTTGATTTTATTGACCAGGTAGATATAATAACATTGAAATAATGTTCTTTGCTGTTGTTAGTTCATTATCTTTGTTGTATTAACAAAAACTTTTTATAAACCTAAACATCTGAATAAGCATGAAACTAAACCTTTTTAAATCGTTATTTCTATTAATGGTTGTTTTTAGTCTGATATCTTGCAATCAGAAGGTTGCAAAAGAAGAAGCACAAAAGCCCAATATCCTTTTTATAATGAGTGATGATCATGCCTACCAGGCAGTGAGCGCTTATGGGCATGGATTAAATTTAACCCCTAACATTGATCGGCTGGCAGAGGAAGGTGCAATTTTTACGCGCGCCTGTGTTACCAATTCCATTTGTGCCCCATCAAGGGCAGTGCTGTTAACCGGTAAGCATAGTTTTATAAATGGGAAAGTCGATAATGTACAACCATTTGATTGGGATCAGGATAATTTTCCAAAGCTAATGCAGGCAAATGGTTACCAAACTGCGATGATTGGTAAAATCCATTTGGATGGAATTCCTCAGGGCTTTGATTTTTCAATGGTTTTACCAGGGCAGGGACATTATTACAATCCTGATTTTTTAATTGATGGCGAGAGAAAACGTTTTGAAGGCTATTGTACCGAAATTATCACAGAGGCCATGTTGGATTGGTTGAAAAACAAACGTGACCCCAATAAACCATTCTGTGCTCTTTACCATCAAAAAGCTCCACATAGAAACTGGAAACCAGCACCGAAATATTTGACTTTATACGATGATACAACTTTTGTTCCGCCAGCCAACTATTTCGACGATTACGAGGGTAGGGGAACTGCTGCACGTACCCAGGAAATGGAGATTGATGGACATGCCATGTGGGGACACGATTTTAAAATGGTAATTGATCCCGATGGAAATCCTACCAGGTTCCGGAACGACCTGAAGCGTTTTAATGAAAAACAAAAAGCCGACTGGTTGGCAGCCTATACGCCCAAGAATGATGCAATGAAAGCTGCAAAGCTTGAGGGCGAAGAACTGGGAAAATGGAAATATAACCGATACATAAAAGATTATTTGCGTACAATTAAATCTGTTGATGATGGGGTTGGAGAAGTGCTTGATTATCTGGAAGAAGCAGGTTTGGCTGAAAATACAATTGTTGTATATACTTCAGATCAGGGATTTTACCTTGGTGAGCATGGTTGGTTTGATAAACGGTTTATGTATGAAGAGTCATTCCGTACGCCTTTGTTAGTTCGTTATCCAAAAGAAATTGAAGCTGGTACTAAAATTGAAAAACTGGTGCAAAACCTGGATTTTGCTCCAACTTTCCTGGATTATGCAGGGATCGAAATTCCTCAGGAAATGCAAGGAAAATCATTCCGAAAACTAGTAGGAGGGGAGACTGGGGAATGGCGTGATGCTGTTTATTACACTTATTATGAATATCCGTCAGTTCATATGGTGAAACGCCACTATGGAGTGGCAACCGAACGATATAAGCTTATGCACTTCTACTACGATATTGATGAATGGGAAATGTACGATTTGGAAACAGATCCTTCAGAAATGAAAAATGTTTATGGTGATCCTGCTTATGCTGAAGTTCGGGAAATGTTGCATAAACGTTTGGAAGAACTACGAATTCAGTACGGTGATAATGATGAGAATAACGAAAAATTTCTTCAAGCTTATCTTGCTCATCAGGAGGAGGTTAGGAAAAGAAAAAATGCAGCTAAATAATTAATCAATTCCTATTAAAAAGTCCATTGACTAATTAGTTGTTGGACTTTTTTTCAACTAACCCACCCTGATCGCGATCCCGATAACCATCGGGACACAATCGTCCCTGCCTGCTGCAGGCAGGCCTCTCTTCGAGAAGCTATGCTTTATACACAAATATGAATTTAGGGGAAAGCAAAAAAATAATGAATATACAACACTCAATAACCAATGTAGAACTATG
>JANQII010000166.1 GCA_028282195.1 Prolixibacteraceae bacterium
TAAAATCTTAATCGGATTGAATTTTACTTTTCACCTTTTCCCTAAGCTCAAAGCAGCATTTAGTGCATCAATAGCCGAAGTTTGTCTGGCAGCATCTGCCTGGTCAAATGGTTCATTCCATATAGCACCAATTTCACCCGTTTTCGGATTTCTTGCACGATTCCATAATGCTTCAACCTGATGATGAATAAAATGCTCCATTTCAGGACTTTCAGAGTGTTTATACAAATAGGAAAGATGTCGCATGAAAATTCCTTTAAATTGCACAGCATCGCCATTTGGCTTTGGTTCGGTGGGGTCTTTTAAAATTCCGCTTTCATAAACAAGATGTGTCATGGTTGATGCGGCAATTTTCTTTGCCAGCTCCAAATAAGAGTTGTCATTTTTAATTTTAGAAAACTCAACCATAGCACTAAGTATCATTCCTTGATTGTAAGTATAATACCTTCCACTTGAAGGTTCGCAATTTTCATCAAGCCCATTTTCAATTAAATAATTCGCTGAAATCATTCCGGTTTGCTGAAACCATTCCCAACATTTGTCAGCCCATTGCAAATAGGATAACCCTTCAGTAATTTTTCCAGGTGAACGTTGATAAAGGCGCAAGGCAGACAGCATAAACAACTCATTTTGTACTGCAGCTTTTCCGATGTTAGGTTTCTTCCAGTAGATGCCACCACCACAAACGCTGTCCCATCCTAAAATTAAATCATCGAAAATAGTCTGGCTCATCTGCAAATATTTCACATCACCAGTTATGTCATATGCTTCTATCCATGCAAGTAGCCACCAACCTTCGTCATCGTAATAGTCATTTATGAAGTTGGTACAAATCCAATTCTCTGAGGTGTCAGGCATTTGAACTTCAAATTGTTTACAGGTTTCAAAGGTATTGTCAACAATAGCCATGTATTTCATATCCCCGGTTATTCGTGAGTAATCGCACAAAACTGTAATTGCATTGGCTGCGTTCCACCAGCTGGTTGTTTCATATAAACCTGTTTTGTTGTTGTACCATCTCTGAAGTACTTCAATACTTTTCTGTGTTCTGTTCAAATATGGATTTACTTCATTTTGACAGGATATTACAAAAAGGGCGGAGCACAAAAGAAATGCTATTTTTTTCAAAGTCGTTGGTTTTTTTGTTCGTATTATTTTTTCGCCTGTAAATTATAAAAAGAAGCAACAGAAATCTATTATTCATGGAAATAATTCAATTAAACTAGAGTTTTTACATTGAACCCTGGTAGAGCGTTTTTGAATTAACATGTCACTCATCGGATGACTAAAATGCTCGATATCAGCAGAGTCATCCGATGAGTTTTTCAACGAAACTTTATGAACGCACTACTAGTTTCACTTTACATAGATAATAAGATTGGGTTGCAAAAATAAAAGTACATTTATTGCGCAAATGTTCTATATGTGTCTTTATATTTTAACAATTCTTTAGACTTTTATTGTGAAAGATATCTTAATTTTGAAGGATGAAATGAAACAATAAAAACAATTTATGAACAGTTAATTAGAATCAAATGAAAAAAATAAAATTATTTTCAGTCGGACTTTTATGTATTAGTATCTTATTTTCTGGTTGTTCAAGTACCCAGTGGACTACTCAAAATAATAAAACAAAAGGAGGGGTACTTGGAGGAGCTGGTGGAGCTATTTTAGGTGCTGGTATAGGAGCAATCGCTGGTAAGGGAAAAGGAGCTGCAATTGGAGCTGCAATAGGTACAGCAGTTGGTGCAGGTGCCGGAATTGTAATCGGGAAAAAAATGGATGAGCAACAAGCTGAACTGGAAAAGATTGAAGGAGCACAAGTTGAACAAGTTACAGATGCTAATAACCTTCAGGCCATTAAAGTAACTTTTGATAGTGGAATTCTTTTTGCAACAGGAAAAAGCAATTTAAGTTTTGCTTCTCAGAAATCGTTAGCTGAATTTTCTACTACTTTAAGAAATAACCCTGAAACCGATGTAACGATTTATGGGCATACCGATAATACCGGCTCAAGAGAGATCAATCAAAAGCTTTCAAATGAACGTGCAGAGTCAGTTGCCAAATTCTTAATTGATAACGGAGTTCATGGAGGAAGACTTTTTACAGAAGGGAAAGCCTATGATGAACCGGTAGCAGATAATTCCACTTCAGCAGGAAGGGCAATGAACAGAAGAGTAGAAGTTTATATTACAGCTAATGAAACAATGATTCAGCAAGCTGAAGAAGGAACTTTGAATTAATAAATCAATATTCATTTTTATAGTTTAGGTGTGAATGGGCCTAGGTAACTTTTCTAGCTTTATTCACACCAATTCTATATTTAACGTGAGTTTTGGGTTGATCTTAATATTTTGCAAAAAAATCATTGCCCCAAGTCACCCCTTAGCGCACTTTCCGATAAAAACTTAGCGCACTCTGCGGTTAAATAATACCATTTTATGTGTTAATTTACACACGGGTATTATGCCGTCCCGAGGATTCGGGATTAAAACTCAATGATAAACGTAG
>JANQII010000171.1 GCA_028282195.1 Prolixibacteraceae bacterium
TATTGAGTAATTTTAAATACTAATCGGTATAATCCACTGAAAACCAATGAAATAAATAAATATGAACCTATCAATGCCAAATAAATAAACCGCAAAGGACCATAAGGATCCGCAAGGCGCGAACAGGGATTAATACAAATAAATACCAAACCATTGAAAAACAAATTATTGAATCCAAAACTCATGTTATTCTACTGTTTCCTATCGTTTTCATTGAATTCAAACATCCGTAAGATTATCAGAACTTAATTATTGGCCTGTTTTCAGAATTATTATCCTGAACTCAGGTTATAATTGGTTACTTTTGTCGATCATATAAATACGTACTTATGAGTAATTTTCTTGATATTGATCCCAAAGCTAAAGGATTGATTTTTGACTTAGACGGAACGATAGCCGACACTATGCCAATCCACTACATTGCCTGGAGGAATGCATCCTCAAAATTTGGAATTGACTTTACCATTGAGCTTTTTAGAGAGCTGGCAGGTATCCCCTTATACCCGACAGTAAAAAAGCTGAATGAGCTATTTGGGAAAAACATTGACCCAAAAGAAATGGGTGATGCGAAAGAAGAAGAGTATGAAGAAAATATGCACCGAATAAAACCAGTTGAACCCGTAGTTGATCTTATAAAAAAATATCATGGAAAACTACCAATGGCCATCGGGACTGGAGGTTGCAGAAGACTTTCGAAAAAAGCATTGAAAATAATTGGAGTTGACCAATACATCGACAATCTGGTTTCTGCTGAAGATGTGCAAAACCACAAGCCACACCCAGATACCTTTTTACAATGTGCCGAACTAATAAATATTGAACCTGAATTTTGTCAGGTATTTGAAGATGGTGTTTTAGGTATTCAGGCTGCTAAAACAGCTGGGATGATGGTTGTGGATGTCACAAAATATTACGAAGTTACCATTGGAATAGAATAATATTTTAGGAGTAACAGATTAATCTCTTAATGAATGTGTTTCATCAAAACATTTTCTGCACAATCTTGTCATTAGCAATAATATGTCATTTGATAGTTGTTATATTGCATATTTGTTGTTACCAAAAATGACTATTATTGACTACTAAATGACTATTTTTAATGGCTTTCTGGCAAAACCGAATTGCACAATCAATTTAAGATAACAATAAGATAGCCATATAATACTTAGACCCTGAACCTTTAAGGTTCAACAAGTTTGTTATAGCATGGATTTTAAAGTTGTTGCACCATACAAACCCACCGGGGACCAACCGGAAGCTATTCGCCAATTAGCTGAAGGCATTGAGGAAGATGTTCCTTTTCAAACCCTCCTTGGCGTTACCGGTTCCGGTAAAACTTTTACAATGGCCAATGTCATTGAAAAGGTGCAGCGCCCTACTCTAATCCTTAGCCATAACAAAACATTGGCAGCTCAGCTTTATTCTGAAATGAAACAATTCTTCCCAAATAATGCTGTGGAATACTTTGTTTCGTATTACGATTATTACCAGCCCGAAGCCTACCTGCCAGTTACCGATACTTATATTGAAAAAGATTTGTCCATCAACCAGGATATTGAGAAACTCCGCTTAAGTACAACTTCGTCCTTACTTTCCGGCAGACGTGATGTTGTCGTTGTTTCATCGGTATCTTGTCTTTATGGTATTGGTAATCCCGAAGATTTTCATGCCAATGTGACCCAGGTGAAAAAAGGACAAGTTATCAATCGAAATCAATTACTCCATAAGTTAGTTGATGCTCTTTACTCAAGAAATGAGGTGGAATTTCAACGTGGAAACTTTCGGGTAAAAGGTGATACCGTTGATATCTTTTTGGCTTATGATGATTCTGCCATACGTATTGTTTTCTGGGGTGATGAAATAGAGGAAATTTACAACTTTGATCCCGTTGAAGGGGGTATCATAGAAGAACTTGAAACGGCGATCATTTATCCTGCCAATATTTTTGTAACCACCAAAGAGCGCATGAAATCATCGATACACCAGATTCAGGATGACCTGGTGAAGCAAATTGAGTTCTTTCGGGAAATTGGGAAACCACTTGAAGCCAAACGCATTGAAGAACGGGTTGAGTATGATTTGGAGATGATGCGTGAGCTGGGTTATTGCCCGGGGATTGAGAATTATTCCCGCTACTTTGACGGAAGAGAAGCAGGCATCCGCCCTTTCTGCTTACTTGACTATTTTCCTGACGATTTCCTGACCATTCTGGATGAAAGCCATGTGACCATTCCACAAATAAGGGCGATGTATGGTGGGGATCATTCCAGAAAAGTCAATTTGGTTGAATATGCTTTCAGGCTTCCGGCAGCTATTGATAACCGCCCACTTAAGTTTGAAGAATTTGAAGGTTTGGTTAATCAAACCCTATTTGTGAGTGCGACCCCGGCTGATTATGAACTGGAAAAATCTGAAGGAGTTGTAGTAGAACAAATCATTCGCCCAACCGGCTTGCTTGATCCAATTATTGAGGTACGCCCTTCTACAAACCAGATTGATGACCTGATGCACGAGGTAAACCTTCGGGTTGAAAAAAATGAGCGGGTGCTGGTAACTACACTAACAAAACGAATGGCAGAAGAGCTTAGCAAGTACCTCGTAAACATGGGCGTGAAAACCCGTTACATTCATTCGGATATTGATACCATGGAGCGTGTGGAAATTATGGAAGAACTTCGCAAAGGCGGATTTGACGTATTGGTAGGAATTAACTTGCTTCGGGAAGGATTAGACTTGCCTGAAGTTTCTTTGGTTGCCATTCTGGATGCTGATAAAGAAGGCTTTTTACGATCAGAACGTTCGCTCACCCAAACCGCCGGTCGTGCCGCCCGTAACCTCAACGGGATGGTAATCATGTATGCCGACAAGATCACTGATTCAATGCAAAAAACGATTGATTCAACCAACTACCGTCGTGAAAAACAGCTGAAGTACAACGATGAAAATGGAGTAACCCCAAAAGCCATTGTAAAACCAACTCGCGAAATCATTGGCTATGAATACCGTAGTGATAAATCCGAAGGTTATACCGGCGGGGCAGATCATCCTGATGTAGCTGCCGATCCTGTTGTTCAATATATGAGTGCAGATGCTTTGGAAAAAGCCATTGCAAAAACCAAAAAAGAAATGCAGGCAGCAGCTAAAGATTTAGATTTTATTGAAGCTGCCCGCTTACGTGACGAAATGTTCCGACTGCAAGAAATTTTGAAACAAAAATGATAACTTCCGCTTCTTGAGAAATCTTATAAAAAACCACTCACCGGATGATTTGAAATCACCCGGTGAGTAGTTCCCAACTATTGCACAACTTTAAAGCTGTATTTCCCTGAACCCAGGGATACTATAACAAAGTCATCTTCATAATCCAAAAAACTTACACCTTCGGCTTTATCAAGAGTTAATCCACCTTCGGTAACAGCCTTTGTATTATCTGCAGGAATGAAAACCCGAGCGGTTGTATTGACCGGAATTTCAACCTCCAAATTCAGTTGTTCATTTTCAATTTTCCACGATGAAAAAACTTCACCATAATAGGTTTTAAGGCGGGAACTGGCATAAGTCAAACCTCCGCCAATATGTGGTTCAATTTTAATTTTTTTGTAACCGGGTGAGTCTTCGAATGTATCTATACCTGTAACTACCCGGTACATCCAATCCCCAATTGCCCCGTAAGCATAATGGTTAAATGAATTCATTCCGGGATTTTGGAACGAACCATCAGGTTTGATCCCATCCCAGCGCTCCCATATTGTTGTAGCCCCCATCGTTACAGGATACAACCAGGACGGATACGTTTTTTGCAAAAGCAGTTCATAAGCAACATCCGTATATCCAAAACGTGAAAGCACATGACACAAATAAGGAGTTCCCAGGAAACCTGTAGTCAAATGTGTATTGTACTCCCGGATATTATCAACCAGCCGTTTTGCAGCCTGAGCACGTAAATTCTCAGGAAGCATATCAAAATGAAGGGCCAGCACATAAGCCGTTTGTGTTCCGGAAACCAATCGGCCATTTGGGGTCAGGTACTCGAGCACAAAGGCATCTTTAACCTTTCTTAAAAGTTTAGAATAGGTTTCAACATCATCATCCTTATCCAGCACTTTAGCTGCATTAATCAGGTTTTGAATTGAATGTGCATAAAAACACTGACCAATCAAACTTTTATCGGTAATTGCCGATTTCCCGGATGTGTCATCCGTTAAACTGTAAAAAAGCCAATCTCCAAAAGAAAATGCCGGTATCCACAAATGATCCTTACTTTGGCGGGTAACATAATCAACCCAGGCTTTCATACTGCTGTACTGATCTTCGAGAATTTTCTTATCCCCGTAAGCTACATACATGGTCCAGGGAACAATAGTTGCTGCATCGGCCCACCCCGGACTGCCAAACATTTGCCCAAGAACATCAGGGACTACAGCAGGTACATTACCTTCGACCTGATCTAGCTCAACATCCCTTAACCACTTAGCAAAAAAACTATTCACATTAAAATTGAATGAAGCAGTACGGGCAAAAGCTTGTGCATCACCTGTCCAACCAAGACGTTCATCCCGCTGAGGACAATCAGTTGGTACATCCAGAAAGTTTCCACGTTGCCCCCACTGAATATTATGCTGTAGCTGATTAATGAGTTCATTTGAACACTCAAAAGTCCCGGTAGGTTCCATATCTGAATAAATAGCAGTGGCTGTAAAATTATCCAGTTCTATTTCCCCCGGATATCCAACAATTTTAATGTACCTAAACCCCTGCCAGGTAAAGCGGGGCTCATAAATTTCCTCTCCTTCCCCTTTTAAAACATAGCGATTCAATTGCCTGGCCCGTCTTAAACTTTCTGTATAAAAATTGCCTTCTTTGTCCAATACTTCCGTGTGAAATACGTTGACAGTATCCCCTGCTTTTCCTTTAACTTTCATGCTTACCCACCCAACCAGGTTTTGCCCAAAATCAATAACCTGGTCACCTTCCGGAGTGGTGAAAAGCTTAAGTGCCGGAAATGTTTCCTTTTTTCTGACTGGTTCATTCCAGGTTGCCAGCAAATGATCTTTTGGATAATCTTCAACAATCACATCTTCCCAATCTGAATCATTAAAACCAACGTTTGACCAGCCTGGCATTTCAAGCCTGGCATCATACGTTTCCCCATGATAGATTTCAGAATACTGAATCGGCCCTAATTTCGTTTTCCAATTTGTGTCACTCAAAATAATCTCCTGACTTCCGTCCTCATAATTAATTTCAATTTGAGCTAAAACAGAACGTTCATTAGCGTATATCTCATCGTTTTTTTCCCAGCCTAAAATTGAGCTATGCCAACCATTTCCTAACTGAACCCCAATTGCATTTTTGCCCTGGGAAACCATTTCAGTTAAATCGTAAACCTGGTATTGCAAGCGTTTATCATAAGAAGTCCATCCGGGTGTCAGGTGATCATCGCCCACACGTTCCCCATTTAAAAAAGCTTCATACATACCATGAGAGGTAATAAATAATGTTGCTGATTTTATCTTTTTTGAAAGTTGAAACTCTTTTCGAAACAATGGGCTGGCAGTTGTATTTCCTTCTTTGCCTGATCGAATCCATTTGGCTTTCCAATCAGAAGTATTTAGTAAGCCCATTTGAAAGAAAGCAGTATTGCTCCATGCAGATCGTTTACCTTTTTGATCCCAAACCCGAACCTGCCAATAATATCGTTTCCCTGATTTCAACTCTTTTCCTGCATAGGGAACATGAACCGACTGATCGGATTCAACTTTCCCACTGTTCCAAAACAAGGAGTTTGTAGTATTAAAATTATTCTGTTCTTCGCTTACACGTATTTCAAAAGCTGATTGTAGCACCCCTCGTTCATCAGAGGTAATCTGCCAACTAAAACGTGGTGTATGATCTATTCCAACGGGATTTTTCCTGTTTTCAGTTAACAGGGTTACTACCTTATTTTTTCCTGCTACTGAACCAATAAGAAAGAATAAAAAAAACAAGAAGGTGAGAAAATATTTCATAACTATCGGTTTATGTTTGTCTTGCAATAAAGTTAATGTATATCATTTGAATAACAGATCATGTTAGAAGCTGTTAATTTTGATAAAAATATTGAATTACAAAAGGTGTCGCAATACACAAACTGATAATTAATTTGTACTTTTTGATTCATTTTTAGTCATTTAAATTAGCCAGAAAAAAATATTCACCGAATCTTCATTAATTTTGGGTTTATTAAACCTAAATACATCCAATAATACAAATCATGAAACATTTACTAAACCTTGTTATTCTAATTTTCTGCTTTCAGACAAGTATTTCACAAGAAATAATATATTCTTCAAAATCAGATATTTCTTATTACTGTGAAGAAATCAATTCATCGAACACATACATTGAATCTCGCTGTAAACTTGACATTTATTATCCTGAAAATCAAAACGAATTTGCAACTGTTGTTTGGTTTCACGGTGGTGGATTAAAAGCTGGAAACAAAAGCTTTCCAGAAAAATTGAAAAACCAAAATATTGCCGTTATTGCCGTTAACTACCGGTTATACCCAAATGCAAAAAGCCCTGCATATATTGAAGATGCTGCTGCTGCTGTAGCCTGGACAATAAATAACATTAAGGAGTTTGGAGGTGATCCTGAATTGGTATTTGTTTCCGGTCATTCTGCCGGCGGCTACCTTACAAGCATGGTAGGGCTGGATAAACGCTGGCTAAAAAAGCATGACCTGGATGCAAATCAATTAGCCGGACTGATTCCGCTAAGCGGACACACAATCACTCACATGACGGTAAGAGAAGAAAGAGGTATTCCATATACACAACCGATAATTGATGACATGGCACCTGCTTATCATGTAAGAAAAGATGCCCCTACTCTATTGCTCATTACAGGTGATCGTGAATTAGAGATGAAAGGTCGTTACGAGGAAAACGCTTACTTAGCCAGCATGATGAAAGCTACCGGACACGAAAAGACAATGCTTTATGAACTCGATGGTTATGGACATTCAATGGAAGAACCTGCTTTTCCGCTATTACTGAAAATGGTTAGAAAAATTACGAAAGAGAAAAAGTCTAGTGTGAATATTGTTAATTAAACGAACTACAATTTTTGATGATATTTTTCTTTATTCAAGGCAAGTTTTACAGGCATCCCGATTGCTCGGGACGGCGAAAAAACTTAACGAAGGAGAAAGGGAAATAGCGAAAAAATTAGTTTGGAGAATTAGCAATATCTACACTATTAAAATAGCTCCGTAATTACTCTCCCATGAGAATGTGCAGGAGGATCGAAGCCTAAAATCTCAAATATAGTTGGAACCATATCAACTGCTTCGACTTCTTCGAGTATTCGTTTTTTAGATATGCCATCACCATACCAGATCATTGGTATGCGAATATGGTCGTTATAAATGGTACGCTTATATTTATATTTTGGCTGCCAGCCATCTTCCAAAATATAAAGCACATCGCCAGATCGCTTAAAATTGAATGAATTTGAAATCATTGCCAGCTGGCTTTTCAGGTAATCACCTTGCTCAAAATCACTCGCAGGCATTGCCAGCTTTATCCCTTCAAACTGATTAATAAACGAAGCGGCTTTCATTTGAACTTCTTCCAGGTCAAGTCCTTTTTTCTCAATCAGCTCACGATTCAGGTAAATTTGCTGCTCGCTTACAAACTCAATCCACTCATCCTGTCCGTAAGAAATATTGAGATATGACTTAAGCAAGGCAACCATACTTTCAGGTGAAATATAACCGACTGGCATATTGAATTCTTCTTTTAAATACTCCACCGGATAGGTTGAAGAACATGCTGAGGTTAACACGACCAGAACATTCTCAATTCCAATATTTTTATCAATGTAAGTCAGCAAATTGTCTATTTCCTGATCAAGTCGTAAATACACATCCTGCATCTCAAGCGAATTTGGTCCAAACGATCCATTTTCATAGTCCATAGATGAAAAACTCACAGTAAGCAAATCAGGCACTTGATCTTGCCCAAGACCTTCCTTTTCAATCAGGTTTACTGTAAAATCTTTTATCAAAGTATTTCCAAACGGAACAGCTTTCAAAATTTTGAAGCTCCCTGCCCGTTCTTTAAGTTTTTTCACATTATAAGGGAAAGTATTCCATCGGTTATAAAACCCTTTTTCAAGGACATAGCCATCCTCTAAACTTTCTTCATAGCTGCTTTCAGGCAGCAACGTTTCCCAATTACGATCAGTATACAGTTCTGCAAACTTTTTATTGTTAAAATCACGGACCCAGTCAGGAAAGAGATCTACATAATAGGAACTACTGATCATGTTGCCGGTTTCAGAATCCATCCAGTAAGCACCATCGGCAGCATGCCCGGCAGAAAACACTGCACTCGACGCATTTAATGCAACTGAAAATACTTTTGAAATTCCATTTGTATTTAATTTCAAAACATCACCGATTGTAGGACTTAACAATGCTTTTGCTGAAATCTGCCCTTCTTTTGAATCACTTCCAACCGTTATATAATAATCGTCTCTTAAAGCATCAATCTCTTTTTGTTTGAGTCGATCATACCAACTTTCGTTAACAATTCCATGCCGCTTGGGATAAACCCCGGTAAATAAAGTAGGAACCCCGGCTACATTTTTCTGTACATGTAAATTCATGGATGCATTTGCACAAACTGCCCCTTGATTTATCAACTTTCTAAAACCATCTTCACGAAACTTATTCCAGTAGCGATTGATATAATCAGTTCGCATTTGCTCAACATTTAAAACCACCACCAAACGAATCTGTTCATCAGGATTTACAGGTGCCTGCTGAGCTTTAGCATGGATGGTAATAAGACAAAAAAATAAGCAGAATAATGTATTTAATCGGTTTAGCATGATCTCAACTTTTGAAAGCGTCTCAAAGGTATAAAAAAGTGAATACAGTACTTGAATATTTTAACGATTACTAATTCCGAAAAGTATTTATTTTGTAATTTGCTTAAAAGAAATATATAAAACGAATCAACCATGAAATCATTATCACTATTCATAGCAATCATTGCAATTTTCTTCCTGAATGCCTGTAAGGAAAACCCAATTCCCAAAGTTGATTTTTTAACCGGGATCTGGAAGATTGAGAACGAAGAACAATTTGAAGTTTGGGAAAAGTATGATAATAATGAGCTTAAAGGTTATTCTTTCAAAATTATTAATAATAAAGAACACATCCTTGAAACACTTTCTATCCAACTGGATGAAAACAAAATTATTTACTCAGCTACTGTTCCTAATCAGAACAATGGGGAAACAATTGCGTTTGAACTTAACAATGATGTAAAAGACCTTCTTTCTTTTGAAAATCCAGGCCATGACTTCCCTAAAAAAATTCAATATAAAAAGATTACAAGCAATGAAGTTTTTGTAAAAGTATCGGGTGATGATAATGATGGCTTTTCTTACACCATGTTTAAACAATGATAAAAATTGTAACGATGAAAAATGTTGTTCGATCTCTAAGAATATTTGGACTATTAATACTAACTACTTCTCTCATTAATATTCAAAAAAGTATGGCAGATGAACCTTTAAGAGTTGCAATTATAGGGCTCTCTCATTCACATGTTCATTGGATTTTAAATCCGGAATCACATAAGGATATTAAAATAGTTGGAATTGTTGAATCTAATCTTGATTTGGCTCAACGGTACATGAAACAATATGGATATTCAGGTGATCTTCATTTTACGAATATGGAAGAAATGATAATGACCGTAAAGCCTGAAGCAGTTGCAGCATTTGGAAGCATATTTGAACACCTTGAGGTTGTTGAAACTTGTGCACCATATGGGATTCATGTAATGGTTGAAAAACCTTTAGCTGTTCATATGGATCATGCAACAAAAATGAAAGCTCTTGCTGACCAACACAATATTCATTTGCTTACGAATTACGAAACCACCTGGTATCAGACAAACCATCAAACTTTTAATATGGTAAAAGAAGGATTAATCGGTGATTTGAGAAAAATAGTAGTTCATGATGGGCATAAAGGTCCAATTGAGATTGGTATTAATAAAGAATTTGCAGAATGGCTAACTGATCCCGTTTTGAATGGAGGTGGTGCAATAACCGATTTTGGTTGCTATGGAGCAAACCTGATTGTGTGGTTAACAAAAGGTTTAAAACCAGAGTCGGTAACAGCAGTAACACAAACGATAAAACCGGAAATGTACCCCAAAGTAGATGATGAAGCAACCATCATTCTTAAATATCCAAAAATGCAGGGTATAATTCAGGCATCATGGAACTGGCCTGTTAGCAGAAAAGATATGGAGGTGTATGGTAAAACCGGTTATATCATAAGTGAAAATAAGTCTGAGATCAGATACCGTTTAAACGAAAAAGAAGTTGAAAAAACAGCAGTATTACCAAACCGAACAGCACCTTTTGATAATCCGTTTGATTTTTTTGCTGCCATTGTAAGAAACAAAATCAAACTTTCCCCTTATGATTTGTCATCGTTGGAAAATAACATGCTTGTTGTTGAGATCCTGGATGCTGCCAAAAAAAGTGCAAAAGAAGGTAAAACAGTTAAATTTTAAAGTCTGAAGCATTTAATAAAACCTGATTTTGAAAAGCCGATGAATAAGGAAGAACCCGAAAAGCAACTAACAAAAAAACGGAATCGTATAATCAATCAAATATTACTTTAAAATGCTTAAATTTCAGCCATAAAATTTGACTGAGAAGTTAAATTAAATACAAACCCAACTAAATTTATATCCAATGATTAAAAATCTTCTTCCTTTTTTATTAGTTGCTCTGCTTTTGCAAGTTCGTGCACAACATGCAATTATACCTATACCTGCTGATTACAAAAAAGCCAAATCCAGTTTTGTTTTTGACGAACCAGTATTTCTTGATGTACAAACGTCAGATAAACATGTAATCAATCATGTTAAACTTTTTGAGAAAAATGTCTCAAAAACCGGAATTGAACTGTCAGGCACAGATTCATCAGGGAAAAAAATAAGCATTAATCTACTCAAGAAATTAAATCCGGAATTAGGAGACGAAGGATACCTGCTAACTGTAAAAACGAATGAAATAACGATTACTGCAAACAAAGCTGCAGGGATTTTTTATGGTTTTCAAAGCTTACAACAGATGATTTATGCAGCAGCCGTTAAAAAATCAGGTAAAATTGAAATTGCTGCATGCAAAATAAAAGATTATCCACGTTTCGGATGGCGAGGTCTCATGCTGGATGTAAGCCGTCATTTTTTCACTGTTGATGAAGTTAAAGCTTACATCGACCAAATGGTCCAGTATAAATTCAATGTGCTTCACTGGCATTTGACCGATGATGAAGGTTGGCGGATTGAAATTAAGTCATTACCGAAACTAACGGAAATAGGTGCATGGCGGGTAGAAAGATATGGACGCTTTGGTGAAACAAGGCCTTACCCTAAGCCAGGCGAAAAAGCTACTTATGGTGGATTCTACACACACGAACAGATCAAAGACATTATTCGCTATGCCGCGGATCGAAATATCACCATCGTTCCTGAAATTGATGTTCCCGGCCATAGTATGGCTGCTTTGGCTGCCTACCCGGAACTCTCTACCCAAAAAGAGCCCAAATTTGTTAATCCCGGTTCTAAATTTGCCGAATGGTACGAAGGCGGTCGTTTTGAGATGTTGATTGAAAACATGCTGAACCCGACTGATGAAAAAGTATATGAATTTTTAGATAAAGTATTTACTGAAGTGGCAGAGCTTTTCCCGGGAGAATATATTCATATGGGTGGTGACGAATGCTACCATGGTTTTTGGGAAGCTGATGCTACTGTTCAGCAATTTATGAAAGCAAATAATCTTGCAAACACGCATGAACTTCAAAGCTATTTTGTAGGAAGGGTTGAAAAGATCATCAGCAGCAAAGGGAAAAAAATGATTGGCTGGGATGAGATTTTGGAAGGCGGCCTTACTAAAAGTGCTGCTGTAATGGGCTGGCGAGGGATGAAAGGTGGTATTAAAGCTGCTAAAATGGGGCATCATGTAGTTATGACCCCAACCGATTTTGCTTACCTCGATTATACCCAGGGGGACCATAGTGTTGAAAACCCAATCTATGCTGACCTTAGCCTTGAGAAAACATACAGTTTTGAACCCATCCCTGAAGGTGTTGAACCTAAATACATTTTAGGTGGGCAAGGTAATCTTTGGACAGAGGTAATCCCGAATTTACCATTTGCTTTTTACATGACTTACCCTCGTGCATTTGCACTTTCAGAAGTTCTATGGAGCCCAAAAGAAAATAAAAACTGGGATAATTTTGCTGAACGTACAGAAGTCCATTTTTCAATTTTTGATACCAATAAAACGAACATTTCCAAAGCAGTTTATGAACCAATCATAAAGGTTTATAAAAAAGGAAACAACTTAATGTGCCAGCTTAAAAACAATATGCCCGGCACTGAGATATTCTATACTGTTGACAATACCTATCCGGTTCAGTTCGGAAAAAAATACCAGGTTCCTTTTAAAATCCCTGAAGGGAACCTAAGTCTGCGAACACAAACTTTTCGAAACGGCAAGCCACTTGGCCGGGAACTTATTATTCCCCGTATGGAACTTGAAAAAAGAGTAAAAAAATAAGTTTTTATATTATTGATAGCCTGACTTGGAGTCAGGCTATCAATATAATAAAAGCGATGGTTACTCACTTAATCTTTTTCCCTCACAAAGGGAACAAACCGTACCGGAATAATATTTTGGGTTGTTACCCTGTTTTTCTTTTTCTCGATTAGTTTCAGCATTTGTATTCGTGATGGGTTTCCAACAGGAATTACCATTCGCCCTCCCACTTTTAATTGCTCAAGCAAAGGAGGTGGAACAGAATCTGCAGCAGCAGTAACCATTATAGCATCAAAAGGTGCAAATTCTTCCCAGCCATTATAACCATCACCAATTTTACAGTTTATATTTTCATAGTTCAATCCTTTTAACAAATCATTAGCTCGCATTCCCAGGCTATCCAGCAATTCGATGGTATAAACCTGATCAACCAGTTCAGCCAATACCGCTGCCTGATATCCTGAACCTGTACCAATTTCCAGCACTCTATCATCCGGGTCAAGCATAAGGAGATTGGTCATATAAGCGACAATGAATGGTTGTGAAATGGTTTGCCCGTATCCAATTGGCAATGGCCTGTCGGCATAAGCCAAATGCTGATAAACTTCAGGAACAAACAAGTGCCTTTTAACTGTTCGCATGGCATCCAATAAACTTAAAGAATAAATTCCCCTATCCTGAATTTGTTCCTGTACCATCTGATTGCGTAACCTTTCATATTTATCAGGCTGTGCAGAAGGGTTCAGCAAAATGAAACTTAAACTAATCAGCCAGGTATGAATTATTGATGTGACCATTTGCTAATAATCTTTATTTAGTATCTACGATATTGTTTGTTTTGGGTTCGTTCAAATTTATTAATTTTTTAGATGCGAACCTGATTCATCAAAATCAATCCACCCAGGAATTTTTGAAGGCTTGGGTTTTCGTCCGTAAAAGAAGTCATCCATTTTTAAAGCAAAATGTCTGAATAACCAATTATTTTTTATTCCCCATCTCACTATCTTATGAAGTAAATTATCCGGATGAGAATAAGGACACACGCTCATACAACGCCCGCAATCGGTTCCGGAAGTACACCAATAAGCAAAACATTTTTCATGGTTTACCTGCCAGCGTTGAACGCCATCAATCATTTCAATTTTACTTTTTGGGATAGCATTACCCGGGCAAACATCAGCACATTTCTTACAAATACTACAAAAACTATGAACAGTATAATCCGGGAACCTCGGAGTTACTTCTAACGGGATATTAGTCGTAACAACAGCAATTCGTACTCTCGGACCAAGTTCTGGTGTCATTAACAAGCCCATCCTTCCTATTTCCCCTAAGCCGGCATCACGAGCAACCAAAGGGCAAATCAATTCATAATTTCCATCAACATGTGCACGTGCTTCATAGCCCAGCTCCCTGATGAACTTAGCTAACTGAATAGCGATTACCCCTGAATTCAGGTATTCTCTGGCCGATTCCATTAATGTTGGCCCCGCAGGACCGGCTGCCAGCAAATCTTTATCCATCTCAACGGTTAGTGCTATGCCATATTTGTGATTAGCTTTAACTTTATTTCCATAAGCTTCACCACGGCCTCTCACAGAATAAAAATGATCATCCTGCATTTCGCAAAAACCCACAGATACAGCTCCAAGCTTTTTTGCCCAGTTCGATAAAAAGTTTGTCATTTTTGCCGAATCAAAAGACTTCTTTTTGCTATTTACATCCCCATCAACAAACGGGCGAAGTTGCTCAATCGGGAAAAAAGATGCATCTGCCGCAGTAAAACTTATAGCAGAGTAAAACAACGATTTTTCTGACATCAAGCCCGGCTTCTTCTGCCAGGGTTTATCCAAATCAATTTTATCAGGATTAGTTTCATAATAGTGTTTCTGAAGTTCAGGACGATGCGTAATTTCATTTCTTGAGAACATCGTATCCCGTTCATCATAGCGTTTCCTTGCTGTTTCTGCCGTTAATTTAAATCTGCCTTTGAAAGGCAAAAGTAACATAAACACAAATCCCCAGCCAACAATTAGTAAGAGCCAACCGAGTATTTCACTCCCTCCAAATGAAAGTGCGACAGGTAAAAAATAAAAGCCAGGAATAATTACGGTAAGAAGTAACGCCCTTTTAACTGCCAGGTATTCTTTTTCATTTACCGATACCAGGATAAACCAGATAAAAAAAAGAAAGAAAAAAGTTCCACTAAAAATGAGCAATAAATCCATCTCTTGAAATCTTATCCAAACCTACTGGTTTTTTTCGAGATTAGGGAATATTGCTATTGAATAACATTGAATTAAACAGTTAGAAAGGAATCATTAAATTTATACTGGTAATTTCGTAATTTTAACTTCAAAATAAAATCTAAATCAACAATGAAACCAAACCATTCAAGAAGAAATTTCATAAGAACGGGCAGCCTGGCGGTTATTGCCAGTTCATTTCCAATGTTATCACTAACTAAACCAACAAATAAAATGACAAACAAAAAGAAGCCTGGTAGCACACCAAACACCAAATTTGCTGTAAATATTGAAATATGGTGGAAAAATCTTCCTGTAATTGAACGGATTGAAAAGACTGCAGAACTTGGCTTTTCAGGTATTGAGTTTTGGACTACTGATGATAAAGACCTTGAGGCAATGGTAAAACGCTGCAAAGAACTGGGATTAACGATATGTCAGTTTACAGCCTGGGGCTTTAAACCCGGAATGAACAACCCCGGGAACCATAAGCTTTTTGAAGAAAAGATAAAAGAAGCTATTAAAATTGCAAAGCTACTTAATTGCAAAAAAGCAACAGTTGTAGGTGGTGATGACCAGGAAGGCATGACACAAAAAGAAATGCATGCTAATATTACGACTGCCCTTAAACGTGTTAAACCATTGGTTGAAAAAGCAGGTTTAATGCTGATCCTGGAACCAATGAATATTCGGGTTGACCACAAAGGACACTCGCTTTATGAAACGAACCTGCAATTAAAATATGTAAAGAAGTTAACTCCCCAATGATAAAGATTAACTGGGATTTATATCACATGCACATTACTGAAGGTGATTTGTGCGGACACCTTAACGAAGGTTTTGATCAAATTGGATATGTCCAGCTTGCTGATCACCCTGGCCGGAATGAGCCCGGAACCGGTGAAATATATTATCCTCGTGTTTTGAAAGAGTTAAAGAAACTCGGATATAATGACTTTGTTGGCCTGGAATGCTGGCCTCTTGAAGGCGAGCTTACAGCAGCAAAACGAGTTGCCAAAGCTGACCAATGGTAAATTATTTTCTTGAAATAATACTTTGAAGGTATTGAACCAAAGGTTTGATGCCTTTTCTTTTTCAGAAACTATAAGACCCAAACTACAAATAACAAAAAATCAAATGACCGGAGATTAATGACAAATAAAAAAGTTTTCAGTCGCAGTCGCGGTTGACAGTATTCGGGATCAAAACAAACCTGTAACTCGAAACTCGAAACACATAACCAATATACTTTCGATCTACATCTTCACACGGTCTCGCAATCCCATCCTTACCTATCCCAATTTCTTCCAGCTCCAAACTCCCCTCTTCCCTATTTTTTTACTCCCGATGTAATGATTCTTAAACTGCCCCGTCTTAACTTTGAAAGCAGATTGATAACGAACTTAAATGCATGTTAGCCAAAGAATTTAAGACATCGGTGTTACCCTTAAGCAATAAGTTGTTGCGCTTTGCTGTCCAATTCACAAAAAATGAAGAGGAAGCCAGGGATGTCATTCAGGATGTATTCCTGAAGCTTTGGCAAAAACGGCAAACACTTGAGAAAGTAGAGAACATTGAAGCTTTCGCCATGCGGATGACCCGCAACCGATGCCTGGATTTATTTCGGGCAAAGCGTTCTGTTCCTGTTGAAGAAGAAGAATTGAAAAGACACCGGGAAGAAAAACAGGATATGCAATTGGAAGTGGAACTGTCAGAAACAGCAGTTCTAATTAAAGAGTTGATAAACAAGCTTCCTGATTTGCAAAAAAAGGTGATGTATATGCGTGATATTGAACAATTGGAGTATGAAGAAATTGCAAAAATCACAAATCTTAACATCAATGCAATCAGGGTGAATTTATCAAGGGCAAGAAAGAAAGTAAGGGATGAATTATTAAAAAAACAAGCTTATGGACTTGAAGGAAATCAAACAAAAACTGCATTTATACTTTGATGGGCAAAGTACTGAGCAAGACGACAGGGAGCTGATGAATTATTTTTCATCAGGGAATGTAGCCGATGAGCTTAAACAGTACAGCGAATTCTTTGGAGGTCTAAGCGAACTTTCTGAAAAACGCGACGAACAGCTTGAAGAAGAAATCATGGATTTTATCCTTGAAAACGAATTCCGGGAAAAAACACGCTATCGTTGGTTGTGGCAAACGGTTACCGGAGTTGCAGCAGTTTTGATGATTGCGCTTTTAGCCATAAACTTTAACCAAAATCAATATAAATGGGAAGACACCTATTCTGATCCAAACCAGGCTTATGCAGAAGCAAGCAAAACCCTTCAATACGTAGCCGGCAAGTATCAAAAGGGTTTAGCCCAATTACAACCCGTTCAGAAAGTATCGACAGCCAAAAAGCCTCTAAAAACCGGATTGAACATCCTTCAAAAAGGATTTGAGGAAGTTGAAAACATAGAAAAAATTAATAAAAAACTTAAAAAATAATAGTTATGAAACGATTAGCAATTTTATTAGTCCTTTTAATCCCTTTAATGGGAATGGCCCAAAAAAGCCCGATTGACAAGCTTTTTGAAAAGTATGCGAATAAAGATGGGCTTACAACCGTAAACATTAGCGGAGCCCTGCTTGGTTTTGCAAGCAAAGTAGACAGTGGTCCTGAATCAGATCTCCTTGCCAATTTAGATGGTGTAAGAATTCTTGCCGTAGAAAATGATCAACTAAATAAAGAACTCGACTTTTATAAGGAATTGGAAAATGACGGCTTTTTTAAAGATCATGATTACGAAGTTTTAATGGAAGTTACCGAAAAAGATGAAGTGGTACGTTTCTTCGCACGTGATGCCGGAGGAGGCAAATTTTCAGAATTATTGCTTGTGGTTGGTGGTGATGACAATGCTTTGATCAGTATTCGAGGCGTTATTGACCCGGAAGACATTGGCAAAATCACGGGAGCACTTGATATCGATTACTAAGTTGAAACAACAACTTTAATTATAAAAATAAAGGCCATTTGTCGATTGACGGATGGCCTTTTTAGTTGTAGTTTTCATCTTATTAAAATTGTTTGTTTTCTAAGGTATAAGATGGAACTCGCATGATTTTAATAAATCGCCTATGTGTGAATATTTCTCATGCTCGTTTCATTAGGTCATTTATTGTAGAAGCAATATACAGAGCTGGAAACTGGATGCTAGTTGCTAGTCATCCATAGCAGAAGCTGTCGCAGACTGGCAACTGCGACTGTGACTGATGACTGAAAACTGTGACTATTTATTCCCGGCCATTTGCAATACGATTTGTTTTAGTGCTTCAAATTCTGCTTTGATTGTTTCATTTTCAGCTTTGAGTTGTTCAATCTGTTTTTTGAGTTCCTCTACTTCACCGGTCTCGACTTTTTTGTCAATGCTTTTGCCGGTTTCCATATCTTCCGTATAAACCAGTTGTTCACCACTTATTTTTTCAATAAGCCTTACTGTTTTCAGCATATCCACATTAATGCGCTGCCCTACATTTGAATTCTCACTGTAAAACGACCAGGCCATGGGCTCACTTTTTTCCAGCAGGCTAAAATTGTGGGGCGATAAAGTGCTTATGTTCCCCGCCTCATCAC
Source organism: Prolixibacteraceae bacterium (assembly GCA_028282195.1). Lineage (GTDB taxonomy): Bacteria > Bacteroidota > Bacteroidia > Bacteroidales > Prolixibacteraceae > Sunxiuqinia. The sequence continues at coordinate 18,450 of JANQII010000171.1, forward strand.
GAACTTTTAATTCGGACGATGTACTAACATCCTCTGCATAAAGTTGCACCCCGTCAGTTATGCTAGTTGTTGGGGCTGTACCGTTAGCAATGGCAAGTACTGTAGCAGCATTGGTGCCAAATGCCGTCGTCCCGATGCCGACATTTCCCGTATTGGTAATCGCTAAACGATCTCCCGCTCCACCTTGGTGAACACCAAATGACCCATCGTTATTAGCAGATAAAAGCCAGTCCGTATTGCCTGTCCTATCTTTAATAAGAAACCTGGTCGCACCGTCACTAGCACTGAAATTTTCCCCTTCGAACCTTATTCCGCCATAATCTGTATCACCCAAAACGATATCCAGTTTGCTTGACGGAGTTGTCGTACCAATGCCAACGTTGCCATTGGAGTTAATCGTCATTTTGTGGCCACTTCTGTAGAAAAAGAAGTCATCGGTAGAGCCAGAGCCCTCAGAGCCAGTACCAATAACCCATTTCTCGGCATCACTTGCATCAGAAGAGTGGAGTAATCCGATTGACGCTTCTCCATGTATTATAGAGTTTCTGACGATTTGCAGCATACCGTGTCCGGAGTTTGTTGATTGTACAACCAGAGGCTTACCAGGACTTGCCGTCCCAATACCCACATTGGCATTGAGGATATTCACTTCATCCGTAAGCTGGTCATCGAACTCTATCCTACCCGCCGAAGCACCCAATCCTAACCAGTCATCATCAGCGGTTGCATCCGCAAAGGCATCGCCGTTTGTCATGGAGCCCACGGAAGTAATATCACCGCCACCGGCTGGTGTTGACCAGCTTAAAGCGCCTGAACCATCGGTAGTAAGTACCTGGTTGGCTGTGCCGTCATCGGCCGGAAGGGTCAGGGTAAAGTTCGCTGCTACATCGGCGTTAGATGCCAGGGTGGTGGTAAAGCTGTCACTGGCATCTGCATCATGAAGTGCAATTGTTCCGGCTTTTGCAATGGAACCATCCCCAACAACCACATCCCCAATCAGGTCAATTTGGTCATCATCTCTATAAAGTTTTATACGGGTTTTAAAATTATCTGCACCACTATTATTTCCGGTTTGAATTTCGAAAGTATTATCTAAACCATAACGTAACCTGGTCCCAAGCATAGTGCCTGTGGCTTGTCGTTCTGCCATATACACTGAAGAAGTATAATTTCCATCTTTGCTGGCGAAAATAACTTCGGCATTTGTGGCACCACTATAAGTATGTAATAATGCACCTGGTGTAAATGAATCTGTTGTAAAAGCACCAATACCGACCTGACCGGTATTATCAATTGCCATGGCCTGGTTTCCGGCCACATCAAAACGGATATGGTCATCATCAGTACCTTCCTCTACCTGGATTTTGGTGTCACTATCAGCATCAGAAATATTGTTGACATTTGTCCAGCTAAGTATTCCGGAACCGTCAGTAATAAGTGCCTCACCAGCATCACCATCATCGGCAGGAAGGGTTAAGGTTATATCACTGGTAAGATCAGCAGCGGTCAGGGCCAATTCATAAATATCAGCAGTTGTTCCTTCAAAATAAAGCGTATTTCCTGCACCATCTTCAGTAAAAGCTTCGCCATTTAATGCATCCCCAACAGCAGTAATATCACCACCCCCAGCTGGCGTTGTCCAGTTTAAGGCACCTGAACCGTCGGTGGTCAATACCTGGTTGGCATCACCGTCATCGGCCGGAAGGGTATAGGTGGTTGCCGCTGTCATCGCTGCATGGGGTTGAAAGACTACTGAATAATCTGTGGGTCCCTGTTCCGAGTAGATGGTCAACTGCCCGTCTGTGCCGTCAGTACCTGTCTGGATACTGCCATCAGTACCGAATGTACCGGCAACATCCAGAAGGAAGTCCGGCGTAGCATCACCGATACCAACATTACCACCTGTGCGTATTGTCATGCGCTCTGTCGGGGTACCGGAAACTTCTTCATAAAATCGTATATTTTGATCAGTCTGTATATCTAAATCACTATCACTAACGCCAAAACCGTACACACTGTGCAAAACAATTTTATTCGGCATTGCAACTGGATCTCCCGCATCTGTATCAAATATTAATCTATTTGTTGTTGTTGTTCCATCGTCAATCAATACATCTCCTGAAATATGCAACATAGCGTTTGGCGCACTTGTCCCAATCCCCACATTCCCTGAGGCATCGACATTGATGCGGCGGTTGCCGGCACCATCGGCGATGATGATATTGTTCGAAAGCGAAGCGGACAAACCGGTGACGCCCGCGCCAATGATGGTATTGCCCGAACCGGTGGTAATGCCGCGACCGGTGTTGTATCCCAGAAACGTGTTGCCGGAACCAGTAGTATGCTCGTATCCGGCCTGGCGACCAATGGCGGTATTATTGGTACCAGTGGTATTTGAATAAAGGGCCTGGTACCCACTGACGACGTTACTATGACCACTGGTATTGAGGTAAAGGGATTGATATCCCGTGGCCGTGTTATTATCACCGGTAGTGCTAAAGTGGAGCGCACGGTAACCACTGGCCGTGTTACTTAAGCCTGTGGTGTTATGGTAGAGAACCTGGTAACCACTGGCTGTGTTGTGCATACCGCTTGTATTATTGTGGAGGGCATCCTGGCCAATGGCAATATTGCTATGACCGGTGGTGTTCGATAAAAGAGCGTTGGAACCAATGGCAACATTAACACTTCCGGTCGTGTTGGCTGAGAGGGCATTGTACCCAATAGCAACATTATCGTCACCAGAAGTGGTAGCGGTAAGCGCGTTGTACCCGAGTGCAGTATTGTACAAGCCGGTGGTATTGTCCAGTGCATCGAGCGCACCAATACCAACGGCCGTGTTGTAATCATCGTTTGCCCCCACCGAACCACCGTCATGCCCCAGGAAAAGGTTGTTGTTGACCACATCTTTCCGGGCATCAGAAAGACCATCAATATCACCAGACCCTGGTGCTGACCAGCTTAAAGCCCCCGAACCGTCCGTAGTCAGTACCTGGTTGGCATCACCATCATCGGCCGGAAGGGTTAGCGTAAAATCAGCAGCCACATCGGCATTGGAAACAAGTGTTGTCGTATAACTGTCGGTAGCATCTGCATCGTGCAGCGCAATGGTACCAGCCTTCGATCCTGCATCGTCCCCAATGGTTACATCCCCGATCAATTCAATTTGGTCATTGTCCCTATGAAGTCTTACACGACTTTCAAAATTATCGGGATCAGTACTAGTCCCTAATTGAACCTGAAAGGTATTATTTTCACCACCATAAATCAACCGGGCTCCAAGCATGTTACCGGTAGCCTGCCGCTCTGCAATATAAACGGATGAACTATAATTGCCATCTTTGCTGGCGAAAATAACTTCGGCATTCTGGGCTCCGCTATAGGTATGCAATAGTGCATCTGGTGTAAATGAATCTGTTGTAAAAGCACCAATACCAAGCTGACCGGTATTATCAATTGCCATGGCCTGGTTTCCGGCCACATCAAAACGGATATGGTTTTCATTGGCACTTTCCTCAACCTGTATTTTGGTATCGTTGTCCGCATCAGCAATGGAATTAAGGCTTGTTGTTGACCAGCTTAAAGCCCCTGAACCGTCGGTGGTCAATACCTGGCTGGCCGTGCCGTCATCGGCAGGAAGCGTATAAGTTGTTGCCGCTGTCATCGCTGCATGGGGCTGGAAAATTACTGAATAGTCCGTTGTTCCCTGCTCAGAGTAAATAGTAAGTGAACCATCAGTTCCATTAGAACCGGTCGTAATAGCGCCATCGGCACCGAATGTACCTGCAACATCCAGAAAGAAGTCCGGAGTGGCATCACCGATCCCAACATTTCCAGCTGCTGTCCATATCATGTTCGTATTGCCATTAAAATCTTCCAATGCAAAAGCGTTATCCGTTCCTGTACCAGCAAACTTTCCAACGAACTTAAAATTAGATCCGGACGAACCACCAATGGCACCTTCATCAAAAGAAATCAGTGTTTCATCAGTACCGCCACCAGTAGCAATGGTTAATTTTCCGTCTGATGGATTTGAGGTATTTAAACTAAGGTTTCCAAAATTATCAATGAACATAGCCTCGGTACCACCTACATCAAAACGGATAATATCTTCATCGGCGCTTTCCTCAACCTGGATTTTGGTGTCGTTGTCAGCATCGACTATGGAATTGCCCCCGGCTGGTGTTGTCCAGCTTAAAGCGCCTGAACCATCGGTGGTCAATACCTGGCTCGCCGTGCCGTCATCGGCTGGAAGCGTATAAGTTGTTGTCGCTGTCATCGCTGCATGGGGTTGAAAAACTACTGAATAATCTGTAGTTCCCTGCTCGGAGTAGATGGTCAACTGCCCATCTGTGCCGTCTGAGCCAATCCCAACATTTCCACCCGTAAAAGAGAAATTCCCGCCTGAAAACAGGAGTGTGTTTAAATCGTTTCTGGCCTGAATTCTCCAGTCATAATCTTCAGAAGCATTTTTGAAATCAATATAAGCGCCATCATCAGCGGTTCTGTATAATTCGATAAACCCGTCATTATATGCCGTACTGCCCGTATTGTAAGCAGAAGCCTTATTAATAAGGATATCCCCAAAGTTACCTGAGCCGTTAACATCCAGGGTATTTGCAGGAGTGGTTGCTCCAATCCCAACATGGCCATCATGATCAATAACCATCTGGTGGACAAAGTTTGTTGCATTCGTGTATTTACCAAACCCAATGCCAGCTGATCCGTAATCTGAGGTGAAAAGCCGCATTTCCGGCCTTGATATACCGGATTGACCCGAACCTACCTGTTCAATGCCATACACATCCCCTGCAGAGGCATTGTAAATCTTCGCAATTCCCTGACGGGTATCGCCTACAAAGCCTATTTGTCCGTTTACCTCCAGGGGAAGACTTGGGGTAGAAGTTCCGATACCAACATTAGCATCAAGGATATTTATTTCATCAGTTGCCTGATCATCAAATTCAATCCTACCTGCAGAAGAACCCAAACCCAGCCAGTTATCATCTGCATCTGTCCCGGCAAAGGTATTGCCACTGGTCATGGAACCTACCGCTGTGATACTGCTACCTCCACCACTTTGCCAGCTTACATTTCCTGCCCCGTCAGCTTTCAGCACTTTGTTGGCATCGGCCATTGTTTGCCCGGGCAGTTCAATCTCGTTGGTGGGGTCATAATCGGCATCATTCACCTGGTCGGGAAGGGTTACCGTATTTCCATTATTAATGGTTAGCTTATTTCCCACAACGGACAAAGTCTGGTTATCCAAACTGACCATCAATGGCTTCAGGTCAACGGTTGAGCCCTGGCTGATCGAAAGTTCCGAACCGGAAAGACTGATATCCTGCAGTTCGTTAAATGGATCACTATCGCCATCAGCCCCGGAACCACCTGAACCACTCCCTGCAGAACCGGCATACAATGCATAAGGGACACTCAGCAACTGGCTGGTAGCCATCACCTCATCATTTATACTTATCCGGATGTAATAGGCACCTAAGGACCAGTCAATGGCAGCAAAAGCGCTTGGGTCCGAAAAACCTACATCCAGGTTCACCAGCCCAAAACCGTTGGTTATGGTGTCGTGCATTTCTGTAAATACTTCTATGCCTTCACCACCCCCCTGTAAAATGCTTATACCAATGCTTACATCTTCATGGGCCAGTACATTCCCCGTTGCATCCCGGATAACGGTCTGGTATTTAAACCCACCGGGTACTTGCGCCATCGTTGATATGGCAGCAATCAACAATACGCCCAATAAGGATATCAACTTTTTCATGGTTTTTTGTTTTTTTTGCTTATTAAAATTTGTTCCTTATAAATTATTAAGTGTCATCAAACTGTTATATCTATTGATCAGTTTTGTTTAATGATTTTAAATGTCTTTAATAGCCTGTTGTTATCTACCACATTTAATAAGTAAGTAGAGGGAATGTATTCCTGCATGGTTATTTTTACCCGGTTGTTGGTAAGCCTGCCTTTTCGAAGCAAACTGCCATCCATTCCGTAAAAATGATAATCCAATCCTTCGTCTTTTGTACTTTCCACTTTCAACTGCACGTAGTCAATTGCCGGGTTGGGATATGCAATGATTGTTAATTGAAGCCCCTCAATTTCTTTGACAGAGGTTACGATTAGTTTGGACTGGTGCATCCCCTGGGTGATGATGCGATTATCCGAATTGCCGGTTTCTATAACCGGTTCCCCAATGGTCCAACTCAGCTGATAATTAGTTGACGAAAAATGCTCCCCATTGGTTGATACAATGTTTTGTGCATATATTGAACAGGAAAAGAACAGCAGAACAGCAATTAGTAGATTTCTCATAATGCATTATTTATGGTTGGTTTGAGCTTAAAAAATCATTATCAGGCACACTGAAGAGGCCACAACACAGACCCTTTTATCAATAAAAAGATTAAAAATAAATCCTGAAGGTTCATTAAGTACTATCATGTCACTCATCATCCCACACACTTAATTTTATAAAACCAATACCCACTACATCGTAAAAACCCTAACAATTAAATGCATTTAGTAGCTATTCTTTTAAAAATCCCTTGTTAAAATCCTGAAAGGAAAAAGCGTAAGGGGAAGATAGTAAAGGCAAAATCATTTGTCAATGATTATATAAAATAAATATCAATAGAACTATGTTAATAACATTATTAGCTGAGGATTGGATGCTGGATGCTGGATACTGGATGTTGGATGTTGGATGCTGGATGTTGGATGCTGGATAATTGGTCATTAGATAATTAGTCATTGGAGCCATTCGTAACTGAGGCAGTGTGCAGAACTGGATACTGGATGCTGGATGCTAGATACTGGTCATTGGATAATTAGTCATTAAATTGTTATTGGGTCTTATTGTAAAAAGCAGGACACAGAACCGGGAACTAATGACTGGATACTTGATTACATCCCGTAAGTTGCGGGTTGCGAGTTTCATGTTACTGGTGACTGAAAACTGAAGGCGGGTGCCACAATAATACGTCATCCCGGACATAGCGTAGCGAAGATCCGGGATCTGTTTCGGAATGATTGTTTTTCGTTGATCATTGGGACATTCAAAAAGAGGCAATGTACAGACTACGAACTGATGACTGGTTGCTGGATGCTCGATGCTGGATAATTGGTCATTAGATAATTAGTCATTGGAGCCATTCGTAACTGAGGCAGTGTGCAGAACTGGATACTGGATGCTAGTTGCTAGTGTAAAGATTGCTAATTCCCCAAACTAATTTTTGCCCTATTTTCCTTTCTTCTGCGTTAAGTTTTTTCGCCGTAACTATTGCTATGCCTGTAAAACTTGCCTTGAACAAAGAAAAATACCATCAAAAATTTTAATTCGCTTAATTAACAATCTTCACACTAGGTAAAATCCATAGATCCCGATCCGCA
>JANQII010000246.1 GCA_028282195.1 Prolixibacteraceae bacterium
GGCAGCTTCTGACTTCTGACTTCAAGCCTTTTGTGCGGAAATTTATAGAAACTAAAGTAGCTGCAATGCAATTGCAGAGCCTGCTCCGAACCTGGTTCGATGTCTTATTCCTTATTCGATATTTTATATTCTTCTTTTAGGTGAAGCCATAATTTTAAATAGAGCGAGCCACCACAAAGGAAGGGATCACCTGATATTCCCGATGGATTAATTTTTTGGAGGGTATGATTTTGAATATTCGATACTGGATTTTGGATCCGATAGCCCGGGATTGATTATTGGTTATCAGTAGTGTCCGGTTAAAATGTAGATTAATGGCTAAAGCCCCTTTCATCCCTGGGGTTTTTGGATCCGGCTTAACAGGCTGTGTGAAAATGAAGTCTTATTCCTGAAATATCCGGGTAGGTATCTGTGAACTTTTTAAAATACGAGAATCTCATCTTCTCAAATCTCAAAATCACACACTCTCTTAAGTCGGGGCTTAAATATAGCAACATTGTGTTGCTACCCTCAGCGGGGCCTAAAGCAAGCAGCACCCCTGGGGCAACACCGCCAGCGAGGGCTAAAACAGGCAGCACCCTGGGGGCAACACCCTCAGCAAGGGTTAAAACGAACAGTAACCCGATGACAATACCCCCACCGAGGCCTCCGGCTCACAATTGTCATATGGCAGATGATCGCAAAAAACATGACGATTGATCTTTGTTCACACAACAACCACAGAAAAAAACAAGCAGGGTCAACATGACCTGGTTTTGGCTGGAAGCCATCAAGACATCCTTTAATATTTTATATATAAAACGACCTTCTTTGATGGTGGTCATGTTTAAACGGATGTACCTTGATTTTTATACAGGGAAATGTAAAATATCGAATAAGCCTGCCTGTCAGACAGGAAATATCCAATCAGAAAGTTCCTTGCCAGTCCAATCCATTTTTTGTTCCGTATTTCTTATTTTGACTTTCTGTAAGCAATGGATGTCATCTTTCCAGAAGATGACATCCTATACAAATGGCTGTAAGCCATCGGGACAGCCTCCAATGTTTTTATTTGTATTCAGTTATACCCATTTTAAGTATGGGAAATCCTGTCTGTGCGGTAAGTTTTCGTTTTTAGGGAACATTCGCAAGGCATAATTATACGCGCCAGGGGTAACTAAATTTAAATTCATCGAATAAGTTGCCAGGTTTCCTTCAACACCAATTACTTTGAATTCCAAACTGTCGATCAACTCCTGGGTATCGCCTGCCCCATTTTCGGTAATTATAATTTCCAAACCTACTTCGTCGGGTGAAAGGCCTTTCAAATCGACAACCACTTTTGCAGGATAGTCTTCACCCATTTTCAAAGTATTAGCAATACCGCCAGCTACCTGAACATCTTTTACTTCAATGTCATCCCAGGCTTTTGCGACCTTGCTTTTCCAATTTGCAATTTCCCTGGTTAATTTGAAATTATCAGCGACCAGTTTTTCTGTACGTTCAGTTTGTGGTGTATAAAACCGTTCCTGATAATCACGGATCATTCGACTAGTTGTAAAATTTGGAGCCACCTGCGCAATGGTTTTCTTTATATAAGAAACCCAACGCTCAGGTACACCTTTCATATCCCGATTATAGAAACCTGGTAATATTTCGTCTTCTATAATATTGTAAATAGTTTCGGCATCCAGCTCGTCTTGTAAATCCTGAACCTCGTATGCTCTTTCGAGAGGAAGTGCCCAGCCAGCACCTTCTCTATAACCTTCAACCCACCAGCCATCAAGAACAGAGAAATGGATTGTACCGTTCATTACTCCTTTTTCGCCACTGGTACCCGAAGCTTCCAATGGGCGTGTAGGCGTATTTAACCAGATGTCAACTCCCTGAAGCAACATTTTGCCCAGGTTCATATCGTAATTCTGTACAAACAAAATTTTACCCAGAAACTCCGGACGTTTTGATATTTCTACAATATGCTTTATCAAATCCTGCCCTGCTTTATCCGCCGGGTGTGCTTTCCCGGCAAAAATAAATTGAACAGGGCGGTCAGGGTTATTTACTATTTTTGAAAGCCTGTCAAGATTGCGGAACAAAAGATGGGCCCTCTTGTAAGTTGCGAACCTGCGGGCAAACCCAATCGTTAGCGCATTCGGGTTCAATTTTCCGAGTATATCCGTAATCAGTTTTGGATTTTCGTGACGTTTCATCCAGTTATCAGCAAAACGCTGCTTCACATATTCAATTAATTTCAAGCGAAGATTTTGTTTCAAATTCCAGATTTCTTCATCAGGCACTTTATATATTTTGTCCCAAAGATCGAAATCAAGCTGATTGTCAACAAACTCATCCCCAAAATATTTCAAATGAACATCTTTCCATTCTTTAGCAGTCCAGGTTGAATAATGCACCCCGTTTGTTACATAGCCAATATTTATTTCTTCAGGTAAGAAACCTTCAAAAAGATCCTTCAGTATTTCTTTGGAAACATCTCCATGAAGCATACTTACCCCATTAGTTCCCTGCGATAAGTTTGATGCCAGGTAACTCATATTGAAATGATCTTCATGAGGGGCTGCTTTCCCCAGCATCACAAATTCATTCCAGTCGAGTCCAATTTCTTCAGGAAACTTATTCATGTAAACCTGAAATAAATCCTGATGAAACGAATCGTGCCCTGCAGGTACAGGTGTGTGAGTTGTAAATAGCGTAGACACACGAACTACTTCTTTGGCTTCCTGATAAGATAATCCTTGTTCAGCAATGTAATTTTTGATACGCTCCAGGCCTATTAACGCTGCATGGCCTTCATTACAATGATAAATGTCTGACTGGTAACCTAAGGCTTTCAATGCCCGGATTCCACCTAGCCCAAGCAACATCTCCTGCTTCAAACGATTTTCATTATCGCCTCCATACAGATGGTGAGTTACAAAACGATCTTCTTCAGAATTTTCTTCAAAGTCAGCATCAAGCAAATAAAGACTAACTGCACCAACTTTAACCTCCCAAACGCGTGCTTTAAGCTTACGTCCCGGATACCCTATTTCAACAGTTACCCAATTTCCATCTTTATCAAACGCAGGCTGAACAGGTATTTTTGAGAATTGCTGCGCATCGTAATTCGCCATTTGGTCACCATAAATAGAAATGGTTTGCTTAAAATACCCATACCTGTACAATAGCCCTACAGCGACCAATTCTACTTTTGAATCACTAGCTTCTTTCAGGTAATCACCAGCTAAAACACCCAAACCTCCGGAAAATATCTTCAGACTGTCATGAAGCCCATATTCCATACTGAAATAAGCGACTTTCGGTCCATTGTTATTTTTCCTGTCTTCAAGGTATTTTTGAAAATTTTGGTAAGCAGCATTCATCCTGCTCATAAATGCTTCATCTTCTTCCAAATCAGCAAATCGCTGAAAGCTAACTTTTTCAAGCATTAGAACAGGATTGTGCTCACACTCCTCCCAAATTTCAGCATCAATACTTTGAAAAAGATCACGGGCATCATTATTCCATACCCACCATAAATTCCGGCTTAATTCCTTTAATGGATTAAGTTTTTCCGGTATACTTGATTCTACAAATAATTTCTTCCAAATTGGTTTATCCACAACAGCTTGTTTTATAAATCGAACACCTTCAGTACTCATTGTAATCTTAAATTGAATATATAAAAACACATAAACGTACAAGCTAAACTATTCGTTCATGTGTGTTGCAAAAGAAGATAAAAAAAATCTTCCTTTAAAATTTTAGAAGACAAATAGATGTTAAATTTAAGTTTCTAATAATAATTCATTTAACCCTTTAAACAACTTATCTGCTACTAGCAGTGCGTTCATAAAGTTTCGTTGAAAAACTCATCGGATGACTCTGTTGATATCGAGCATTTTAGTCATCCGATGAGTGACAGGTTAATTCAAAAAGCCACTACTAGTCTCAGCCTTACAGAACGTTGCTATGTGCAGATATTTATGCATTGCCGGAAACAAAAATATCTTCGACTTAACCGATATTTCATACTTGACTAGACTAGGTTTTA
>JANQII010000247.1 GCA_028282195.1 Prolixibacteraceae bacterium
GAAGAATATAAAATATCGAATAAGGAATAAGACATCGAACCAGGTTCGGAGCAGGCTCTGCAATTGCATTGCAGCTACTTTAGTTTCTATAAATTTCCATACAAAAGGCTTGAAGTCAGAAGCTGGAAGTTCCCGCTAAACTGTCCAAAGAATTACTTCTGACTTCGGTCTTCCCTGACTGCCGTCAGGCAGGCGGCTTCTTGCCAACATATTGGTATTTTTTCGAATTTCCTGTCTGCCGAACAGGCAGGCATTCGAACTTCAAAAACTATGTATTTTCAATGCATAGTGATTTATTCTTTTTGGTCAGCCTCCTGTACGAATAAAACCCACCTTCTTCGAGGGTGAATATTTATTCTTAGTAAAGTAAGTTTATCCGGCCATTTTAGGAATCAATTAAAATTTTAGCGGGATCGATAATACGATTGTTTAATCCAGGATCAAACATCCAGAATCAACAATCATTAGCTTAGAACAGGACTAATCCACCGGATATTTATGCCGATTCTATTTTGTTTCATCAATAATCTGAATTGTTGATTGTCTCTCCCGGTTAATGGTTAGTTTGGTTACATCTGGCCTTGAATAATGACCGGCAGGGTCAAAATTTTGTCGTTCTTCCAATACTTTTTGATGATCTATGGTTGCAGTTATTAATTCTTCGGTGCCGCTAGCAGGAGGTATAATCCATTCACCATCAGGACCGGCAATGCATGAACCTCCATTAGCAAGAATTTTAGGTGCATTTTGAACGATTAAATTAGAATGGGGCATATCCTGTGGAAAATCTTCTATCTTCATTAATCCACTTACTGAAACAACAAAAGACCGGGATTCTTTAGCAATAAATCTTGTAATATCAGAGGTATTATGCTCAGAACCCGGCCAAACTGCTATGTGTAAGTTTTCACCTTGCCCGTAAAGTGCAGTTCTGGCTAGTGGCATCCAGTTTTCCCAACAATTTAATCCCCCAACACTGAATTGTTTGATGGAGTGCACACGTAAGCCATTCCCATCTCCGGGAGACCACGCTAAACGTTCTTCATAGGTAGGTTGAAGTTTTCGGTGTACTGATTTAATTTCTCCGTTGGCATTAATAAATACGAGTGAACAATAAAGACTGTGTCCTCCTCTGTCTTTTGCCCTTTCTATTATACCAAGATATATGGCAAGCTTATTTTTTCTTGCTAAATCACATATCTCATCTAGTTCCCCATTTTCAATTTGTATGGCATTTCTTATATAGTGTGCATGTATTTCTTTTTGCACGGAAGAATTAAATGCTGAGCCATTGGTAATAGATAACCAAAAGGGGTAGCCCGGTAATAATCCTTCCCCGAAAACAATAAGTTCACACGCTTCCTTTCCTGCCTTTTCGATGTATGACTTTAACTTTTCAATAGTCTTGCTTTTATTTAGCCAAATCGGGGAGATCTGTGCCATTCCAATTTTTAAAGTATTTTCCATTTTATGTATGCTTTTTGTAAAAGTAGTTTATAAATTACTGACCGGATAAAAATATAGATTAAGGGTTGAAGCCCCCGGGATTAATCCCGGGGTAAGTTTTATTCTTTGTGAAAATACAACAACCCAAAATCAAAAGGAGTCCACAGGCAAGCTTTGATACCACTTTTCTTTAATCCTTCATTGACCCAACTATTGCAAGTCTTAAAACACGATAAATCACCATTTGCTAAGTAGAAATCATCATAAATTGAGTAAGCTTTCCCTGATAATAATACAATGCGATCATTGGCATCTAAAGAAAAAGTCTCGTAAATGTACTTATTGATTTGATCTAACTCTTGTTGATCCATCTTTATGGCTACCCAGTCATTCTGTAGGTTTAGATGTCTCGTTATATGAATTAGGGTAGTGTCTTTTAAGAATAAGGCATGAAAAGCATTCCTTAAAGTCAGGTCATTCCATGTTGGAGTATTTAAATAAAAATGTTTATCGCCCCAACCAAATGAAAAAAACTGATCTTTTTCGGAGAATTCTATCCCATCTAAAATTTTAGGACTAAGCTGGTCTTTAGGGATAATTAAATCCAAATGAATCCCGTTCGATCTTAAATAGATTGACTCATTCTTCTCCGAATTTTCTTTCTGAATATTGACCGGGATAAACGTTAAAATCGAAGATGCCAAAAGGTAGAGAACCGGAATGAGAAGAATCCCCAAAAGCCATTTCAATATTTTTTTAAGCATGACCATTTTTTCAGAAGTTACTTTCCGGAAGTTAAAAATAAAGTCTGAATGTAAAGTTAGGCGTAAAACCCAAAGAAATTTGCTGAATCTGGTCAAGCTCATGCAGATCTGTTTCAGGGTCAAAGTCTATCCTGTAAAAAACGGAAACAGCTTCTTGCCGGGAATAAATGTTTTGTAATGAAGCCCCGATTACACCTCTGAATTTACTGTCTGACGAAAAGAATTTATAGAGTAGGGAAGCATCCAGTCGATGGTATTCGGGTAAACGTTCACTATTTATCGTACCAAAACTTATATCCCCGGTAGATCGGTTAAAACCTTCAGCTGGAGTAAAAGGCGCTCCCGATCTGTATGTCCATCCCAGGGAGAATTCCCAGTGCTTTAACTCGAAGGTATTCGATACCCTGAAGTTATGCGTAATGTCGTTGTTCCCCCTGAAAGGTGTATCCTGCAAATCAGGGAAAGTATATTCCACATCGTTAAACGTATATCCCAGCCAAACCCGGTAGTTGCGTATACGTTTTCTTACTAAAATATCCAGTCCGGCGATTTCACTTTTACCTTCCGAAAGTTCTTCGCTCGTATTCGTAAAGCCATTCGTAAAAGAAGTCAATCCATCGATAGTCTTCAGGTAAGCATCAATGTCCAGTGTCCAGCCATTACTATTTATAAGAACCCCGCCCGAAAACTGGGTGCTTTCCAATACTGGTGTTTCTTTACCATCAGACAATGTCCAAATGTTATTTTCCAGCCTTAGCTGTGTATCTTCAAATTCGACTAACTGACTAATAGCCTGATAACGTTTTTCAGCGGTGGCTTTTAAACGCAAAGCTTTTGTCAGTGGGTATTCAATGGTTATACGGGGCTCAAAAAAGGAATCATCGATCAATGAATAATAGGATCTGCGCAGGCCCAGGCTAACAAACGTTTTGTTTTTGTGCCGGTACAGGTATTCGGCATATAAACTGTGCGATCGGTTTATTCCCTGTGTCCTTACGTTAAAATTCCGGGCATTATTTGAAGATATAAGTACAGGCTCCCCTTCATCTTCATTTTCATTTTCATTTTCTTCTTCATCCGGCGGGTCATTACTGTCTTCATCAGTATCCCTGAAGAGCAGGAAAAAAACATCCGTATAAGCATACTGATACCCTGCTTTAATGGTGCTGACAGTTGACAGATCATATGCAAGGTTAACATCAAAACCAAAATCTTTCACTGTATTTTGCCTCAGGTTTTCTTCCTCGATGGTAAAATCTTCAGCAAAGGTATTTTGGTAATCACTATCCAAGCTTGAATAAGATGCTTTTAGTGAATAATGCCATTTATCGAATTTAGTTCCCTTCCAGGAAAAGCTTGCCCCTTGTTTTTTTATGACCAGTTTATCTGAAGTGACATCCTCACCATCTTTTACAGAAAAATCCAGATCATTATTGGTGAAAAGGCCACTAATGGCCACATGATCAGTTTGGGTAGGCTGGAGGATCAGTTTGGCACTGGCATCATAAAAAAAGAAAGCTTCTTCACCCACACTTTCAGTAAAATCCTCATCATCTTCTTCACCAATGACCTGGCCGGTGTTATCGCTGATTATTTTGGTGTTTTGAAATACTTTTTCAGATAAGGCATCAAAGGTTGGTGTTTGTATCATATCCGTGTATGACCGTCTTGCCGATACGATCAAACCTGCTTTTTCGCCTAATGATGTTTTAAAAAAAGCGTCGGCATGTGTTCCGTTTATGCCGGCTCCGGCTTCGGTAATTGCAGGTACTTCTTTATCACTTGAAATATCAATAACCCCCGAAATACGGTCACCGTAATCAGGGCTGGCACCTCCTTTGTAAATTTTGGCCGTTTCAACTACATAAGGGTTGATGGATGAAATCATTCCAAAGAAATGCCCCGTACTGTATAGTTTTATGTCATCAAAAAGAATCAGGTTTTGATCAGGCGAACCACCTCTTATTTGTATGCCGGATGCAGATTCGTCTAAACTTGAAATGCCGGGAATAAGCTGCAGGCTTTGCAGGATGTCAGGTTCTACCATACCAGGCAGTATACCCAGTTTGTCTGTTGTAAAAGTGAGTGATCCGTCAGCATTTCTGTCTATCCCTTTAGTAACATATTCAACTAAAACCACTTCCTTAAGCGTGTGAACCTGGGCTTGTAAAAATACATTAGGGCAATCGTCTTTTTTTAGTAACTCAGCTTTCATCTCATGACGCGCATAACCAACATACTGTATAACAATAGTTGCATCAGGTTCTATTTCGTCCATTTCAAAAAAACCGTCCTTATTGGTAATGGTCCCTTTGTAGGTTCCTTTAACGGCAACGGTGGCAAAAGGCAATATTTCCCTGGTGTTGCTATCGAATAGATACCCACAGATGGTTATTTTGCCGGAAGGTACCGTGACGATAATTTGTGTTAAAGACACTTTCTCAAACTTAAGATTAGTTTGGTGTGCCAGTTCTGACAACAGCTTACCCTCGGAGATAGATGAATTGACTAATGTCACTTTTTTGTCTTGTACGATCTCTTCACTGTATGAAAACATCAGGTTTGTTTTCTTTTCTACATCAGATAGTACATTTTTAAGTGGTTCCTGCTTATAACTTACCGAAATGGTTTCCTGAGAAAAAACTTTTGAAGCGATAAGTACAAAAAGTAAAAGCAACCAGTTCTTCATCATTTTAAAATTAGTAGTGAGAGACTGTTTTGAATTAACCCGTCACTCATCGGATGACTTTATTGATATCGAACATTTTAGTTGTCCAAAGAGTTTTGCAAAAGCGTTACTATTTTTTGGTCATTACTTAATTGATAGTTTATGCCCATTGGTTCCAGTATTGTCCTAAGGGCCATATTCAGGTTATCATGTACAAAGCTTCCTGTAAAATGTTTAGAAAGATCCACCCCGGTATTTTCAATGGTAATACCATACTGGATTTGTAGCTCTTCAAGTACTTCATCCAAAGGTGTGTTATTAAAACTGCTGTGTCCATTTATCCAGTCAGGCCCGCTTTCTTCCATCGTTTTTTCGTTAAAGATGCCTTCAGTTAGTTTAACGGATTCCCCTTTGGTTACTATTATTTCTTGTTGATCATTGACCGGATAAAATGCAACTTTGCCCTTGTAGCATTTTAATTCGAATAAATTGGCTCTTGCTTTTACGTTAAAACGTGTTCCCAGGACCGATACCATTCCCAATTCAGTTTCTACATGGAACCCATTACCTGTTTCCGTTTCGAAAAATGCTTCTCCCTGCAATGTTACTTTTTTATTGATATGCCAAAAAAAGCGTGCATGGCTAAGTTCCGATCCTGCATTCATTTGTACTTTGGCACCATTAGGTAGTGTAAAAGTCAATTGCTCACCTGTTTTTGTCATGTAGCTCACTTCATTAAAGAAAATGCCAATAATCAGTATTACAGATGCAGCAACAGAAGCAGCATATAAAACAGGCTTTAATCGGAGTACTTTTGTTTTTGAAGAAATATTTATCTTTTCTTTGATGCTGATGCGCAAACTTTCTTTGTCAAAATAAGGCTTTTCAAAACGGTTCATTCCATTAACAATCTGTAAGTAATCCTTAAATCCAGGGGATTGTTCCAGCTCATTTTGCTCTTCAGGAGTAAGTGTTCCTGCCAACCAGCGGGCTAATAGGGTATTATCTTTTTCTTCAAACATTTTTTTCACAATTCGTTATTGAAACAAATAAGTCTAATCTTTCCCTACCCCTCCCTTAAATATTTTTTACAATTTCACGCATCTTCACCAATGCCTTATGCATACGTTTTTCTATTGCTTTTTGCGATACGCCCAGCATTTCAGCAATTTCTTTATAACTTTTTTTATCCATTCTGTTTAGAAGAAAAACTTCTCGCTGGCCGTCTGGCAAATCATTAATTGCCTTTTGGAGTTTTTCCATAAACTCATCCTCTTCCATTTTGTATTCGGGTGTTTCATTATCAAAAGTTTGTTGCGGTATTTTGGTATACTTTAATACAATCTTTTGATGTGCAAGCTGGTTATAGAATTCATTTTTTGCAGTAGCGAATAAAAAAGCTTTTGCTTTTTCAAGAATTACTTTTTTACAGTGTTTCCACAACTTGACAAAAGCATTTTGAACCAGATCTTCAGCCTGCTCAATGTTTTTACACTGATAATAGAGATAATTACGGAGGGTTTCAGAATGGGTATTAAAAACCTGGTTGAAAACGCTCTCGTTACAGATTGATGTTTTGCTGTGCTCCATGGAAGAGTTTTTTTAAAGGGGGTAGGGTAAAATCGTTTTTACCTGTTCCCCTACAAAATAACAAAATTTAAATCAGATGAACTCAAATAAAAAATTTAAGATTACAGTTACCATAATATCATTACTTGCACTGGTTTCTATGCTGTTTAAAGCGATACCGGTAAGCAGGCATTTCGACAGTTTTTACGCTGAAGAAGTGTACCGGGTAACTTACAAGTATTTTTTTAAAACAAACGATGGCAAAACCACCATAAAAACCTATTTGCCTAAAAACAGTATTCGTCAACGTATAAGCTCCTCTGTTTTTGAAGGAAGCGAAGATATTAATTTTAAAAAAGAAGGACATCATAATAATATAAAAGGTATTTGGAGTAGTTCTGAAGAAAATAGTTTTAAAAACATTGACTACAGCTTTATTTTTGAAGGCAAGTCAAAAAAAATGCAGGTGGCTGATCATTTTGGACATCCAACTGATGAATACAAGCTTTTTCTTGAAGAAACTGAACATATACAGGTAAACGATACAGCTATTGACCGTATTGCCAATAGCTTAAAAGAGAAGGCGAAGAATGACAGAGAAACCATTCAACTGGTTTTTGATTTTGTATATAATATACCGGCAGCACCCATAATAACATTAACTGATGCGCTTACCGCTTTACAGCAAAACCGTGCTTCGTGCAATGGTAAAAGCCGTTTATTTGTGGCATTGGTCAGGAATTTAGGTTATCCTGCGCGAATGAAGGGGGGTATTATACTGGAAGAAACCAATAAACGTACGTCACATGTTTGGGCAGAGATAAACATAAACAACAAATGGGTGCCGTTTGATCCACTAAACAATCATTTTGCATATTTGCCTGCCAATTATTTAGAGCTGTACGAAGGCGATGAATTTTTAATTACCTATACTTCACAGATTAATTTCGATTACATTTATGAAATTGAACAGGTTAACCATGTTCCTTTTCTTAAAGCCGGATCATATCGTTTTAGTGAGATTGTGCCTTTATCATTATTAGGCTTGGTAGAAAATAATATCATTTCAGGAAATGCCCTTATGTTGTTGCTGATGCTTCCTATTGGTGGCCTGCTGGTGGCTTTTTTAAGGAATGTGGCGGGCTTAAGGACATTTGGCATATTTTTGCCGGTACTTATTGCATTTTCTTTCCTGGAAACCGGCCTGGGGATAGGTATGTTGTTGTTTGTCTTCCTTATCCTTTTTGTTGGTATTGTATCCAAACAATTTAGCAGGCTGGGTTTATTGCATACTCCCAAGCTCGTAATATCATTAAGCCTGATGGTACTGATTATTGTACTGGGGTCTTATTTGGGAATGAAAACCAATATGATGTGGCTTACTTCGCTCACATTTTTTCCAACCATTATTTTAACCATTTCCGCCGAACGTTTTTCAACATTAATTGCTGAAGATGGTTTCCAAAAAGCTACAGGGACCCTGCTGCAAACCCTGCTTGCAGTTACGTTATGTTATTTTTTGCTGGCCAGCGAATGGGTATCTTCTGTCATACTTCTTTTTCCTGAGTTTTTACTTATAATAATTGCCGCAGCTATGTTACTGGGAAGGTACACCGGTTTCAGGTGGACAGAATTAATCCGGTTCGGCCCGATATTAAACCCCAAAACGGTATAAGCCGAATCCCTGGATCTGGATCCCACGTCAAATGGCAAGGAATATCAAAGGAGATAACAGTCAATATTTCATTATCCGAAAAACAACAGATATGCTACGCAGGCTATTACAAATGTTACACTTACCTTTTCAAATACATAATCCTAAAGGGGTTATTGGTATTAATAAAAGGAATATTGAGCTTATTTATATCCATAACCAACGTGAAAATTATCACCTGGCCGACGATAAAGCAAAAAGCAAGGAAATATTGCATAGAGAAGGAATTGCATGTGCAGAAACTTATGCCGTGATAAAGGATATGCGGGATGTTAAAAAAGGCTGGTGCACAAGTAAAGTACATGAATCAATGGCTATAAAACCAGCTAACGGTTTTGGTGGGGAAGGCATCATGATTATCAGGAAAAATGAACCGGGACAGTGGGTAAACAGGGGAAAAATAATAAGCGAAGATCAAATACTCAGGCACATTACCAGCATTTTATCAGGCTTGTATTCCATGAATTCAAGTGATAGCTGTTTAATTGAAGAATGCATTGTACCGCATCCTTTTTTTGCTGAAATATATGATGACGGAGTTCCCGACTTTAGGATCATTACAATAAAAAACAAGCCTGTTATGGCTATGTTACGCATGCCTACTTCAAAATCAAAAGGAAAAGCTAACCTGCACCAAAAAGGCATAGGTATAGGTGTTGACATGAAAAAAGGAACACTTACCCAGGTTTATGATGGTAAGCGTTATTCGCATCATCATCCTGATAGTCCCGGTATTGTTTTTGGCAAAGCCATCCCTTTTTGGCCGGAAATAATGGATTTGGCTGTGACTGCTTCCAAAGCTTTTCCGCTTGATTTCCTGGGTATAGATATCGTGATCGATAAAAACAAAGGGCCACAGATTATGGAAGTAAATGTGCGTTCGGGCCTGGGTATTCAACTGGTAAACCAATGTGGACTTGAAAAAGCGATTCAGGATAATTTATAAATGAATGGACTATCCCCTGAGCCAAATGGTTAAGTAATATCAGCTGAAGAAGGGGTAGGGTAATTAATAAACCAACTGTTCTAAACGTGTAAAACACAAAAAGATGAAAACAATAAATTTAATTTGGATATCGCTTTTATTTTCTATAACGGTTTCAGCACAGGTAAAAACAGATACTGAAATAGAGACTTTAAGTGGATATGAATACAACTATTTCAAAAGCCCTGAAGAAGTACGTCAGGATGGGATCATTTTTTCAGAAAAGGATTTGATTAAAAGCAGCTCTTTTCAGGATGTACTGGTTGATTATGATTATCGTAAAAAATGGAAAAACAACAGGCTCCGTTTTTCCGTGAAACCTTATGCCAGGTTGTTTTATGAAAGTATGGAAGACAGTTATTGGAGCGTATTGGGAAGTGCAAAATACGATTACAAATTAAACAAGTCTGCTAAACTTTTGGCTGAAGCATCGGTGAAAAGAATGAACCGAAAAGGGCTTGACGGGGCACAGGATATATTAATAAATCCATTGGGTTATACCAACTTTGGTACTGAAGGAGGGATTGAATTCGAGCCAATAAAAAATAATGAAACCCGGATTAAGGCTTTTTACAATTTTAGGGATTTTGACAAATATGGAGTCCGGAACCTGCAGTATAATGAATGGGGCCTGGAGTTGAAAATAACTCAGGAGATTAAGTTTAGCGGACTTAAACACGAGTACGGATTGCTGGCTTATACAAAAAAACGTTTGTATAATACCTTCAATGCATCCAATATCATTACGGATGGCGAACGCGATTGGAATTATCTTAAGGCAACGGTTTTTTATGAGTATCCACTCAATCAATCGCTTGAAATTGAGCCTCGTTTTGTTTACTATACACGAAGTGACAATAAGGATGATCGTTCCAGCTTTAGGCAATTTGGTCCTTCAGTCGGTATCAAGTTCGATCAAAATAAAACAAGGTTACGTTCAAATGTAAGATACCTGAACCGAAGATATAAAAGCATAGAAGCCAGGGATAATAATGGGCTAACCGGTGAGAAAATACGGTACAACTATTTTGATTTTACGCTTGATGTAAAGCATGAACTGATGGACAACTTGTTTATGATTGCTACTGTATACAGTCGTATTCGCACCACAAACTATTCCGATATTGATGCCCGCTCTTTCAGGGGGTACCGTAACCAATATTTAGGTTTAGGTATTCAATGGATCTTTTAAAAGTGTGCAACTTTTTGTTTTTTGACTCAGAAGCTGTCTAAATTTTATTTTTCAGAATGATTATGATGTATTTTTTGTTTAGACAAGGCGAATTTGACGCGAATAGCACCAGCTATTTAAGGAA
>JANQII010000309.1 GCA_028282195.1 Prolixibacteraceae bacterium
GGTTAGGGGAGAGTATAGAGTACTTGTATAAAAATATGTGAATCAAGGGTTTATTCTAAATATTCAGGAAAATCCGGATTTAAAGGCAAGATTTTCAACTCTTGATTCGCATTAATAGTGTAAGAGATAATAAGTAGTAGTTTGTAGGGTATTTTGTTTTTAGGCATAGGTTCTTGATGTGTATAGTTTTGTAATTAAAAGATAAAGTTAAAATAGTCACAAACTTTTCCTAATCAAAATCATAAAAAGAACTCGTTGAATTTCTTATTTTTAACGCTAATTTTTAATACTGAAAACTTACTACTAATGAGAAAATCTTTTGTCTACCTGTTGTTATTGCTGGTGGCATATGCCTGTAATACAACAAAAGAAACCAAGCAAACAATGGAAAATCCGTTTTTCACAACTTACGAAACTCCTTTTCAGGTTCCTCCGTTTGATCTGATCCAGCTGGATCATTATTTACCAGCTGTTGAGGAAGGGATCAAACAGCAGCAAGCTGAAATTGACGCTATTACAGCAAATACAGAAGAACCAACTTTCGACAATACCATTTTGGCACTTGACAAATCAGGTGAATTGCTAAATAACGTTAGCACTGTATTTTACAATATTAATTCTGCAAATACAAATCCTGAAATGCAGGAGTTGGCGCGTGAGATTTCACCAAAAGTTACAGCACACAAAGATAATGTGATGCTTAACAAAGAACTTTTTGTTCGTGTAAAAGCGATTTATGAAAAGCGTAATGACCTTGGATTAGATGCAGAGCAACTGCGTGTAGTTGAAAAGTATTATAAAGATTTTGAACGTAACGGTGCTAACCTTGATGATGAAGCTCAGGCCAAATTACGCGAACTTAACCAGGAGCTTTCAACTTTAAGATTGAAGTTTGGGGAGAATATGTTGGCTGAAACCAACGTGAATTTCAAATTGGTTATTGAAGATGAAAAAGATCTTGCCGGACTTTCAGAAGGTGTTATTGCTGCAGCGGCTGATGAAGCGAAAAAGAATGAGATGGAAGGCAAATGGGTATTTACACTTCAAAAACCAAGTATGATCCCATTCCTTCAGTATGCAGAAAACCGTGATTTGCGTGAGAAGATTTACCGTGGTTATTTCATGCGTTGCAACAACGATGATGAATTTGATAACAAAGAGGTTTTTGCCAGAATGATCAAATTGCGTCAGCAAAAAGCAGAACTGTTAGGTTTTAAAGACTTTGCTGCATACATCATCGATAAAAACATGGCCAAAACCCCTGAGAATGTTTACGATTTCCTGATGAAGCTTTGGAAACCAGCTTTGGAGCGTTCCAAAATGGAGTTGAAAGAAATGCAGGCGATTATCGATCGTGAAGGCGGAAACTTTAAACTTCAGTCCTGGGACTGGTGGTATTATGCCGAAAAACTTCGCAAAGAAAAATACAAACTTGATGAGGAAGAAACCAAGCCTTACTTTAGCCTGGATCAGGTAACCGAAGGTGTTTTCTATGTATGCGAGAAGCTTTACGGAATTAAATTCATTAAACGTGATGACGTTCCGGTATATCACCCTGAAGCAGTTGCTTACGAAGCGCAGGAAGCTGACGGATCACATATCGGTGTACTATATATGGATTTCCACCCACGTGACAGCAAACGTGTAGGTGCATGGTGTACAAGCTATCGCGATCAGGCTTATGAAGGTGGTAAAAAGAGCAAATATCCGGTAGCATCTATTGTATGTAATTTTACCCGCCCAAGTGGCGATACACCAGCATTGCTGACTTTTGATGAAGTAATTACTTACTTCCACGAGTTTGGACATGCATTGCACGTGTTGTTTACCGATGGGCCTTTCCAGCGTACTGCCGGAAACGTTCCAAGAGACTTTGTTGAGCTTCCTTCACAAATTATGGAAAACTGGGCTGCTGCTCCTGAAGTATTGAAAGTTTATGCCAAACATTATAAAACCGGTGAAGCAATTCCAGATGAGTTGGTAGACAAAATCGTTAGAAGCGGACACTTTAACCAGGGGTTTGCAACAGTTGAATACCTGGCAGCTTCATTGTTGGATATGGATTGGCATACGAAAGATTTTGATGGCGATGTATTAAAATTCGAAAAAGAATCCATGGACAACATTGGTTTAATTGACGAAATTATCCCTCGCTATCGTACGACCTATTTTGCACACATTTCCGGTGGATATGCTGCTGGTTACTACGTGTACATTTGGGCCGGTGTTTTAGATACCGATGCATTTGCAGCATTCCGTGAATCAGGCGATTTGTTTAATCCTGAGCTAGCATCAAGATTCAGAACTTTGCTTGCTAAATCAGGTTCTGATGAAGGAATGAATGTTTACCGTGCATTCCGCGGGCAGGAACCATCAACCGAACATCTTTTGAAAAAAAGGGGACTAAAATAATTAGTATTATTTGTGATACTTAAGAGGCTCTGCAGTTTTTGCAGGGTCTTTTTTTGTTGTGTTGTGAGTGGTGCGTTTCGAGCAAAAAGTCATCCCGATGAAGATCGGGATCTCCATCGATTTACTCTAACGTTTCAATCTTGACCCCCTCCGTCTTCCCCGAATACTCGGGGATTCCTCGTCCCCGGGGCTAGCGTGGACTTGTAGTCCGTATTTTGCTTTGAAAAAGCAATAAAAGTGATTGGTCCCAATTACGAATTTGCGCCAGCAATGGGCTTCGGTGTTATTTCGTATCTTTGTAGAGAAAATGATTTTTTATGAAATTTGTAAATAGAAATAAACCTGATAAGTGGAAAAAAGATATTGCGAGTTCCGTTGATTTTTACAACCAATGGTTTCTAAAATTTGCTCCAAAGACATTTCGTGAAACAAGGATACATACAACAAAAGAAGTTGAGCTAGCTCTAAAAAAGACTGATAACTTATTAAAACTGAATCCCAAAGTTTTATCTGATAATCCTGATATTCTCGCAATGTTGAGAATGTCTACTTGTCCACCTATCGCAAGAGATAGACTTATTGGATTATCGTATGTAACACCAAATCTGGTTAAATCGCTTGAATCAAATAAGCTACCCAAAAGAATGGATAGTGACAAGTTACATATTGAGTTAATAAAACTTTGCGATACCATCCAAAAACTGATTGACCCTGATATATTTACTTGGATTGAGGCTAAAAGTATACCATCAGAAAGTGAAGTAGAGCGAGCTGCAACTATTATTGCGGATAGATTATGTGGAGCAGTTGCAGACCCAATTATACGTAATGCTCAAGAAGAAAGACAACTTGCGGTTATAACCAAATGGTTAGAAGAAAGGAATTATCGTAAATTAGAACCTAACGAAGTAAAAGATTTTAGAGAATTTCCTAAAGGAACTTTTGACTTCCATTTTAATGTGCCTGTTAACTTGAATGAAGAAAAAAAGGTAAATATTCCTGTTGACATTATAATAAATCCACACAAAAACACTAAAGCAAACATTCCTATCCTTATTGAAGCCAAATCTGCTGGAGATTTTACTAATGTCAATAAACGCAGAAAAGAGGAGGCTGTGAAGATGTCACAGTTGAGAAACACATACGGTGATAAAATTCAATTTGTCTTATTTCTTTGTGGCTACTTTGATAGTGGATATTTAGGATATGAAGCAGCAGAAGGTATTGATTGGATTTGGGAACATAGAATTGAAGACATTTCAAAGTTAGGGATATGATAGTTAGCTTGCAAAATATAGAAGAGAAGCGAGTTATCTTTCAAAACAAGATTGATAAGTCAAAATCCAATAAAGAGAGGAATAAATTAGGGCAATTTGCAACTCCAAATAACTTGGCTATAGATATACTACAGCAGACGCAAGAATATTTAAATACCGGAAAATCCATTTCTTTTTTAGACCCTGCAATTGGCAGTGGTTCTTTCTTTTCTGCATTTCAACGTGTTTTTCACGATTACAAGATTGATAAACAGCATGGATATGAAATAGACAGCGAATTTGCAGAAGTTGCTTCTTCATTATGGAATGACCAAGGCTTAGAAGTTTTCAACCAAGATTTCACAAAAGTAAAGCCATTAAATTCTAACCAAGTTGATTTGCTTGTTTGTAATCCTCCATACGTAAGACATCATCATTTAACAGAAGGAGACAAAAAACGTTTAGTTGCCGAGACTAAGACAAAGTTTGGTATTTCTGTTTCAAAGTTATCTGGATTATATTGTCATTTTATATTTAAAGCTCATGATTTTCTTAAAAAGGATGGAATTAGTGTATGGCTAATTCCTAATGAATTTTTGGATGTAAATTATGGTAAAACTATAAAAGAATATTTGTTAAGAAATGTCCAGTTATTACGGATTCATCGATTTAATCCTGATAACCTGAAATTTTCAGATGCTTTAGTATCATCTGTTGTTGTCTGGTTTAAAAAGAGCAGTCCTAAAAGTGATTCAGGTGTAAAATTTACATCAGGCGATAATATAAAAAATCCTGATAACACAAATTTAGTTGATATTAACTTACTCGATTCGAAAAAAAAATGGTCTGATATATTTAAAAATGGTATAACCAAAAAATCTGGAGAAACTAATAATCCACTGATAAAAGACTTATTTTTAATAAAAAGAGGAATTGCCTCTGGTAATAATTCTTTTTTCATCCTCTCAGAACAAGACTTAAAAAGAAAGAACCTGCCAAAAGCTTTCTTTAAATCAATTCTTCCGAGTCCGAAATATATTGATTCATTAATAATCGAATCCGATTTATGCGGAAATCCTGATATTCAAACTAAATACTATTTGCTAAATAGTAAGGAAAGTATGGAAGATATTAAAAGTGAATCGGAGTCTTTATATAAATATCTAAAAGCAGGAGAAGAAAAAGGTGTTCAAAATGGATATATATGTAAAAATAGAAATCCTTGGTATTCACAGGAAAATCGTGAATCACCTCTGTTTGTTTGTAATTATATAGGACGAGAAAATGGTACAAAAGTTTTTAGGTTTATTTTAAACAGGTCGAATGCAATAGTAACCAACTCTTACTTAGGATTATATCCTAAGCCTTTATTTAGTAGATTGGAAAAGGGAAATCCTAATTTGGCTACTGAAATTCTAAACATGCTTAATTTGATTCCCTCTCAAGAGCTTGTAAAGAAAGGACGTGTTTATGGTGGTGGAATGTATAAACTTGAGCCTAAAGAATTAGAGAATGTTGAAATTGAATTACCTAAAGCGTTGGATAAATACATTAATCCGACAAAGCAGTTGACCTTATTTGAACCGAGTAGAAATTACGCCACACAACAAAAAATATAGGTCATTTGGCGGATAGTGCTAATTTAAAACATGTTAACATTTAAAAAAACATATAGCGGTTTGATAGGTTGGTGTTTCAAAATGCCAAACGCACCATATTCAAAACGTTAACGGTTATTATAAAAAGGCGGTGCTCCAATGAAAAATGGTTGAATTTACAAATAGATTTGCGTAAAATCCGAAAAAAATTGAAATGACAGATATTATCCATAATACAGACAGATTATTCAATAAAGTTTCAGATTTGCTCAAAGTTGCACAAAACACGGTATTACAAGCTGTAAATACGACAATGGTTTCAACCTATAAGGAGTTCGGAAAAGGATTTTCAGTTACCAATATTCAACAAATGAGAAACTTTTATCTCATTTATCAAAAACAACAGACACTGTCTGCTAAATTTGAATTAAGCTGGTCGCATTATTTAAAACTTATGCGCATTGATGATACGGAAGAAAGAAAATTTTATGAAATCGAATCGATAAAAAATAATTGGAGTATCAGAGAATTACAACGACAATATAATTCCGCCTTATATACAAGATTAGCATTAAGCAGGGATAAAAAGAAAATCAAAGAACCTGTCAGGAATTACATCTAACTGCAATTAAATAATCAGTATTTAACGTGAGTTTTGGATTCAATAAGTTGTTTTTCAATGTCTTGGTATTTATTTGTATTAATCCCTGTTCGCGCCTCGGATTCCTTATGATCCTTTGCGGTTTATTTATATTGACATTGATCAATTCACATTTATTGGTTTTCAACGGGTTATTTAATCGTAAAGTGTGCTAAATTTTTACCGGAAAGTTCGCTACAGGGTGGCTTGGGTCAATGATTATTTTGCAAAATGTTAAGATCAACCTAAAACTCACGTTATTTAGGAATTAATATATTTGTAAAACCAGTGTGCGAAAAAAGACTACCAGCACACACAGAAATTAAGTAATAATCTGTCAAACTATTTTAGGAAAGGTCAGGCCTCCCTGTAGCCTGGAAACTTTCACTGCGCAATTGGTAAGCCGTCCTGCGTGTGCCATCTGGAGGTTCCCCAGTGCGGTTGGCAGGTCTCCCAGCGCCGCAGGGAACACGATATTTTGTGCTGGGCTAAATAAAATTCGTTTTAACATATTCCTGAAATTTTTCCCGGTATAGTTTACTTACCGGAATTACGATACCATCACCACAAATAATTGTGTTGCTTTCAATTTCGGTTATTTTTTGAAGGTTTACGATATACGATTTATGTACACGCATAAATTGATCTTCAGGAAGCTGGTTCTCAATGGATTTTAAACTTAATAAAGACATGATTGGTTTTGCATTTTCCCGATGAATACGGACATATTCATTCATGCCTTCAATGTATTGTATTTTATTTAGCTCAATGCGGATAATCTTGTACTCCGATTTGATGAATAGAAATTCTTTGTCTGATTTAATACTTAACGTTTGACTATTGGCATAAATCCATTTTTTGGCTTTTTCAGCAGCTTTTAAAAAATCAGGATAATCAACCGGTTTTAGCAGGTAATCAACAGCATTTACTTTAAATCCATCAATTGCATATTGGTCAAAGGCTGTTGTGAAGATTACAATAGGTTGGTGATCCAATTTATTGACCAGTTCGATCCCATTTAAATCAGGCATTTTGATATCAATAAAAACAATATCAACTTTATTTTCTGACAAAAATTCAAAAGCTTTTACCGAGTGTGTAAACCGTTGTTCAAGCGACAGGAATGGGGTTCTGTCAATGTGTTCAGCAATAACATCAATTGCTAAAGGTTCATCATCAATTATAACACATTTTAGATTCATGCTAACGGGATTTTTAGTTTTACGATATAAGTTTCATCAGTTTTGTCAATTTTTAAATCGTATCGGTTTTTGAATAATAAGTCTAACCTTCTTTTGCTGTTCTCTAGTCCAATGCCGCTTTGTTCGTTTTTAGTGCTAAACACATGAATGGTATTCATGCAGGCAAAATACAAGTGCTTATTGTCAATGTCGAAAGCTATGTCTATTATACTTCTTTGTTGATAGCTTGCACCATATTTAAATGCATTTTCAATATAAGAAATGAAGATCAATACAGGGATCTCAATGTCGTTGTAAATTTCGGGAGACTTGAAGTTTATCTCAACATCATCAGCAAAACGTAGCTTCATTAGATCAATATAACTTCTGATAAATTCAAGCTCTTTGCTAAGGAGAACCTTTCCTTCCTTATTTTCATAAAGTAAATAACGCATCAACTTCGATAGTTTCATGATGGCTTCCTTAGATCTTTTTTTGTCTGCTTCAGCCAAAGAATAAATATTATTGAGCGTGTTCATA
Source organism: Prolixibacteraceae bacterium (assembly GCA_028282195.1). Taxonomy (GTDB): domain Bacteria; phylum Bacteroidota; class Bacteroidia; order Bacteroidales; family Prolixibacteraceae; genus Sunxiuqinia. The sequence goes on from JANQII010000309.1 coordinate 7,628, forward strand.
AAAAAATGTGGACTTATTTGATTCCGAAGTATTCCCAGCTGAGCTTGAATGTTTTCCTTTTCCAGTTGGTTTTTATCCTCTTCAATATCGTGCCAGTGTTTTGTAAAAGACAGTCCTGTATCAACAGAAATGATCAATAAGGAAAATAATAGTAAATCGGCATAAGGGGGTATCGGATTTATCGGTTTTGGCTTGGGTTTTGGTCTGGGTTTCTTTGGCCTGTCATGAGCAAATTCCTGTCTTGAAGGAGGAGGCTGCTTACGTGCTTGTTGAAAATTAGCTTGATTGTCTGGTTTTATATTTTGTTTTTTTTGCCTTTGGTCTTGTGAGTATTCATTTTTATGACGAGGTGGTTGATTATCTGGCCTTGATCTTTTTTCAATATAAAAATAACCGGTCGAAACCAGGGTGATTAATACTACAGCCAAAACAATGAACAAGGTGTACTTCTTCTTTAATACTAAGCTGGGAACTAATATCCAGTGATTGATAATAAATAGTGGAATAAGTAAAACCCGGTCTTGCCATATTTTTATTACGTTGGGCCATGATATTTCTCCATGTGCTTTAACAAAGATTAAGGGTAAAGTAAAAAGAAGTAAAAAGATAAATGACATTAGAATGATGTCAATGTTCCGGATGTATCTTTCTTTTTTACTCATTCCTTAAAGTTACATAAAAATAGAGATTGGCCTTTATTTACTCAGGGGGTGACTTCAAGTCACCCCCTGAGTTGGAAATGGATGGTTTATTTAAATAAAAAATCAGTGTTTTCAATTTCAGGCATTGCTATTGGTTCTGAATAGAGGAAAGCACCTGGAGGATCAACATATTCAAGGTCGTTGGCCAGATCGGTCAGTTGATTTTTCTGATCATCGGTCATTGTTTGATAAACCTGGGCGAAATGTGTGGCATAGAGATAGATTATTTCTCCATCGTATTCACCATATTTTTCAGACAAACTTAAAACTTCAGATTCGCTGGCTGTACCGTTTAGGAAATTGCGTAATTCGGTAGCTATGTCTTCTCTCGTATCAACAAGGCTGGTAAGTGCATTTTTCTGAAGGTCAACCAAACCCGTAATTAAATCATGCTGTTCGTTGTTCAGGATATCCAGGAAATACTGTCCTGCATTTCCGGTTAATGTTTCGTCAATGGTATAGTTTGGGCCACCGATCATTGCAGGCCAGTCTTTAATATAAAATGAACCGAAATAGGTACCTTGCCGTTCAGGGCAAAAATAGGTGTCACCTGTTACAGACCCGGCATACCAGGTATAAATTTCACTGGCATAAGTCATTACTGCAACATGGATATCTTTATCCAGGTTCATAGCCCGGGTAGGGTCGGTTAGACCATCTTCACCTGGCCAGTTCCCAATACCATTTAGGTTTTTAAGAGCCTGAATATCATTTTTTTGTTCGTCAGTCAGGGAATTAATAACCTGTCCAAATAGTTCTGCCCGGCCATAACTTATTTCACCATCAATTTCATATAAATCGGCTGAAAAAGCTTTTACGGCATCCATATCCAGGCCTGTTGTTCCATCAGGTAAATCTCCTTCCAATAATCTGCGAAAGGCTTTGCATAGTGGAAAACGTTTATAGGCATATGCATTGATTTGATCAATTTGTTTATAAGCAGCAGAAACAAACAGGTCAATCTGTTCATCGGTAAGAATATTCAACATGTTCAAAGCAATAATTGGAACAAAGCTTGTATTGTGCCCCATATTCGTTTGATCATTGTCCCTAAAATATTGAAATCCGCAATAATCAGCTACTTTACCGGGAGGTAAAAAAGTTTGTGCCCCCAGGTTTCCAGCCATAAAACCAAGCGCATCAAAAGCAATGGTTTTTTTCTGTGCTTCATCTGAAATCGCCTGGTCAATATTGTATTTGGGATTTTCGAATGGTTCTTCAGACGTATATTCGTCTTCCTCTTCAATAAGATCATCTACATCGTCTTCCTGACAAGCCACCAACAGGCTGGCAGCTGTAATTAAACAGATTAGGATAAATAGCTGTCCTAAGCTGAATTCATTGTTTAAAAATTTGATTGATTTCATAGCTTTTGGATTTTATTGTTCATCGAAAACTTGTTTATAAACCCGGTTGTGCGTTGTGATATAAGCAAGCTTACTTTCACTTTCAGTAATACATATATTCGTTATTGTACCCGGAATATCTATTGAATTAATTTGTTGGCCTGAAGAATTAAAAATCAGAATGTTTTCACTGGCTGCATAAACATTTCCACTGTTGTCAATGCTTAAACCATCAGCCTGTACCGATGCAAAAAGTTGTTTACTCCCTAAAGTCCCATCCGATGAAATCGGATACTGGTAAATTTTAGAAGCACCATGATCGGCAACATACAGTTTAGAACCAGCAACATTGCCTATAATTCCGTTTGGTTTAACAAGATCGTCAATTACCCTAATTACTTCCCCTGTAGATGATTTTACACAATAGACATATTCCCCGGCTTGAGATAATGTTCCTGTATATATCGGATCGGTAAAATAAATATTGCCATTTGGTGCCTGCCAAACATCATTCGGTTCATTGTATGAAGTATCTTCAAATTTGTCTGTAATTACGGTGATATTCTTCTCTGCATCAATTGTTACAAGTTGCTTGTTCCCTCCCTGGCAAACGATCATATCACCATTGTTATCAAAATAAATACCATTAGCAGCTCCTGAATTACTAATAAAAACCTGGCTGCCGGTATTTTCATCCCATTTGTATATTTTGTTTGCCTGAATATCTGAAAAATACAAACTTCCATTATAAAAAGCAGGGCCTTCAGCAAATTGTAAATCACTTACTATCGTTTGCAATTCAGGTTCTTTAATTTCCGGCAATTCATCATCTTGTTCACAGGCAATAAAAGGTACCAGAAAGAATAGGACCGAAAACATGGATATTATTTGAAACTTCTTTTTAGCCATAACAATCTTATTTATTCGCGTGAATAATAAACTGACATAGATGCTGAAGAAAGAGTAATGTCTTCAATCGCATTTAGTAAAGCTTCCCGGTCAATCTTATTCGTAGAAACGGTAAAAACCGGGTTTTCTGATAAAGCATAAACCGTATACCTGTATTTTTTTAGTCCGAGTCCTTGTGAACATGGTGGTGCATAAGCCATTTGGTTATTTACACTGTTTGTGCCCAGCGAGCCAATATTCGAAACATTTTTAGGTAAATTACTCACTGAAGGAGGAATATCATACAAAACCCAATACCAGTGAATATCGCTTGCAGAAACTTCATGGTCCATAATTAGCGCGAAAGAAACGGTTTCTTCCGGTGCTCCAGACCATTCAAGCGGGAGTGTGGCAGATGATCCGTCACAGGTGTATTCTTTGGGCAACAGGCTGTCGGCTTCAATTGATATACTTGATAAAGTAAAATCATATTCTTGCAAATCTGTGCTTTCTTCACTTTCGCAGCTAACCCAAAAAAATCCACTTAGCAGCAAACAAAAAATTGAAAACCAGAAAAGCTGTGTAGTTTCTATTTTTTTGAATGGTTTCATTGTTTTTGTTTTGTTTCAGTACCAAATTAACGGATAGATCTCCGGATATCATATAGATTATCAATGATCATACGTAGAATCTCAATGAAATGATATTTTTGTTCAGTGAAAGATTTTGACGAGTTACGGGTTACGAGTTACGGGTTTTGTCTTCCTGTTGCTTAGTTAACCTTCCCTGTTAGCTTATTATTGCTTCCTGTTGCATAAGTGCCTGTCCCTGTTGTATTTTTTCGCTTCCTGTTACAGTTTCAATTAATCCTGCTACTATTTTATGTCTTCCTGTTATATATTTAGCTTTCCCTGTTCGACAGGAAGCACTGATGTTGGTGCAGGGGGTGAAATCTAAAAAGGATGGGTGGAACCTTCACAGGACGAACCAAAATATGCACAGGACTGAGCGTATTGCACTTTATCTGTTTTTTTAGGGGGTCAAAATATCCAGTAATCTGGAATCAAGTATCCAGAATCATCGAATATCAATCAAATGTTGAAAACTAAGCATAGCCGAATAATCATTCTAAGCTTTTGTTTTATTAACTTGTGTGCTGATATTAAAAATGGATAAAATCAACAAAGGGTGTATAATATATCCTTATATGGGTGGATATATACACCTTTGGTGGAGGAAAACGTTATACACCATAATAAATTGAAACACAGGACTAAGTAGATTGAACAAACTTTAAAACTAAAAAAATGAAAAATGGTAAAATATGGTTAGTTCTATTTGTGATACTCCTTATTGCAAATATTGTTATTGGTTCCCTATTTGTAATTACAAATAAGAATGAGAAAAACCTACAAAAAGAGATTCAGTTGGAGACTCTACAAAAAGAATTAAATAGTAGAACTGATGAATATCTCGAAAATGCAAAAGAATTTAAATATTTGCTTGAAACAATTCTTGAGAACTCGAATGAGTTAAAAAAATACATGCTTGATTATGATGATATTGATGTAAATACTTTCGAGGAAAAACTTAGACAAAAAGTTGTTCGACTTGATATCTTAATAAAAGATATGGAAAACGAAAAATAGATATGAAATCACTCTTCCATTACACATCAATAAATACCCTGGCTTTAATTTTATCATCCAAAAAAATTCGATTCAATAGATTGGATTTTGTAAATGACCCGCATGAAGGAAAATCTGGAGATTTTGGGTCTATATCAATGTACGTTTTTGTTTCCTGTTGGACAAAACATAAAGAAGAAAATTTGGCATTATGGAATATGTACACTGAAAAAATGCGAGGAGTTCGAATTGAACTTTCACTTCCAATTTTTAATAGCCATAAAATTGGAGACCAAACAAATTATGTAATTTCTGAAGATGAGTTTCTCAATGACAAAGATGGATTATACATTCTCGATGCTCAGAATAGACCCATAGACGTTATTTACACAAATGATAAAAACAGATTGTTTCCAAAAATTCAAAATGACATTGGATTAAAAACTTCCGAAATTGGAATTTCAAAAAAGACTATTTGGTCTATAGAAAATGAGTCTAGATTTATGATGCAAATAATACCGTATGACCCAAAAGTACCTAAAAGCAATTTTCCTGATGCATATGAAAAATTCATAGAGCAAAAAATTCCACCGTGTATAAATAATTACGATGTCAAAATAAATCATAAAGCCTTCAAAGAAATGAAAATAACTATTGGACCAAAAGTTCAACCTGGCGACCGTGAGATCATTAAGTCATTAGTTTCAAAATACAATCCGACAGCTAAAGTATTGGAAAGTTCGCTGATAAATGATATAAAATAAATTACGGTGTATAAAGTACATATTTCAGAGCGGTGTTGGTGCGGTAATGTAACTGCGGATTCTCGCATCACAGTCATGTCCTGACGGACACTGACGCTCACCGAAATCTACTCCGCAACATGTACCAACCGTTGGCAGACATAATAAAAAGAGCTTCATGAAAATTTTAAAGCAAATATTAGTTGGTACAATAATTACAAACTTAATTGTATTATTCGCATTTGTAATAGTCTACTTTTTCAAATTCACAGGAGGATTTTCTACAAATCCAGAACATTGGTATACAGTAGGATCTTTGATTATTAGTTTTCTATCATTCTTAATCACTATAATAATTGCAGTTTATGTGAGTGAAATAACTAAACAGACTACAAGATTCCCTGAGCAAAGAAAGCTATACAGAGAATTTCTAACGATGAATGATTATGTATTTGAATTACTACATTTAGATATTCAATACATGGATTTTCAGATTCGAATGGAAACCATAATTCGCCGACTCAATGTTTTAAAAGGCGAATCATTTATATTCAATGATACTGAACTTTATGAAAATGCAGTATGTAAATATCGGGATAAACTAGAGACAATTAGTCAAGAAGTTGGTCAAAAGTTTATTGACAATTCCTCCAAATATAATCATGACAACAATGCACGGTTAGGACAAATAGCATTAAAGGATATTGACGATAATATTCGTGATAATTTCACTATCAATGAGGAAGCAAGATTTCTAATTGACTCACTAAAAAAAGCAATGAAATGAAAAATTACGCCTGCAAACATTTTGTAAATTGCATTGTGGGGCGTGCGGTACGTTGTCTCCGCTCCTTTCTTAACCGTCATATTCGGGCGAACACTGACGCTCTTCAAAATTCGTAATACAACTTACAACCTTACCATTATGTATAATTAAAAATTTTCCAGAATAGGCTTGAAAAGTTGGGGAAAGTACCAATATTTGGTATAATTTGAAGGAAATGAATGATTATGAATAAAAATACTTCAATAATATTAGGGAATCATTTTGATTCGTTTGTGCAAAACAGCATCTCAAAAGGAAGATATAAAAATGTTAGTGAGGTTATTCGTGCAGGACTAAGGTTGCTTGAAGAAGAAGAGAACAAACTAATTGCCTTAAAAAAAGCAATTCAGGATGGCATGGATAGTGGAATAGCAGAAGACTTCGATCCACAAGCACATTTAGAATCATTAAAAGCTAAACACAAAGGCAATGGCTAAATTTCGTTTGACCAACAAGGCTGTTGAAGATTTAGCTGGTATTTGGAATTATACTTTTGATACCTGGTCTGAAAATCAAGCTGACAAATACTACAAGACTTTGCTGGATCATTGAAAGGAAATTGCTAAAAACCCAAAATTAGGCAAAAGTTATAGTAATGTGGAAAAGTCCCTCATGGGATTAAATGTAAATAAACACATTATTTTCTACCGCCAACTATCTGAAGACCTTGTAGAGATTACAAGAATTCTATATGAAATGATGGATTTAAAGAGACGTTTAGAGGAATAATATCCAGTATCAATAAATTGAGCATCTAGCATCTAGCATTTGGCATCCCGCATCAACCATCCAACCTCTTAAAATAATCCTTAGCAGCTTTCCGTACTTTTCAGGGAAGGAGTAGGGCACTAATCATAGTTGGGAATGCCATTAAGGCAAAGGCAAAGTCGAAAAAGCTGATAACTACCCGCAGTTGAGATACAGCACCAACCACCACCAGAATAACAACCAGGTAAAATAGTATTGGCAATGCGCATTAATGAGTACAAACTTAATCTGTATGGTTTACAACAATGAATCCCTGAAGTTTCGGGATACAAATTGACGCCAGTCAAAAGGGATAAAATACCAATGTATTGTAAGATATTATAACATTATGTTGTTCTGAAATAAAACAGTGTGTATATTTGTATTGAAAACGATATGAATATGAAAACAATAAATCAAAAAGAATTGGGATTTAGAATAGCTGAACTTAGAAAGATAAAAGGATATTCTCAGGAAGAGCTTGCTAAGTTGGTGGACATTTCAAGACCATCTTTAACGCAAATTGAATTAGGTAACAGAAACGTTTCTGTTATTGAGCTTAAAAAGATTGCAGATAACTTATCTTTTTCAATTGATAATTTATTGTCGCAGGATTTTGCGACAGAGGATATAAATTTTTCCACCTCGGATGATATAGATAGTCAGGAGTTAAGGATATCAATTCCAAAATTAAAGGTTGATAAGTTTAAAGACATATTATTATATATCCTTGAAAAATGTGCAGGTAAGCCAAATATTGGAGAAACTCTGTTGTATAAGCTATTATACTTTTCTGATTTCAATTATTATGAGGTATACGAAGAACATTTAACGGGTGCTGAATATCGAAAGCTACCATTTGGGCCAGTACCACAAAAACTTGATTCTATTTTAAAACAGATGATAGCAGATAAAATGCTTGAAAGACTTAAAACAGAATACCATGGATATCCGCAAACAAGGTATATCCCACTTATAAAGCCGAATTTAAAAAGTTTGAAGGCTAGTGAAAAAGATATTCTTGATAAAGTAATAGAGCAATATTCGGATTGGTCAGCATCGGCAATAAGTGAATATTCTCATAAAGACATGCCTTGGTTAGCATCAAAGGACGGTGAGGTAATTGACTATGAGCTTGCATTCTATCGGGAACAACCATATTCAGCCAGAACTTACAATGAAGATATTAATGACCTATGAAAATCCAGGAACTAGAGGAGTATAGGAAGGATTTAAAGAAACTTTCTAAGAAATACAGAACATTACCTGAAGATATTGAAGTAGTCAGGAAAGTTTTACTTGTAAATCCGAATGAAAGACCTCCTTTTAGCTTCAGGATTGATATGCTGGGAATAGAAACTTGTGTAATTAAAGTTAAAAAAATTGCAAGTAAGTCTTTTAAAGGTAAAGGTGTAAATTCTGGATTTCGATTGATATATGCTCACTATGAAAATGAAAATAGAATTGTATTAATTGAGTTATTTCACAAATCTAAAAAGGAGATTGAAGATAAAGATAGGATTATAAATAATTTTAAATAACGGAGGACTTTATTATGGCCCTTTCCGGCACTAGTCTTTCTGACTCATATGAAATTAATAGAAACAGAAGAACTTGCCATAATCGAGACCAGCGAAATTGAAGATTTTTCCGGTATTAGTAATCTTCTTGAACAAACCAACGGCTTAAGTTTTGGGACTGTTCGGTTTGGTATTATTCTAAAAAAATGAATGGGATTTTGCTTCCCGGAGATGGTAAATTAAGAAGGCAGGCTGAAAAAGATGAATTATAGGATAAGAAAAATTAATACAGGATTATCAAGGGCAAGGATTAGGAACAGAATTGATAAATAAAGTGATTGACAAAGCAAAATTGGATAAATGTAAAAAGTTAAGTTGGCAAGTACCTGAATTGAATCAACCCGCAATTGTTTTTATAAAAACCTTGGGGCGATTGTAGATAATGTGGAATCAAATTGTGATTTGAGTTTAACATGATTTAACGTAAATTTGTATCAAAAAGAGATGCCCAAACTATATGAATATTTCGGCTTAATAATTTTATTTTATTCTAATGAGCATGAACCAATTCATGTACATTGCAAATTTCAAAGAAAAGAAAGTAAAGCTGAACTGATTTTTGAGAATGGCAAGTTCCTTGAGGTTAGAATAGCCAATGTAACAGGAAAAGAACCTTTAGATTCGCAAAATTTGAAAAAATTCAAGAGGCTGGTTGAAGTATATCGAGACGATATTGTTAGAAAATGGGTTGATTTTTTTGTTTATAACAAAACCATCGAATTTGAACGTATAACTAAAAAACTTTAAGTAATGGTTATATCTATTGATAATGCAGAATACAAGGGGGATTATATTATTCATTTAAAATTCTCTGACGGAATAGAAAGAGAAATAGATTTTGGTGATTTCTTACAAAAAGCCAAAAATCCAATGACCAAAAAATACTTAGATAAAAATTTATTTAAGTCTTTCACCTTGGATTATGGAGATTTAATCTGGAATGATTATGAGATGTGTTTTCCAACTTGGGATTTACATGAAGGAAGAATATAAACGCCCTACAACAATTTTAACAGACAGCAATTATAATGAAATTTGAACTAAATAGACCGACAGATTATAGTAATTAAAGCCATTATTGACGAGATATTTCTATCGGATTACGATATAAAATTTTGAAAAGAGATAATATATAAATGTAAAATTTGCGGAAGAAGTCCGGCAAATACATTAGGTCTTGAACTCCATGTTGACCACATTATTCCTTTATCAAAAGGAGGCAAAACGAAAGAAGATAATTTAAGAACATTATGTAGTGAATGTAATATTGGGAAAAGTAAGCAATTTGATTAAAAAAAATTGCTGGTAACGCGGTCATGCCTTGCCCTGTGGCGAATGCAACTCGCGCGAACAGGCATGTATATACGATTAAAACTGTACATACACGCCGGAACAATTAAAATCCACCAGCCGGAATCCAGCATCAAACCTTCAACCTCCCAAAATAATCCTTTGCTGCTTTCCGTACCTTTCCGGAAAGGAGTAGGGCACTGATCATGGTTGGGAAAGCCATTAAGGCAAAGGCAAAGTCGAAAAAGCTTATAACAACCCGTAGTTGAGATACGGCACCAACCACAACAAGAATCACAACCAGGTAGTGATAATAATGTTGACGATGAGCCCCGGCAACAAAGCTTAGGCATTTGCTTCCATAATAAGGGAAAGCAAACATAGTTGAAAGCGAGAAGAAAGACACACAAAGAGTAAGCAGGTATTGTCCGTAGCCAGGCATTGATTTTTCAAAGGCTTGAGCAGTTAATGTTATTCCATCAGCATCGGAAGTTTGCCAAACGCCAGTGATAATAATAGCCAGGGCTGTCATGGTACAAATGATGAGCGTATCAATGATAGGGCCAAGCATGGCAACCAGGCCTTCGCGGATGGGTTCGTTGGTTTTAGCAGCACCGTGTGCCATGGGGGCAGTACCTAAACCCGCTTCGTTTGAAAAAGCAGCTCGTCGTACCCCGGTAATAATTATCGCACCAACTGAACCGCCCAAAACAGATTGCGCAGTAAAAGCATCAGTAATAATTAGCTTCAGGCTTGGTAAAATTGCTTCAGCATTAGAGAAGATAATAAACAATACAGCCACAATATAAACAACAACCATGATCGGTACCAGGCTGCCGGTTACTTTGCCAATTCGTTTAATCCCACCTAAAATAACCAGCCCAACGATTAAAGCCAGAATAAATCCAGTAGTTAAATCAGAGGTAAAACTACCTTCAAAACCATTGGGAATAAGTACAGCATCACGAATAACCTGTGTAAGCTGGTTAGCCTGAAACAATGGCAATACTCCCAGCATGGCAGCGATAGAAAAGAAAACCGCCATGGGTTTCCATTTTTTGCCAAGTCCTTCAGTAATAACATACATTGGGCCACCCTGAGTTTGTCCGGCACTGTCTTTCCCGCGGTACATAACAGCAAGTGAGCAGGTGAAAAATTTGGTTGATATTCCGAGTAGTGCAGAAATCCACATCCAGAAAATGGCACCGGGACCGCCCATGGTAATGGCAACGGCTACCCCGCTAACGTTGCCCATTCCAACCGTACCGGCCAGTGCAGTTGATAACGCCTGGTAATGATGCAACTGTCCTTCTTCGTTAGGATCGTCGTACTTGCCCGTTAGAATTTGAACAGCATGCCGAATGTATTTGATAGGAGCTAAACGGGAAACCACTAAAAAGTAAAAACCACCGCCAAGTAACAGGATTAAAACAGGGGCTCCCCAAATGAGGTTTGACAAGTGGATGATGATGTCGCCAACGATTTTCATTAGCTCGCTAATTTAAACATTATTCTTTATGTTATCAGATTTTAATGTGAATGTGTTCAATCTGTTAAATTGTACTCATTAGTATGTTCAAAAACATATAGCGTGGTTCAAATTAGTAACTTCGCACCGGAATTGGTTAAAATCAGAAAAAATGACAAAAGGCATGGGATCAACAGATCTTTTGAAGAGAAGTAAAAAAGATCGTAAAGATTTGATTCAGTACATCAATTTACAATTGGCTTCGCTTGGACAGCCGTTGTTTAATGATGATTCTGATTCAAAAACGAAATTTGCAAATGCAAAATTTCAAGCGTTAACTGAAGGGCTAATTAGTAGCTTTAGAGAGAAAACAAGGTTATTAAGTGGGCATCTTTCCCCGGTAGATAGTCGGATTCAAAATTTTATCGATGATTATTTGAAGGAAGTTGAGTGTAGTAAAGATTATCGTCTTCCGACCGATACACTTGTTTTGAACCAAAAGGGGATGGCCCGCGAATTAAGTTTGCCACCTAATGGAAATGAATTTAAGAGTGAATTGCTTAATTCATATCGCTTAAAGCAGGGAATACTTAATAATCCATCTAAAGATAAACGTACAACTAAAGGCACATTTCATATTGTTCGGGGTGGTTTGCCTGTTCCCCTTGATAAAAAAGAGGTTCCGAAAATTACGTTTGCACACTTGTTGCACGAAGCATTAAATCCAACGGATGATTTAAAACTGCTTCCATTTACTTCCAACCAGGAAGAAAAAGCAAAGGTGCTTGTTTCATTGTTGTTACGTCCGGTTGTTTGTCCTGAAGTAAAAGGGGTGATCAGTGAAAAAAGCATGGAAGTCCGCTTTTTTGCTCCAGGTAGTTTGGTTAGTAACCTTGACTTTGTAGAAACTATTTTCGGAAATGCCGGCGATCATAATTTAGCAGTAAATGATGCTGCTTTAGATGAGCATTGGACTGGCCATACAGGATGTATTATTCTTGCTCCACATCTTACAAAATTAAAAAAGAAAGATATTGGTCTTCCTCATTACGATGATGCTTCCGAGCGTCAGCGAAGAGATGGAATGTGCTGGAAGGATGAAAACGAATTGTACAACGGTGGAAGTGCTTTTAAACTTACCTGTCGTGATGAACGGGGTGTCGTAATAACATTAATTGCTGATAATTACTACGGATATTCCAAAAAAGAAATTAAAACTCAAATTAGCTATTCGGCCAACCTGTATGGTTTGGTTGAAGAAGAGCATGCTGGTGGTGCAATTGCATTTCCACGTGGAAATATGAGTGACAGGCTTTACGGAACAACATTTACCAGGAAGTTTGCAAAGCCTTATTCTTTTAAAGAATTAAAGAAACTACTGGGAGACCGTATTGAGTTGCAGGAAGGAAACTATGCGATTGATAAAAAATACAGGGATGTAATTTATATTCCTGAAAATGCTGACATTGATATTAATAAGAATAGTGTCAGTTGGGACTACAATAAAAAGGAATACAGTCTTAATCTTTCTCCTGATAAAGTTTATGTTCACCCGACCGGGCATAAATTTCAGTTGGTAAAACACCCAACCCAGCAAATGTGGAGAATCGTTGATACTGCCCCCGAAGGTATTTTTTGTCATAAGCCAAGTACCGTGTCCGGTGGTGGTAAGTCAGAAATATCCAAATCAATGCAAAATGCGATTAAGTACGGATATTTCTATATTGAAAACCTTGAAGATGCTGAGGATAAAGTCGACTGGATAATTAACTATGATTACTCACACCGCTGGAAAAATATTCGTAAGGATGCTGATCCTTCAAGGCCATTCTTAAGCCCGCGAAGAACCTTAGGGTCTGCCGTAAAGCTATTGACCCCATCTGATCAGTATAATGATGAATACAACAAGCTTTTACGTGAAATTCCTGAAAACATCAGGACTTTGGCATTTTTTGTAAAGCGTCATTTCCGTGAGCATGAAAATGAAGATTTTAACTGGAAGGAATACTTCAATGTTGAAATTGTTAATGGCCGTCCGGGAAATATTTTACGTTACAAACACGAGCCAATTACAGCTAGCTATGTTCGTATTGGTTTTAATGAAGAAGGCAGATGGTATGTTCATAAACTACGTTCAGACTTTATTCCAAGTTTGAAAATTCAAACGGAAGACGACATTTCGGCAAGTATTACTTTGCCAGCTGATAAGTTGAAGAACCTGAATGAAGAATACAAGAACCCAAGCTTAAAGCTGTTAACCAACTGCGAAAGCCATTTCTTCCAAAGACCAGATGAAGCAGTAATTCGCGGTTACGATAAAGATGCTGAATTGGATATTGTTAGTGATGGTACTTTCCTTACGAACTATGAGCCACTTAAAAAGTGTGTTGCCCGGGATTTAATTGACAATGCCATCAGCTTTGAGAAATATACGCAGCCTGTAAAAGACTTTATCAGGAAAGTAGCTGAAAACGACAAGGATATTTACTTTGTGGCCCCATCACATACGCGTATTGTTGATGGTAAACCAACGAATAATCCTCGCTACCTGCAGAAAAATATCTTTAAAGGTGAAACACAGGATACTTACCTTGCAGAGGTAGGTGTCAGGTTGTTCCGTAAAATTAAATCGGAAGATCCGGTTATGTTCCCTGTAAATGCAGTTTTACCTGGAAGAAGAAATAACCCGGTTGATAAAAAAGCAGGTTTCAGGCCATTGAGCGTTTATAATCCGATTCATTACCAGGAGTTGCCTGAGTTGTTTATGGATTTTGTTTGCAGTATTACAGGAAAGTCCCCTTCAACAACAGGTGCAGGTTCTGAAGGTGCTTTGACTAAAGGTCCTTTCAATATGTTGGTTCCAACTACCGATTTGAACAATGCATTGCTTTCTTATATTCTTACCGAATATCAAGGGTTTAGTTCGGCAGCAGGTTACATTGGTTCTGAAAATCGTTTTGATCATGATATCAGTATTCTTATTCCTGAAATATGGGCAAGGCTTGAGCCAGCAGACAGGGATCCAAAACTGTTGATTGAAAATGACTGTTTGGAGAAACTGGAAGACTTTGAATACAAGGGGCAGAAAGTGCTTGCAAGTCGTTTGGGGTACCGAATTACCGAGAACTTTGCTTTCCGTTGTATGAACCGTCTGTTTGACGAACCATTGGCGGTATTCAATGAGCGCATGTTAAAGCCAGAACTTCAGGGTATGGATGATTATGTTGACGGAATTAACAACATTGTTGAAGCCATGCAAAGAGTAGCTTTACCGTATTTTGAAGATGGAAGTGTTGATTCTGCCATTCCTCCTTTAAAAGTATTGCTCAACATTATGGCTTATGGCCATTTTGAAGGAAAAGACATCAGTGATCCTGAGCTAAGAAACCTATTTAAAAGAGACGTGGTGTTGAAAAGCGACTGGTATAAGGAAAGGCTAAAATTGAAGCAGGACAGGGATATTGCATTCCTTGAAAAGCAAGTTGCCTATTTGGAAGAGTTTAAAACCATTCCAGAAAACGTAAATTTAATTGAGGAGATGGATATTGATGGCCGTTTGAAAAAAGCAAAACAAAACTTGAAGTATGTGACTTCCAAACAGTTTATTATAGACATTACAGGAACTATTGGAGCTGATCCATTATTTAAGAAATAGAGCTTATTTGACCAGATAATTAAGAGCAGGTTTGAATTTATCAGGCCTGCTTTTTTTCAGGGTGCAGCGAATTTCATTCGCTGATTAAATATTGCAGATGAAATCCGTATCATCCAAGTATAATATTTATGATTTCTCTTATCTAAAATACCGCTCAAGCCTGACTTCCGGATGTAATTCATTTATCTCGCCATATAACAACTTTGCAAACTGTTTGGCGAAATAGGGGCCAAGCATGGTGCCTTTTGAGCCTAAGCCATTTAGAATGCCAGTTTGTGGTTTGTTTGGGTGAAGGCCAACTACAGGACGGCGGTCATGTGTAGTTGGGCGGATGCCGGCTTTTTGATCAACAATTTCATATTTGTCGTTGAATATTTTTGATAGCTTCTGTTGCAGTTCTTCTTTAGCTTTATTGGTTGCAGTATCTGTTAAATCATCCCAGTTGTATGTAGCTCCCAATCTGAAAAAGTGTTTTTCTTCAGGCATTAAAAACAGGGCTTTGTTCAGAATAAAACTTGATTGATAATTTTCAGTTTTTATGCGTAGAACTTCCCCTTTGGTATGTTTAAAATGAATTTCACCGAAGAATGGGTTTTCAGAAGCCCGGTGTCCTTCGCAAAAGATTATTTTTTTTGCTGAAATACCTTTGTAGTTTACGTGTTCATCATCAAAACTAAGCTTGTCATAGTCAAAAACTTCATCTCTAAACCGGTCCGTTTTAATAAGCTTTTCCCGTAATTTGCTGATTAACTCTCTGATATGAATCCGGCCGCTTTTTTCTACTTCACCAATTCCAAATGGAGAGTAAATGTATTCCAACTTTTCAATTACCGGAGTAGGGTTGATATATTCTTTCAATTCATTTTCAATTGACTTCCTTTTCCAGAAAAGAGCTTCTCCTTCTCCCAGGACTTTTTTGATTGTCAGCGGATAAAAAAGCGGAATGCCAAATTCTTTCTTAAGTTCATCATACGTTTTCAAAAGCTGAGGGTATAGCTCATCAATTAACCAGGTCTTGGTCATTCGTCTGAATACAACCGGGTTTACCAAACCTGCTGCAACATCTGATGCTTTTGAGAACTGTAGATTGTCGAAAACCAACACATCAGCATTTCTTTTTTGAAGTTCCCAATAAAGTAAACTTCCTGCTAAACCTTGTCCAACTATAATGTAATCAACTCTCATTGCAAACTATGACAGCAAGTGTATAAAAAATGTTCAACAATTAAAGTTCCTTTCTTTTGTTGTGAAACTTTAGTTTAAACTTTCAGCAATCTTTTTTGTATAAATTAGTGCAGAAATAAATCATTTATAAAAGCTGATTGAGAAGAAGTTTATGGAACCGAATTATTATAAAACCAAAGAGTCAGTAGAAGAATATATCAAATTAGCAAAAGATGTTAGCGGAAAAGAATTGATCGATAAGCTAAGAAATGTCCTGAAAACGGATTCATGTTTGCTTGAAATTGGTTCTGGTCCGGGTACTGACTGGAGAATTCTTAATGAGTATTACGATGTTATTGGTTCTGATAATTCAACAGAATTTTTGAAGCATCTTATAACCAGGAATCCCACTGGTGTATTTATAGAGTTGGATGCTTCTACATTGATGACGGACAGAAGATTTAATGGTATTTATTCCAACAAAGTATTGCATCATTTAAAAGACAACGAATTAATTGATTCGATAAAAAGGCAGTATGGGATTTTACTTTCCCATGGAATAATTTGCCACTCTTTTTGGAAGGGAGAAGGTTCGGAGATTTTCAAAGGCCTTTATGTAAATTATCATACTGAACCGGATCTCTTAAATTTCTTTCAAGACTATTTTGAAATTCTTTCAATTGAAAGTTATAAGGAGTTTGAAGATGACGACTCACTATTGTTAATAGGTAGAAAAAGATAGTTGTGTCCTGCAGCTTAGCCACGAACGAATGCGTAATCAACCCTCATTGCTAATTATTACATAAGACGATAAAAATGCTCAGATAAGTGCAATATAGAATTGTGATCTGTTGATTTAAATTTAATATTATTGATTCAATATTGAGTATTATTTATTTGTATTTTAATATTATTGATTTTGTATTTGTTTTTATTTAATGATGTGTTATGAATAAAAGGTTGCCTATTATCTGTCCAAGTTGTGATAATCAATTAAAAGTTAAACAATTGATTTGCACTCACTGCGAAACAGAATTGACCGGACTATTCAGTCTCCCGTCTGTTTCGCGATTTACAACCGATGAGCAAAATTTCATTCTTGATTTTGTTCGTGCAAGTGGAAGCCTAAAATTGATGGCGCAAAACATGAAGCTAAGCTATCCTACGGTTCGTAACCGTTTGGATGAAATCATTGCGAAAATTAATAAAACCAGCACGAATGAAGACTAACTATATATATAATCCATTTGTTCGAATTGCAGGATATGAAGCTTTGCTGATTGGTTTGTTAACTTTCCTGGCAACCTGTTTTCTTGCATTTAAAACGGGCACCCACTTTATCGGACTTTCTGAAGTGTCTTTTGCAAAAGATGCTCCCTTTTGGTTTTTCTTTATTGAAAACCTGATAGTCTGGTTATCTCTATCAGTTTTTGTATTTATAATTGGTCTGTTTTTATCCAAGTCACGAATCAGGTTTTGCGATGTTTTAGGCACTTTGCTGTTGGCCAGGGTTCCACTAATAATTGTTCCTTGCCTGAGATTAACCCCTGCTTTTCAGAGTTTCATTGTTGGTTCGTGGCAGCTTCAATTTACCAACATCATTTATTATTTGTCAATGATCTGGACTCTGGTACTTGTATTTAATGCAATCAAGGTTTCCTGCAATTTGAAAGAAAAAAAACTAATAATAGTCTTCATTGTCAGTGTTTTGCTGGCAGAGGTAATTTCAATAACCGTTATAAACAATTTAAATTAAACAGTCATGAAAAAAATTACACTCGTGCTAACATTGTGCACCTTATTTTTAGTTAGTGCTTTTGGTCAGGAAAGACTAAAAGATTCTGAAATAAACCAAAGCAAGCTCACAATTGCTAAAGAATTTGCTAAAAAGTATTTATCTACCTTGAACAAAGAAGGCACATATGAATTTAAGGATGAAGCAATAGAGGCATTAAAAAACTTATTAACTGCTGAAAATCAAAATCAGATGAAAAAACATCTGAAAAGCCAGTTTGGAAACTATGTCGCGCATGATTTTGCAGAGGCTTGGGGCATGGGGGGCACTCAAATACAAATCTTTAGGTTTAAAGCAGATTTTAAAGATAGCGTTAAAAAAGTAGAAGCCAGGGTAGTCGTTGATGATAAGGATAAAATTGCAGGGTTTTGGATAAAACCCTGGTCTGATGTGTTGCAATAATAACAGAAAACAATTAAACTTTTTCCCTTCGTTTTAAATGCGAGGGGTTTTTTTGTTTTTGGAAGTTTCTAAATCCAAAATCGGTAATAAAAAAATGAACGTTCTATCTAAAAGAACATAAAATTCAGTAAATTGCTTTTCAGAAAAATATAGAAACGAACCCCAATTAAGATTTCATGCCTGGGTTTAAAATATTTATTAGTAGTGTACAAGATGAGTTTGCTAAAGAGCGAAAGAAACTGGTAGAGTATCTTTTAGCTGATCCTTTGTTAGGTAGATTTTTTGAACCATTTATTTTTGAGCAGTTACCAGCCATAGACCGAAGAGTTGATAAACTATACTTGAAAGAGGTTGCTCAATGTGATATTTATTTGGGAATTTTGGGGACACAATATGGCTTCGAGGATGAAGATGGCATTTCACCTACTGAAAGAGAGTTTGATCGGGCAACGAACCTGCATAAGACAAGGTTGGTTTTTTTGTCTGATCATTCTGATGATGAAAGACATCCCAAAGAACTGGAATTTATATTAAAAGCTCAGGCAGTTTTAATTAGAAAGCGTTTTGGTACTATTGATGAACTGAAGTCGGCTGTTTATGCTTCTTTGGTGAATTTTCTTATTGAAAAGGAAGCGATACAAGTAGGGCCTTTTGATGCTGCATTAAATAGTAAAGCTACACTTGATGACATTGATACAGATAAAATAAGATGGTTTATTCGAATTGCCCGATCAAAAAGAGGATTTCCTCTTCCCGAAGAGTCCGGCCCAAAAGAAGTTTTGATTCATTTAAACTTAATGAATGATGAACGTATCCGTAATGCAGCCCTTTTGTTGTTTGGGAAACAACCACAGCATTTCTTTATAAATTCAGAGGTTCGCTGTGCACATTTTCATGGGAAGGAGGTAGCAAAACCAATTCCTTCTTATAAGGTTTTTAAGGGTAATGTTTTTGAGTTGGTTGATCAATCTCTTGATTTTGTTTTATCTAAATTGGATTATTCAGTTGGCACAAGAGAAGAAAGTGTTCAAATACCTGGAGGGTATGAAATTCCCAAAGAAATTATTGCTGAAGCTATTGTCAACAGTATTGCACATCGTGACTACACGAGCAATGGCAGTGTGCAGGTTATGCTTTTTAAAGATCGAATGGAAATCTGGAACCCTGGTTCTTTGCCAATGGGATGGACAACTGAAAAATTGAAAAAGCTACATTCGTCTATTCCCGCAAATCCTTTATTGGCTGAACCCATGTATTTGACCGGGTACATAGAACGACTTGGAACAGGTACAGCAGATATGGTTCGTTTGGCAAAAAAAGTAGGTTTGCCTGAACCGCAATTCATACAGGAGGATTCTTTTCAGGTTGTTGTTTACAGATTGGTTGAAGATGATACCAGACAAGTTACGGAACAAGTTGCCGTATATGATACTGGCCATGATACTGGCCATGATACTGGCCATGATACTGGCCATGATACAGCTGATCTTACAAGTCAGATTAGCATGTTGATAAGTGCCTTTAAAGGAGGAGAAATGAGTCGAACAGAAATGCAAGATGTATTACAGGTAAAACACAGGTCTCAGTTTAGGGAAAGTTTTCTTGAGCCAGCTGTTGATTTAGGACTGCTCGAAATGACAATCCCAGATAAACCTCAAAGTAAAAATCAGAAATACAGACTTACTAAAAAAGGCCTGGCTTTACAGCAAAAACTGAGAGGTAAGTAAAATAGCTCGAATACCTACCTCAACTCAATCTCTGAAAAAACCGGCAAATGATCAGACGGGTAGCGTTGATCTTTTGAGTCAGTAAGTACCCCATATTTTTTTACCGAAGCTTTTCCGCGAACAAAAATGTAATCAATACGCCTGTCCAGCGGGCTGTTAAAATCAAAACCATTAAATGTCCCTTCAGGGCCATATGCAGGTTCAATTGAAATCTTTTTGGTGTCAAAGAAAGCGGCATCAATCCTTGAGTATGGTTTAGAATCTGGCGTAAAATTGAGATCACCCATAAAAACAACAGGCCAGTCTTTTTCATTCAGTTCATTTATTTTGTACATAATCAGGCGTGCAGCTTCATCTCGTGCAACTGCTCCTTTATGATCGAAATGGGTATTGAATACCCAGAATGATTTGTGTTTGTCATAGTCTTCCAGTAAAACGTAAGTGCAGATGCGTGGAAGAGCTGCATCCCAGCTTTTGCTTGGGAATTCAGGTGTTTTTGACAACCAAAACCAACCATGGTCTTTTAACTGAAAGCGTCTGGAATTATAGAAAATAGGAGAGTATTCCCCACTGGCTTTTCCATTATCCCGGCCAACACCCACACGGTCAAAACCAGCCATATGATCTTCAACATAGGTAACCTGATGGTAAAGGGCTTCCTGCAAACCAAAAACATCAGCCTTGTGAAACTTTAATAATGCAATTACATCTTCTTTGCGGTTATCCCAGGCATTTACACCATCATCCGGGTTATCGTAGCGAATGTTGTAAGTAATTAAACATACATTTTGTGCCATTGATTCACTAATGCAGAAACAAACTAAAGTTAATATAAATAAAACTGATTTCATGGATATAAGATTATATTATTCAGTACAAAAAATAAAGCCTGGATATTCACATTGATGCTCACCGGGAACAATGGTGTGAATTTGATCGTGTGAACCTTTCAATACAAAACGATAACAGAACTCTATAATTTCATTGAAATAAATTTTCATTGGACTACTTGCAAGACTATGGTTCCCCCCACATGTTGTATGTAACCAGTATGGTTTACCAATTTGTCTCAATTTTTCAGCAATAGAATAAGAACCATGCAAGATTAAATATCCTGCCTTTTCTTCACTACAATAATGATGCGGTGCAGAACCATATGGAACAAGATTATCACACGTTCCATGAAAAAACAGGGATGGAATTGCAGACTCGTTATATACTTTGTTGATATTTTGAATTGCACCAGCCATCCCAATTACCCCTGCATATGAAACCGGACCGGAATCAAGTCCATAACAGTATGGTGGTTCATAAGCTGCCATTAGAACCGTTTCAGCTCCGGCACTACTACCGGATAAGATAATTTTATGGGGATCAATACCAAAAGCATCACGTTGCTGGATCAGGAAGAATGTGGCATCCTGTAAGTCTTCTACGGCAGCATCAAATGTTTTTAATTTTTCATAGACCGGACAATCACATCCGAATCCTGTAGGTTTGTTTTTCCGGGTAAGTCGATAGGTAATTGAAACTGCAACATAACCATATTTAGCAATTTGTTTACAAAACGATTTTGCCTTTTTATTATCTCTTTTACCACCACTAAATCCTCCACCATGGACATATATAACGACAGGGCGGTTTATCTCGTTGTCAAAAGCCGGGGTATAAACATCAAGCATTAATTCCTGCGTATCTTTTTTGGCGTATGTATATGTTTCAATTAAAACAGAATCAGTTATATGCTCAAGATAACGTTCCTGTGCATTCAGGTTTAAAATGAAAAGGATTAAGCTTGAAATAAATAGAAACTGTTTCATTTACATGGTTTAAAGTTTTTCTTAACTGATGCGAAATTAGAAAAACATTTTGAGCATAATAAAATAATTCTAATGAATTTCTTTTAAGACAGATAAAGCCCGGTTTTCCCTTATGAAAAAGCCGCCTCGTAATGAGACGGCTTATATTTTTATGCTTTGTATTCATCCCATCGTTTGATGGCAATATCTTCAGCAGAATATTTGCAAATGGCATAAATAAATGCACTGGCTACACGGGCGTTGGTAATGAGTGGGATATTAAAGTCGATTGAATTACGACGGATTTTATATCCGTTGCTCAACTCACGTTTCGTATAGTTCTTTGGAATATTGATAACCAGATCAATTTTCTTCTCACTCAAATACTCAATGGTATTTGGTGATTGGTCTTCCTCATCCGGCCAGTGCAACATAGTCGATTCAACTTTATTTTCACGTAAGAAACGGTGAGTTCCTTCTGTCGCGAAAACTTTGTAACCGCGCTGTACCAACATACGTGCACTGTTTAACATTTCCAGTTTAGAGCGTGCAGGACCTGAAGAAATCAGGATATTCTTTTTAGGGAATCTATACCCTACAGAAAGCATCGATTTCAGGATAGCTTCGTAGTAATCATCACCAATACATGCAACTTCTCCTGTTGAAGACATGTCTACGCCCAATACCGGGTCAGCATTCAACAAGCGGGCAAATGAGAACTGAGGGGCTTTTACACCAACATAATCAAGTTCAAACAATGATTTATCCGGTTTTGTATAAGGAACCCCAAGCATAACCTTGGTCGCAATTTCAATCAGGTTAATCTTCATTACTTTCGATACAAATGGGAAGCTTCTTGAAGCACGCAGGTTACATTCAATAACCTTAATGTCGTTATCTTTTGCAAGAAACTGCATATTGAAAGGCCCTGATATTTCGAGTGCTTTAGCAGTCTGTTTTGAAATCTTCTTAATCCGGCGAATGGTTTCTACATACAGCTTTTGAGGTGGAAAAACGATAGTTGCATCCCCGGAGTGAACACCTGCAAACTCAACGTGTTCTGAAATAGCGTAAGCAACAACTTCACCTTTATCTGCAACAGCATCTATTTCGATTTCTTTCGCTTGCTCAATAAATTCTGAAACGACAACCGGATGTTCTTTCGAAACATCAGCAGCCAGGTTCAGGAAGTGTTCCAGTTGGTCTTTATTGGAAACCACATTCATTGCTGCACCTGAAAGTACATAAGAAGGACGGATCAACACCGGGAAATCAACTTCTTCTACAAATTTATAAATGTCATCAATGCTCGTTAGTTCGCTCCAACGTGGCTGGTCTACACCTAATTGATCAAGTAATGAACTAAACTTTTTACGATCTTCGGCATTGTCGATCTTTTTAGCTGTTGTCCCGAGAATGGGTACATTCTGGCTGTCAAGTTTCATCGCCAGGTTATTCGGAATCTGCCCTCCTACAGAAAGAATAACACCTTTTGGATCTTCAAGATCGATGATGTCCATTACACGTTCAAACGTCAATTCATCAAAAAACAGGCGATCACAAGTATCATAATCCGTACTTACTGTTTCCGGGTTGTAATTGATCATGATAGAGCGGTAACCTTTTTTGCGAATAGTATTCACTGCATTAACGGAACACCAGTCGAATTCAACAGAACTACCAATTCTGTATGCACCAGAGCCTAAAACGATTATTGGTTGCTCATCATTGCCAAACTCAACATCGTGTTCAGAACCATTATAGGTAAGGTACAGGTAATTCGTTTGTGCAGGATATTCCCCGGCCAACGTGTCAATTTGCTTAACAAAGGGTGTTATGCCTTTGTTTTTTCTTAGAGTACGTACTTCAACCAATTTGGTAAACATGTCTTTAGCAGGGGTATTTGTTACTAAACGGGCAATTTGAAAATCAGAAAAACCTGCCTTTTTGGTTTCCAATAAAAGTTCGTCAGATATTTTTTCTAAAGAACCAACTTCCTGAAGCTTCAATTTTAGCTTATGTATTTTATAAAGCTTTTGCAGGAACCAGCGGTCAATCTTGGTTTTTTCATAAATATCTTCAATGGTGTAAGCTTTTTCAAAGGCTGCAGCAATGGCAAAAATTCGGCGATCGGTTGGATTTACCAATTCCTCGTCAATCTCTTCAATGGTAATTTCATCTTTGTTGGCAACAAAACCATGCATACCCAATCCAA
The DNA here is from genome assembly GCA_028282195.1 of Prolixibacteraceae bacterium. GTDB lineage: Bacteria > Bacteroidota > Bacteroidia > Bacteroidales > Prolixibacteraceae > Sunxiuqinia. The sequence goes on from JANQII010000309.1 coordinate 31,602, forward strand.
TCATCCGAATGCCCTTTTGCATAGCTTCTTCGAAAGAACGGCCAATAGCCATAATTTCACCAACCGACTTCATCGAGCTTCCAATGTTTTTAGAAACACCGCTGAATTTATTTAGGTCCCAACGGGGGATTTTACAAACAATATAGTCAAGTGCTGGCTCGAAACATGCTGTTGTGACCTTGGTCACCGTATTTTTTAATTCGTGTAGCCCGTACCCAAGGCCCAGTTTAGCAGCGACAAACGCAAGTGGGTATCCTGTAGCCTTAGAAGCTAATGCAGAAGAACGTGAAAGACGGGCATTCACCTCAATCACACGGTAATCTTCTGAAAATGGATCAAGGGTAAATTGCACGTTACATTCACCAATAACCCCAATGTGGCGGATAATCTTGATCGAGATTGCCCTCAATTTATGATACTCAGCATTTGATAATGTTTGCGATGGGGCAACTACGATACTTTCACCGGTATGGATACCCAGTGGGTCAAAGTTTTCCATATTACAAACCGTAATACAATTATCGTATTTATCGCGTACAACTTCGTATTCAACTTCTTTCCATCCTTTTAAAGATTCTTCCACCAAAATTTGTGGTGAATATGAGAATGCTTTCGAGGCAAGTTTTTCCAGTTCTTCATCGTTAGAGCAGAAACCACTACCCATCCCACCAAGCGTGTAGGCGGCACGGATAATAATTGGGAAACCTAAATCCTTCGCAGCTTGCTTGGCTTCTTTCATATTCACACAAGCAACACTTTTAGGCGTTTTTACATCAATTTCTTTTAACTTTCCAGCAAAAATTTCACGGTCCTCTGTGTCAATAATTGCTTGAACAGGCGTTCCAACAACCTCTAAATTATATGCTTCAAGAATTCCTTTTTCATAAAGTTTTACCCCGCAATTAAGGGCAGTTTGTCCTCCAAAAGCCAGCAAAATACCATCAGGCTTTTCTTTCTTAATTACTTGCTCAACGAAATAAGCGGTAATCGGAAGGAAATAAATTTTATCAGCAATTTCTTCTGAAGTCTGGATGGTTGCAATATTCGGATTGATAAGAATGGTTTCAACACCTTCTTCTTTCAAGGCCTTTAATGCTTGAGAACCTGAATAATCAAATTCACCGGCTTCTCCGATTTTAAGGGCTCCTGAACCAAGAACGATCGCTTTTTTAATATTTTTATTGATTCGTGTCATTTTCGTGTATTGACTTTATTCGTTATTCTGCAGCTTAATTTTTTCTTTTTTGATGTTTTCAATGAATTCATCAAACAGATACTCCGTATCAACAGGTCCACTGGATGCTTCCGGGTGGAACTGGGTTGAGAAGAAAGGTTTGCTTTTATGGCGAATACCTTCGTTGGTATCATCATTTACATTAATAAACATAGGCTCCCAGTCAGCAGGTATTGTACTATTATCAATAGCATAACCATGATTCTGTGAGGTGATGAAGCAGCGATCACTACCGTTTAACAAGACAGGTTGGTTGTGGCTTCGGTGTCCAAACTTAAGTTTATAAGTAGTTGCACCTGCAGCTCTTGCAAGTAATTGGTTGCCCAGGCAAATACCCATAATTGGTTTACCGGCTTCAATTACTTTTGCCACATTCGCAACAACCTCATCGCACATGGCCGGATCGCCAGGCCCGTTCGAAATAAATACCCCGTCATATTCTTCATTCGTGAAATCGTAGTTCCAGGGCACCCGGATAACAGTTGTATTTCTGTCAAGAAGGCAGCGAATAATGTTATTTTTCACACCACAGTCAATTAGAACTACTTTGTGATCACCCTCACCATAAACTGCTTTTTCTTTTGTGCTGGCAATTGCTATTAAATTTTCTTTGTTCGGATCATAAAATTCTACGGACGCATCTTCAAATTCAATTTTCCCAAGCATTGAACCTTTATCACGAAGAATTTTGGTTAATGCTCGTGTGTCAATGTCGTACAATCCTGGAACTTCCCATTCTTTTAACCAGTCCCCCAGACTTTTCATAGCGTTCCAGTGGCTGTATTCTGAAGAGTAATCAGAGATAATCAGACCACTAATGTGCACTTTATGAGACTCATAATGTTCAAAAATACCACGTTTTTGCAAGTCGGTAGGTACACCGTAGTTCCCAATCATTGGGTAAGTCGATACAAGAATTTGTCCTGTATATGAAGGATCTGTTAAACTTTCAGGATAACCGGTCATAGCTGTATAAAAAACAACCTCTCCGGCAATCGATTTGTCGTATCCGAAAGATTTTCCCTCAAACCGGGTTCCGTCTTCTAAAATCAAACTGACTTTTTTTGCCTTTGCCATTTTATGATCGCTTAAAATTAGGTTAAAAAAAATGCGCCTGGCTACTGATGTAGTGCAAACGCATTGTGCTTATAAATTGATAAAATTTTTTTCTTCTTGACCGCCATATGTTATTCAACTTCTAAATAATCCATGTGTGAAATTTGTGATCTTATTTCTAAATCCGGTACAAAAATATAAAATATTCTGAATTATTTATTTGAATTGAATAAAAAATGCATATTTTTGCAAAAGAGTTGAATATTTATACAAAATGAAGAATCGCACAAAAAGGCAATTAGCTATTAAAAAGATTATATCAACTAATGAAGTTGGGAGTCAGGAAGAGCTTTTAAAGAAACTTCATGAAGAAGGATATGATTTGACACAGGCTACGCTGTCGCGTGATTTAAAAATATTGAAAGTGGCAAAAGTCCCGAGCACCAATAACGGGTACATTTATGTAATTCCTGAGGGTGTAAGTGTAGAACCACAGCATGAAAATACCCGCGTTAACTTTTTGGTAGATGGGTTTCGTGATATTCAATTCTCTGGTAACCTTGCGGTTTTGAGAACAAGGCCGGGATATGCCAGTAGTATTGCAGCCGTGTTGGACAATGCAGATCCGTATGAAATATTAGGGTCTATAGCTGGGGATGATACTATCTTATTAGTGATGAGAGAAGGTATTACTCCAAGTGATTTATTAAATAGTTTAATTCTGGTAATGCCAAAATTAGAAGATAAACTAGGCTAGTAGGGAAGACATTATGAAGAAGATAGAAAACATAACTGTGCTGGCAGCTAATGTCAGCCATCTGAAATATGTAAGCGAGATTAATGATGCAATTGACAATGCATCGAAGGAGAGAGGAACTGGTATTGCCCGTCGTTCTGATGAGTACATAGCAAACAAAATTGTTGAAGGGAAAGCAATAATTGCTTTAGAAGGAGATCAGTTTGCAGGCTTTTGTTATATCGAATCGTGGGGGCATAATCGATTTGTTGCTAACTCAGGATTGATAGTCGTTGATGAATACCGTGGAATCGGTCTGGCGAGGGAGATTAAGAAAAAAGCATTTGAGCTTTCAAGGCTGAAATTTCCTAATGCCAAGATTTTTGGTTTAACGACTGGATTGGCAGTAATGAAAATCAATCATGAGTTAGGCTATCGTCCGGTTACTTTTTCTGAGTTAACGGATGATGAAGATTTTTGGAAAGGATGTCAGAGCTGCGTGAATTACGATATTTTGCAACGTACACTGCGCACAAAATGCCTTTGTACCGGAATGTTGTTTGATCCGGCTTGGGAAAAAGAAAAAGTTGTGGAAGAGGTTAAAAACAAAAAAATCTCTTTAACTGATGTTCTTGGAAAATTAAAAACAAAGAATGGCTCTAATGGGAAAGAGCCAGGATTTAATATGATAAAACGTTTAAAGCAAAATATAAGTGATGGCACTGTTCGGCAATCATTTCAAGATTAATTTTCTTCAAATGATCCCGGAATTGTGTTATAATATTAGTCACGAGAAATAAAAATCTTAGTTGATTGATCAATTAAACAGCAGTGCAATAACGGGAAAATAAGGTTAGTAAAGTTGTAAGTTTTCAGTAGAATAGCTGATTTAGTGTCATCACTTTTTTTAAAAGAAACCAAAATGAGAGAAAAGGTAGTATTAGCATACAGTGGCGGATTAGACACATCTTTTTGTGCCAAATACTTGTCTGTGGAGAAAGGATTGGAAGTATATACAGCAATCGCTAATACAGGTGGTTTTTCAAAAGAAGAACTTGAAGTAATTGAAAGTAAGGCATATGAGCTTGGATCATCAAAACACGTAACATTAGATGTTACCGATACTTATTACGATAAGTGTATCCGGTACATGGTTTACGGAAACGTTCTCCGTAATAATACTTATCCAATTTCAGTAAGTTCTGAAAGGGTTTTTCAAGCCATTGCAATTATTGAATATGCCAAAAAGGTAGGCGCAAAATATGTCGCGCACGGAAGTACTGGTGCTGGAAATGACCAGGTTCGTTTTGATTTGACTTTTGATGTACTTGCCTCTGAAATTGAAATTTTAACCCCAACGCGTGATTTACAACTAACCCGTGAGTATGAAATCAATTACCTGAAGGAGCATGGTGTTGAAGCCGATTGGTCAAAAATGGAATACTCCATTAATAAAGGACTTTGGGGAACAAGTGTTGGAGGAAAAGAGACATTGACTTCAAACCAAACTTTGCCGGAAGATGCTTATCCTTCTCAGTTGGTGGAAGAAAACGAAAGAGACATTGTTCTTGATTTTGTGAAAGGTGAATTAAAGGGAGTTGACGGCAAAAAATATTACAATACTATAGATGCTATTCAGGCTTTGGAAGATTTAGCTTCTCCGTATGCCATTGGACGCGATATGCACATTGGCGATACCATCATCGGTATTAAAGGTCGTGTAGGATTTGAGGCAGCAGCGCCATTGATTATCATTAAGGCTCATCAAATGCTTGAAAAGCATACGCTTACTAAGTGGCAAAACTACTGGAAAGAACAACTTTCCAACTGGTACGGAATGTTTCTTCATGAAGCACTTTACCTTGACCCTGTGATGCGCGACATTGAGAAGTTTCTTGAAAATACGCAGGAGACAGTTACAGGTCAAGTTATTGTAACATTGAAGCCTTACCAATTCTTTCTTGTGGGTATTGAATCAGAATATGACTTAATGAAATCTGATTTTGGTGAGTATGGCGAAATGAATAAAGCCTGGACAAGTGAAGATGTGAAAGGTTTTACCAAAATATTAGGAACGTCGCTAAAAATTTATAATTCAGTAAATAAGAAGTTTTAATCCGAAAGTAGAATGATAAAGGTTGGAATTATTGGCGGGGCAGGTTACACTGCCGGAGAATTGCTTCGGATTTTGCTGAATCATCCAGAGGTTGAAATTGCTTTTGTGCAAAGTAGCAGTAACGCAGGAAATCCATTGTATGAAGTTCATCGGGATTTGCTAGGTGATTCAGAACTCGTTTTTGTAGCAGAACCGGATTTTTCAAAAAGTGATGTCATTTTCTTGTGCATGGGGCACGGAAAGTCAAAAGAATTTGTAGAAACTAACGATATACCGAAGTCAGTTAAAATAATTGACCTGAGTCATGACTACAGGTTAAAGGCTGAAGGAAACGACTTTGTTTATGGTTTGCCCGAGTTAAATCGGGAAGTGATCCGCTCTTCGGAGCGGATTGCGAACCCAGGCTGTTTTGCAACCGGCATTCAATTGGGCGTATTGCCATTGGCAGCTGCTGGTTTATTGAATGATGAGCTGCATGTGCATGCAATTACCGGTTCTACCGGTGCGGGGCAGGCGCCAACGCGAACTTCACATTTTAGCTGGAGAAACGGCAATGTGTCGGTTTATAAAGCATTCAAGCATCAACACTTGGGTGAAATACGGCAAAGCTTTGAGCAGTTGCAATCTTCATTTAAAGAAGATATCAATTTTATTCCGGTAAGGGGCAACCACACCCGGGGTATTTTTGCATCGGTTTACATCAAATACGATGGAAGCCTGGAAGACGCTCAAAAGCTGTATTGCGATTATTATGCAGATCATCCATTTGTTTTTGTGACGGATGACAACCCGGATGTAAAGCAGGTGGTAAACACCAATAAGGCCATCATTCATATAGAAAAGCATGGCAATAAACTGATGATTTTAAGCGTGACCGATAATCTTTTGAAAGGTGCATCGGGTCAGGCAGTACAAAATATGAATTTGATGTTTGGCTTGGATGAAAAAGCCGGACTAAACTTAAAAGCTGTATCTTTTTAATGGAGCTATTCAATGTATATCCGCTATTTGATATTACTCCGGTTAAGGCCGAAGGGTGCTATGTTTGGGATGATTTAGGAAATCGTTATCTGGATTTGTATGGAGGGCATGCGGTTATTTCTGTTGGGCACAGCCATCCGGTTTATGTGGATAAAATCAACCAGCAGTTACAGCAGATTGGCTTTTATTCTAATTCAGTACAAATTCCACAGCAAAAGCAATTAGCAGATAAACTAGGCAAGCTTTCCGGCTTTGAAGATTTTCAATTGTTTTTATGCAATTCCGGTGCAGAGGCAAACGAAAATGCATTGAAACTGGCTTCTTTTTCAACAGGGAAGAAAAAAGTAATCAGCTTTAAAAAAGGCTTTCATGGGAGAACATCGGCAGTAGTTTCGGTTACTGACAACCCAAAGATTATTGCTCCGGTAAACGAAAACGAAAATGCAATTATACTTCCTTTCAATAACATAGAACAAGTAGAGCTACACTTAAAGGCTGAAGAAGTGGCGGCAGTGATTGTTGAAGGGATTCAGGGTATTGGAGGTATCCATGTTCCTGATCCTGAGTTTTTGGAAAGATTAGAAGTGTTTTGCAAAAAGTATGGAGCACTTTTAATTTTAGATGAAATTCAATCCGGTTATGGACGTAGTGGTAAGTTCTTTGCTTTTCAATACACCCATGTAAAACCTGATGTAATAACAATTGCTAAAGGAATGGGGAATGGCTTTCCGGTTGGTGGTGTAATGATTAAGCCGGAGTTGGAGCCCTGGTTTGGTATGTTGGGAACCACTTTTGGTGGTAATTATTTGGCTTGCGCTGCTAGTCAGGCGGTGTTAGATATTATGGAAAGCGAAAATCTTGTAAAAAATGCAGCCAGCGTAGGGAAATATTTGATTGAAAAACTTTTTACCTTTGATGAAATAAAAGAAATTCGGGGAAAAGGGTTAATGATTGGTTTGGAGTTCGAGGAACCGATCAAAGAAATTCGTACTAAACTTCTTTTTGAAGAAAAGATTTTTACTGGTGTATCCGGAACGAATGTAATCCGTTTACTTCCGCCACTAAGTCTTACAATTGAACAGGCGGATTTATTTCTTGACAAATTTAAAAAGGTATTAAGTGAAGCAGCCGTGAAAGCGGTCTGATATAAAAAGGGTAAAAATGAAGTTACAGAAAATAAGCATTATCGGAGCCGGGAATATGGGAGGTGCCATTGTTAATGGACTTTTGAAATCTGGCTACATAGAGGCATCGGGCATTTCTATTGCTGACCGTAAGCAGAAGGTGTTGGAAAAGATGAAGGAAAAAGGCGTTCATGCGTTTGAAAGCAATCAGGAAGCTGTAAAAGGTGCTGAACTGATTGTTTTAGCAGTAAAACCTTACCACATTGAAAGTGTGATCAATGAAATTAAGCCCGAACTAAGCCCCGATAAAATTTTGATTTCAATCGTAGCAGGTGTAAGTATATCTGACTTGGAAGAACTGATTGGAATTGAGATGCCTACTTTTAGGGTAATGCCTAATACTGCAATTTCTATTCAGGAATCGATGACTTGTATTTCTTCCAATGGAAAAAATCCAGAGAATCTTGAAAAAGTACAATATATGTTTGACCAACTGGGAGAAACCGTGGTCATTCAGGAAGAATTGATGTCCGCGGCAACAGTTCTTGCCTCATGCGGAACAGCCTATGCATTGCGCTATGTGCGTGCAGCTATGCAGGGTGGGGTTGAAATGGGCTTTGGTGCTGAAACTGCCCAGTTCATTACGGCTCAAACCGTAAAAGGTGCCGTGAAACTGATTATGGATACTGGCAACCACCCTGAGCGGGAGATTGATAAGGTAACTACTCCACGTGGGGTAACTATTACCGGTATCAATGAGATGGAACACAAAGGTTTTAGCTCATCGGTAATTCAGGGATTAATTGCTTCGTTTAATAAGATTGAGCAATAACCATAATAATGAATTTGAACTACAATAAAATTACCGTTAAGGTAGGTAGTAACGTTCTAACTAAGTCTGACGGAACTTTAAATGTTGCCCGCATAGCACATTTGGTTGATCAGATTGCTTTGCTTCACAAAAATGGGGTAGAGGTGATTCTGGTTTCATCGGGGGCTGTAGCAGCCGGACGAAGCGAAGTAAGCCTTACCCGCAAGCTTGATCCGGTTTCATCGCGCCAGTTATGGTCTGCAGTAGGTCAGGTTAAATTGATCAATCGGTATTCCGATTTGTTTAAAGAACATGGGATTCCATGTGCGCAGGTGCTAACGACCAAAGATAATTTTGCCGATCGCAACCATTACCTGAACATGAAAAACTGTATCTCAACTTTGCTTGGGAATGGTGTGGTGCCAATTGTGAACGAGAATGATACAATTTCTGTAACAGAGTTGATGTTTACGGATAATGATGAGTTGTCTGGTTTAATTGCAACCATGCAGGATTCGGAAGCATTGATCATTTTGAGCAATATTGATGGTATATACGACGGTGATCCAGGCCTGGAGACTTCAAAAATTATTGAAGAAATAGAGCTTGGCAATAAGAAATGGATGGAGCATATCTCAATTCAAAAGTCAAACTTTGGACGGGGAGGAATGCTTACCAAAAGTAATATTGCACGCAAAGTTGCAAAAGAAGGGATTCCGGTTCACATTGCAAGCGGGTTAAAAGATAATGTTTTGGTTGATATTCTGGACAGGAAAAAAGAATTGGCTCATACTGTGTTTGTACCGGATGATAAGAAATCATCAAACGTTAAAAAATGGATCGCCTATTCAGAAAGTTTTGCAAAAGGTGAATTGGTTATTAATGAAGGAGCAAAAGAAGCGATGTTTTCACCTAAGGCTACCAGTTTGTTGCCAATTGGAGTGACATCAGTACTGGGAACATTTAAGCGTGGTGATATTGTGAAAATTGTTGATGGGAATGGACAAGTTGTTGGCTGGGGAAAAGCGCAGTATAGCTCCGATCAGGCTAAAAAGGAGCACGCCAGTAAAAAGCAAAAGCCAATCGTTCATTACGATTACTTGTATTTAATAGAAGATTAAAAATATTGGGCTCAGGATTATTTTTTTTATACCCTTTTCTATAATCCCCTTTATTTGTTGACTACAATACAGCAAATTTTTAAATTCTGAGCTTGTCCCCTTCCTCCCCCAGGGAAGGGGACTTTTAACTAAAAAAGGGTGCTAAATGGAGGTAGTTTATGGAAGTTAAAAAACAATTGGAACTTACTCTGAAAGCCAGCAGAAGGTTGAACCTGTTGGGTGTTGAGACAATCAATGAGGTATTAAATGAAGTTGCAGATGCAGCCATTCAGAACACAGAAGCAATTCTTGCAGAGAATAAGAAAGATTTGGCAAGAATGGACCCGTCTGATCCCAGGTTTGACCGATTGAAACTAACTCCCGAACGCATTGAAGGGATTGCATCTGATATCCGGAATGTAGCTACTTTGCCATCGCCAATAGGAAGGGTATTGAGTGAAACTGTTCGCCCAAACGGGATGAATATTAAACGCGTTGCTGTAGCTTTTGGTGTGATCGGAATTATTTACGAAGCTCGTCCAAATGTTACATTCGATGTGTTTTCACTTTGTCTGAAGTCTGGAAATGCCTGTGTTTTAAAAGGGGGAAGTGATGCGATTGATTCCAATACGGCTATTGTAAAAGTGATCCATTCGGTATTGGAAAAACATGGAATTGATACCAATATATTGACCTTATTGCCAGCTGACAGAGCTGCAACAGCGGAAATATTGAATGCGCATGGATATGTGGATTTGATTATTCCACGTGGTTCACAAAACCTGATCAATTTTGTACGTGAGAATGCAACCATTCCGGTAATTGAAACAGGTGCAGGCATTTGCCATACCTATTTTGATGAATTTGGCGATACAGCTAAAGGGCAAGCCATTGTAAATAATGCCAAAACCCGTCGCCCGAGTGTTTGTAATGCTTTGGATTGCCTGGTAATTCACGAAAGCCGATTGGCTGATTTACCACAGATCTGCAGTGAGCTACCCAAAAGTAATGTAGAGGTTTATGCTGATGAAAAAGCATACTCAAAATTGGAAGGCAGTTACCCTGCTGAATTACTGAACAAAGCCACTGAAGAATCATTTGGAACTGAGTTTCTGGGCTATAAAATGTCTGTAAAAACAGTTGCTGATTTTGATACAGCACTGGATCATATTGCAGCTTTCAGTTCAAAACATAGCGAGTCTATCATTTCAGAAAATGAAGAACGCCTGGAGCTTTTCCGTAAGTTGGTCGATGCATCTTCTGTTTATTGTAATGTGTCAACTGCCTTTACCGATGGCGCACAGTTTGGACTTGGTGCTGAGATTGGCATTTCAACACAAAAACTGCATGCCCGCGGTCCTATGGCTTTGGAAGAACTAACGAGCTACAAATGGATCATCGAAGGCGATGGGCATGTGAGGGATAAGTAGTTAGAAAAAAGAATTAGGCGTAGCGTACTGTAGCTTAGTTCTGTAGAAACGATGTATAGGATATCATGTTAAGGGCGTATTGCAATACGCCCGAACTAGTAACAGTAACTCAAAACAAAAAGAATATGAAACACTTCACCTCAGTACACGATCTGGATAGCCTGGATGAGGCTTTGAAATTAGCAGCGGAACTTAAAAAAGATCCATACAAATATCAATCGCTCGGTAAAAACAAAACGCTTTTGCTGGTATTTTTCAATTCCAGCTTGCGAACCCGTTTAAGTACCCAAAAAGCGGGGCTTAACCTGGGGATGAATGTGATTGTTTTCGATATTAATGAAGGTGGTTGGAAATTGGAAACAGAGCTTGGAGTGATAATGGATAGTGATAAGCCTGAGCATATTCGCGAGGCTGTTCCTGTTATCGGTCGCTATTGCGATATTATTGGAGTGCGTTCGTTTGCAAAATACGAAAGCAAAGAAGACGATTACGAAGAGAAAATCATTCAGCAGTTTATTGACTACGCAGGAGTTCCTGTTGTGAGTATGGAAGCTGCGACTCGTCATCCATTACAGTCGTTTGCAGACCACTTAACCATTGAAGAATTTAAAACAAAGGAAAAGCCGAAAGTTGTTCTAACGTGGGCACCACACCCACGTGCACTGCCACAGGCTGTACCAAACTCATTTGTGGAGTGGATACGAGAAACGGATTATGAACTGGTTGTAACGCATCCTGAGGGGTACGAATTGGCCCCTGAGTTTATGGGTGATTTAAAACCTGAATACGACCAGATGAAAGCTTTTGAAGGGGCAGACTTTATTTATGCAAAAAGCTGGGCTTCTTACAAGGATTATGGGAAAGTACTTTCGAAAGATCGTAACTGGACTGTTTCAGACCGACAAATGGCCGTGACCAACAATGCGAAGTTTATGCATTGCCTGCCGGTTCGCCGTAACATGGTTGTGTCTGATTCGGTTATCGATAGTGAAAACTCAGTAGTAGTACCTGAAGCAGAAAACAGGCTTTTCTCTGCACAAGCGGTGATTAAGCTATTGTTGGATGAGATAAATAAATAAACCAATTTTAAAGAGCAACGTCATCCTGAGACCCAAAAATTTTCATTTAGTAATGTTGGATGACGTAAGGTTGGTGTTACCTTTGAGGTTTTGACTACACAGTGTGACCGAAGATC